>JAFQMA010000013.1 GCA_017414535.1 Clostridia bacterium | reverse complement strand
CTTCTGGACGAGCCTCTTTCCAACCTGGATGCTAAGCTCCGTGCTTCCATGAGAACCGAGCTGACCAAGCTTCACCAGAAGCTGCAGACCACCTTCATCTACGTAACCCACGACCAGACCGAGGCTATGACCATGGCTTCCCGTATCGTGGTTATGAAGGACGGTATCATCCAGCAGGTAGATACTCCCCAAAATCTGTACGACTCCCCCGTGAATCTCTTCGTTGCAGGCTTTATCGGCACGCCTCAGATGAACTTCATCAACGGCAAGCTGGAGAAGAAGAGAGGCGAAGAAGGCCTGTTCTTCACCTTCGGTGAAAACAGCTTCAAGCTTCCCGAGGAAAAGGCCGAGACCGAGGGTCTGGACGCTTACGTTGGCAAGGAAGTCATTGCCGGTATCCGTTCCGAGGCAATTCACGACGAGCCCATGTATCTCTCCCAGTTTGCTGATTGGGTCATCGACGCTACCGTTGACGTAACCGAGCTGATGGGCGCCGAGATCTTCCTGTATCTCAACAGCCAGGAGCAGAACTTCATCGCTCGCGTATCTCCCCGCTCCAAGGCAAAGGTTGGCGACCAGATCAAGGTTGCCTTCGATATCAACCGTCTCCACCTGTTCGACAAGGACACCGAGATCTGCATTTGCCACTGATCGTATTTTTAAAACGCTCTCCCTCGGGAGAGCGTTTTTCTTTTTTTCTCCCTTGACAACGGCGAAAAACGGTGATAAAATAACATTTGAACAGATATTCAATTGTTAAGGAGGAGCCATGGAGAAAATGGAGAGGATCACTCCCTATCTCTTTTTGGAAGAGAAGGAGGCGATCGAGCGGCAGGGTAGGGTCCCCGACGAGGGGGAGATCCGGCACCTGACGGATTTTTTTAAAATGTTTTCCGATCCACACAGAGCCCGCATCCTGTCCTTTTTGCGGCAGGGAGAATTGTGTGTGGGAGATCTTGCCGCCCTGCTTGATGCGACACCGTCCGCCGTATCCCATCAGTTAAAATTGTTGCGCAGCGTCCATTTGGTGCGCTATCGACGGGAAGGTAAGATGCTGTTTTACGCACTGGCAGACGGCCACGTGGAGGAGCTGTTAGACCAAGGATTGGAGCATATCAGGGAATGAAAAAGATCTATCATATCAAAGGATTGGACTGCGCCCACTGTGCCATGGAGGTGGAGGAGGCGATCCGCCGCGTGGAGGGCGTTCAGTCCGTCAGTGTAAATTTCGTTGCCATGAAAATGACGCTGGAGGCAGAGGCACAGAGCTTTGCCCGTGTGTATGCCGAGGTGAAGAGGGTGAGCCGTTCCGTGGAGCCCACCCTGCGCTTTTCGGAGGAAAAACCGGAAACCGACGGAGCGGAAAGAAGAGAGCTGTGGCTGATCCTGGCCGCGGCGGTGCTGTTCGTGGCGGCTTTGGCAGGTGAAAAGCTCGGCCTTTACGAGGAAGGGACTCTGCTTTGCGCTGCGGCATTTCTGCCCGCTTACCTGCTGTCGGGCTTTCCCGTTTTGAAAAAAGCGGTAGTGGGGCTTTTCCACGGCAGGATCTTCGATGAAAATTTCCTCATGTCCTTAGCTTCTCTTTGCGCCCTCGGTATCGGCGAGGCAGGGGAGGCGGTCATGGTTATGATCCTTTACCGCATCGGCGAGTATTTTCAGAGCCGTGCCGTGGCACGCAGTCGCAAGAGCATTGCCTCCCTTATGGAGATCCGTCCCGATCAGGCAACCTTGCTGAAGAATGGTGCGGAGCAGACCGTATCTCCCGATAAGGTATCGGTGGGCGATCTGATCCTGGTGCTCCCCGGTGAGCGGATCCCGCTGGACGGCGTAGTGGTGGAGGGAAGCTCCTTCCTGGACACCGCCGCCCTTACGGGAGAAAGCGCCCCCAAGGCCGCCGAGGTGGGAGACTCTGTGCTCAGCGGTTGCATCAATATGAACGGCCCCCTGACTCTGCGGGTGGAAAAAGAATTCGGCGAGAGTACCGTCAGTCGTATTCTTCACCTGGTGGAGGAGGCGGGGGACAAAAAAAGCCAAACGGAAAAGATCATCACCCGTTTTGCCCGCTATTATACTCCTGCAGTTGTGATCCTTGCCCTGTTGATCCTGGTGGTGCCCCCGCTGTTTGGCGGTGATTTTAACGTGTGGCTTCACAAGGCCATCGGCTGTCTTGTGATCTCCTGCCCCTGCGCCCTGGTTATTAGTGTGCCTCTGAGCTTTTTCGGCGGCATCGGCTGTGCAAGCCGTCACGGTGTGCTCATCAAGGGTGCGGAGAGCATTGAAGCGCTGTCCCGTTTGAGCACCGTGGCCTTTGACAAAACGGGCACCCTGACGGGTGGAGAATTTGCCGTTACCGCCATCCATCCCGATATCATCGGGGAGGAGGAGCTTCTGGAATGGGCCACGGCGGGTGAGCATTATACCGACCATCCCATTTCCCATTCCCTGAAGGCGGCCTTCCGCGGGAGGATCGATCCTGCCCGCATCGGCAAGGTGCGAGAGCTGACAGGTCGTGGCGTGGAGGCGGTCATCGACGGAAAGACCGTTCTGGTAGGCAACGAGTCCCTTATGGAGCAATACGGGGTGGAGGTGCACCCCTGCGAAAAATGCACCCATCACGGCACCGTGGTGCACGTTGCCATGGATCGGACCTATCTGGGGCACATCGTGGTGTCTGACCGCGTTCGCCCCGATGCCAAGGAGACCCTGCAAAGCCTGCAAAGACTCGGCATCACGAAAACGGCTCTTCTTTCCGGTGACCGTGAGAGCGTGGTGGCATCTGTTGCCGCAGAGCTGGAAATCACAGAGCACTACGGCGGCCTGCTTCCCGAGGAAAAGCTCACTGCTCTGTCCCGCCTGAAGGCGGAGCTCCCCCAAGGGCGCACCCTGGGCTACGTAGGTGACGGCATCAACGATACTCCCGCCCTGGCAGCCGCAGACGTAGGCATTGCTATGGGAGGAATCGGCGCAGACGCGGCCATGGAGGCCTCAGACGTGGTGCTCATGGAGGATAAGCCCGCAGGAGTTGCCCGTGCGGTGCGTATCGCTCGCAAGACCATGGGCATCGTGTGGCAGAACATCATTCTTTCCGTAGGCATAAAGCTTGTGGTGCTGATCCCCAATCTCTTCTTTTTGAATGTGCCCATTGCGCTGGCTGTCTTTTCCGACGTGGGCGTATTGTTCCTTGCCGTCCTCAACGCCACCCGCGCCCTGCGCACAAAGTAAAAAGTAAAAGCCTCTCCGAACGGAGAGGCTTTTTTTATCCGAAGAGGGAGCAGGAGAGGAGACGGCAGAAGATCTGCCACAGGGTCAGGCGGGGTACGGCGCATTCCGTAACGACGGGTTCCTCGTAGAGGATGGCGTCTCCCTTCAAATAGCGGATGCAGCCCACCCTTTGTCCCGCTTCTACGGGGGCGGAAAGCTCAGGATCAAGGATGACCTGACTTGTCACGCCCATGGCGTCGGTCTTGGGCAGGAGCATGCCCGAGAGAGCAGCCTTAACGGAGACCTCGCCTTCCGTACCGCCCCAAACGGGAATGGGGGAGAGGGAAGCCTCCTCCGGAGTATAGTAGGCAAAATTGGCAAAGCCCCAATCCAGCATGGTTCTGGCGGCCTGGAAGCGATCCTTGCTGGTCTCGCCCGCCAGCACAACGGCGCAAAGCTTCAGTCCTGCCCGCTCGGCGGAGGCGGAGACACAGAATTTTGCTTTGGAGGTACTGCCTGTTTTCAGTCCCGTAGCACCGGAATAGAAGCGGACGAGCTTGTTGGTGTTGGCAAGGCCGAAGGCGCCGTCCCGAATGCTGTCCGTCCAGATGGTGGTGTAGGGGTAGATCTCCTCAAAGGCCAACAGCGCGCGGCTCATAATGGCTACGTCGCGGGCCGTGGAAAGCCCCGTATCGTTATCATCCAGCCCCGTAGGATTGCAAAAAACGGTGTCGTGCATGCCCAAGGCGGCGGCACGGTCGTTCATGGCGGCCACAAAGGCGTCAACACTGCCCGAGATCAGCTCCGCCAGAGCCACGGCACCGTCGTTGGCACTGGAAACGAACACGGCCTTCAGGACCTCGTGGAGGGTAATGTGCTCGCCGGGCTCCAGAAACACCTGGCTACCGCCCTGCGAAGCGGCCGTTTCGCTGATGGGAACGGCATCCTCCAAATGAATGATGCCCTGCGACAGGGCCTCCATGGTCAAAAGCAAGGTCATGACCTTGGTAACGCTGGCGATAGGGAGCCGCTCGTCGGGGTTTTGCGCGTAGAGCACCTGCCCCGTGGTCTGTTCGATGAGAATGGCACTTTTTGCGGGCAGCTTCAGACTGTCGACAACAGGCTCAATGGCCGTCTCTGCCGAAGGCTCCTCTGCAGGCAGGGCAAAAACGGCGGTGGAAAGCATGAAAAGAGCAAGAAGAAAGGCGCCTAAGCGAAATAAGTTTTTCTTCATATCAATTCCTCCTTTTTGCTATTGCTATGAAAAAGGAACGGAAAATAGACCGAATGGGGAGAAAAACACAAGATTGTCTTGACGAAAACCTCAAAATTGTGTATCATATTGGTAGCAATTTCAAAATCTATCAAAAGGAGAAACTATCATGAAAAAGATTATTTGCTTGGTTCTTTCCATGGTCCTTCTCATGGGTGCGGCCTTTGCCTTCACCTCCTGCGCTAAGGAAGAGACTAAGACCACTGCTCCCGAGACCAAGACAGGGGAAGAGAAGACCGAAGAGAAGCTTGTGACCGTGCAGGAAGGCAAGCTCATCATGGCTACCAACGCTTACTTCCAGCCCTACGAGTACTACGAGGGCGAGAAGATCATCGGTATCGATGCTGAGATCGCCGCTGAGATCGCAGAGAAGCTCGGCCTTGAGCTTGTGATCGAGGATATGGCTTTCGATTCTATCATCACCGCCGTTTCCTCCGGCTCTGCCGACTTCGGCCTTGCCGGTATGACCGTGACCGAGGACAGACTGAAGGACGTTGACTTCTCCATCAGCTATGCCAACGGTGTTCAGGCCATCGTCGTTCCCGAAGGCTCTGCCATCACTCACGTTGACGATCTGTATGCCGATGGCGCGGCTTACAAGGTAGGCGTTCAGCTGGGTACCACCGGTGATGCCTACGCCACCGACGATTTCGGTGCCGATCTTGTAACCGCTTACCCCAACGGTAACGAAGCCATCAACGCTCTGCTGAAGGGTGACGTTGACTGCGTGATCATCGACAACGAGCCTGCCAAGGCCTTTGTGAAGAACAATGCCGGTTTGAAGATCCTTGAGACCACCTACGCCGACGAGGACTACGCCGCTTGCATCAAGAAGGGCAACGACGCGCTCCGCGCCGCCGTGGATAAGGCCATTCAGGAGCTCATTGCCGACGGCACCATCGATGCCATCGTTGCGAAGTACATCAAGTAATTATTGATGAAATAACTCATTAAGCAGGAGTGATGCTTCATTCCTGCTTAATTCATGTTTTAGGAGACCCCATATGAAGAAGAAAATCAAGGCCTCATCCCTCGTGCTTTGGTGCGTGGCGGCGGCTCTTTTGGTGGCGGCGGTAGCCTTTGTGGTCTACAGCTTCACCGACGTGCGCCCCTCCCGCGAGATCAGCAAGGAAGAGGCTCAAGGCATCGTGGAGGAAACGCTGTTTTCCCTGCCCAAGCCTGTGGCAGACGGTGCTATGGCCGTGCTGGAGCACGTGCAGATCACGGTGAAGGACGTAAGCTTCGGCACCAACAAGGACGTGATCCTGCAGTGTGATTACAAGACGCTGGACGTGCTTTCTGCCGTCAAAAAGGATTCCGCCTCCCTCATCAACGAGGCCTACCGTATTTCTAAGGAGGCCAAGGACGAGGGCAAAATGATGAATGCCACTAAGCTCCGTCTGACGCTCAAGGAGAAGCTGGACACCTGTATTTCCTCGGCTCAGCCTGCCGCAGGAGAGGTGACGCTGTATCTCTACGAGGTTGCCGAGGGAGAATTCAGCCTCTACCTGTCCGATGAAGCGATCAACGCTGTTTTTGGCGGTATGGCCGAGCTACCCCGTTTTATCGATACCCTGACCACGGCACAGTACAAAAACGAAACGGTGGATATCACCAACAACGCCACCCTCCGCACGGCGCTGAAGGATTGCTTCAGCCTCGTCAATTACGATAACGCACAGCCCGTTACGGGGAACTTCGTGGTCCGTGCCTGGAGAAGCTTTACAACGGATTTCCACCGCAATTTCGTGCAGGATAACCGCTGGATCTATCTGGCGGAGGGGCTTGGAACCACCCTTTCCATTACGGCGCTGGCAGGATTGATGGGTGTGGTGCTGGGCTTTGTGGTGGCCATCGTGCGTTGCACCAACGAGATGACGGGCGGCCTTACCGTGATCGATAAGGTCTGCCGCGTTTATTTGAGCGTGATCCGCGGAACCCCTGTTATGGTTCAGCTTTTGATCATCTATTTCGTCTTGTTGCTGCCTATCGGTGTGCCGAAATTTCTTTCGGCCGTGCTTTGCTTCGGACTCAATTCCGGCGCTTACGTGGCCGAGATCGTGCGCGGCGGTATTATGGCCATTGACCGCGGACAGATGGAGGCAGGCAGAAGCCTTGGCTTCGGCTATGCCGCTACCATGGTTCATTTTATCATTCCTCAGGCCTTCAAGGCTGTGCTTCCTGCGCTGGCCAATGAGTTTATTACGCTGCTGAAGGAATCCAGCGTGGCCTTCTATATCGGCGTTGCCGATCTGACCCAGGGCGGTTTGAAGATCCGAAGCCTGACCTACAGTAACTACATGCCCCTCATTACGGTGGCGCTGATCTATCTTGCCATCGTTTTGATCCTGACCCGACTGGTTGGGCTTTTGGAAAGGAGGCTTCGTAAGAGTGAGCGATAAAAACGTGATCCTCCGCGTAGAGGACTTGAAAAAAAGCTTTGGCGCGCTGGAAGTTTTAAAGGGGATCCATACCGAGATCCGCAAGGGTGAGGTGGTGGTGATCATCGGCGCCTCCGGCTCCGGAAAATCTACCTTCCTCCGTGCGCTGAACCTGCTTGAGATGCCGACCTCCGGTAAGATCTTTTTCGAGGAGGAGGAGATCACCGATCCCAAGGCCAACATCAATCACCACCGCCAAAAGGTGGGTATGGTATTTCAGCAGTTTAATCTCTTCCCACACATGACCATTCTGAAGAATATGACCATCGGTCCCATGTCTCTCTTGAAGAAGAGCCGTGAGGAGGCCGAGACCCGTGCGCTGGAGCTTCTTCGCCGCGTCGGCCTGGAGGATCGTGCCAACGCCTATCCCGCCCAGCTCTCCGGCGGTCAGAAGCAGAGAGTTGCCATCGTACGTGCCTTGGCCATGGAGCCTGAGGTCATGCTCTTTGACGAGCCGACCTCTGCCCTTGATCCCGAAATGGTAGGTGAGGTGCTTGCCGTTATGAAGGATCTGGCGGCCTCCGGTATGACCATGGTGGTGGTCACTCACGAAATGGGCTTCGCCCGTGAGGTGGGCACTCGCATCATGTTCATCCACGAGGGAACCGTTGCAGAGGAAGGAACGCCTGAGGAGTTTTTCCAAAATCCAAAGCATCCCCGCTTGAAGGAATTTTTATCCAAGGTGTTATAAAAAAAGCCCGAGATACCTCGGGCTTTTTTGCGGACAAAAGAAAGCGCCCGATAATTCGGGCGCTTTTTAATTTAAAAGGGGAGAATAGGCATCCCTTTTCTCGTTGTGGTAGTGGGCGCCTTGGTGGTTGTGGTAGGTACCTCGGTGGTTGTGGTGGGCGCCTTCGTTGTGGTAGTAGGAGTCGTTGTTACGGTAGAGCCCGCGCCACCCTTGGTCGTGGTTGTGGGTGTTGTGGTCGTGCTCGTTCCCGTATCGGCGCTACCCATTCCTTGCGGCACCGTCGTGGTAGAGGGAGTCTCTTCCGTTACGGGCGCAGAGGTATCTTCCGTCTCCTGTTCCCGGGTGACCGTTTCGGTCGCAGTGCTTTCTGCCGTTTGCGTGGGGGCTTCTTCCTCAGGGGAAGGGCTCAGGCAAACGATCAAGATCAGTGCGATCAGAAGGATCAAAAGGACAAGAGGCAGTATAAAACGTTTCATTTATCTCTTAAAAGGGGAGTGGAGGGGTCTCGTTCTCGCCGAGGATACCGCTTGCCTTGGTCGATACGGTGGGGGTATTGTTGTCGTCGGGCTTGTTGGTCGAGACGGTGGGAGCGGTGGTGGTAGTGGGCTTATACACGATCTTCTTCTTGGTGGTAGTGGTAGGCGTGGAAGCCGTGGTCGTAGTGGTCGAAATATCATTGCCGCCGGGGTTGATGACCTGAGGAGGACGCTTGGAGGTGGTAGTGGTCTCTTCCTCGGTAACGGTCTCCTGAGTTGCGGTCTGGGTAGGAGCGGGCTCATCCTCTGCGCAGGCAACCAGCAGGGCACAGGTGAGGATCATAAGCAGGATCAGGGGGAGAATCAGTCTTTTCATTCTAATATACCTCGTGTTTTTTATCAGTTAAAGGGCAGGATCGGGGTGACGATAGCACCGTCCTCGGTGCGGTTTTCAAAGGAAAAATCAAATTTCGGCTGGGTGGCGGTCTCCTGCGTTGCCGAGGAAGCACCCGCCGTTTCCGGTACGGTGGCCGTCTGCTCCTCCTTATCCGTGCAGGCTGCAAGGGAAAGAAGAAGGATCAAGGTGAGAAGTGTGATCAGTAGTCTTTTCATGCGTCCTCCTCACAGCAGGGATCTGCCTTTTTCTCAGGCGCAGGCTTTTTACCCGGCTTTGTGGTATCGCCCAATCCCGTGACCTCGGAAAAGAGGGCGGCGTTTGTGGTCATCTGCACGGCGTCCGTGGGGATCACGAGCTTCGTTGCCACGCCGTCTGCCAGCACCGTGAGAGATTCGTACTTCTTCAGCTCCAACACGGCAGGGGTGGGATCGGCCTCGCGCAGGGCACGCAGTCCGTCGGCCTCGGCGGTCTTGGCCAGCAAAATGGCCTTGGCTTCACCCTCGGCGCGAGCGATGCGGGCATCTCTTTCACCCTCGGCGGCAAGGATCATAGCGGCCTTGTCACCCTCGGCACGGGTTATGGCGGCGGCCTTGTGAGCCTCTGCCTGGAGCAGCGCTTCACGCTTGTCGCGCTCCGCCTTCATCTGCTTTTCCATGGCCGATTGGATCTCGCGGGGAGGAATGATATTTTTAAGTTCAACGCGGGTCACCTTAATGCCCCACTGGTCTGTGGCTTCATCCAAAAACTGGGTCATTTGCGCATTGATGGACTCACGGCTGGTGAGGGTCGCATCCAGATCAAGGCCGCCTACGATGTTTCGCAGGGTGGTGGCAGTGAGCGTTTCCAAGGCAAACTTGGGATTGACCACGCCGTAGGCATTGAGCTTTGCATCAAAGACCTTGTAGTAGACCACGGTGTCGATCTGCATGGTAACGTTGTCCTTGGTGATCACAGGCTGTGGCGCTCCGTCCAGCACCTGCTCCTTCAAGGAGATCTTTTTGGATACACGCTCCAGCACGGGAATGAGAAAGTGAATGCCTGCATCCCAAGTGGTGCGGTATTTGCCCAAAAACTCGATTACGTATTGATTTGCCTGGGGAACGATCCGAAGGCAAGCCAAAAGCAACCATACGAAAACTACCAGCAGTCCGATGACTAAATACGTCATGATACCACTCCTTATAATAGTCTCACACTATTATATAATAGAATTTTTAAAAAATCAATAGGAATTGCGCGACTATTCCTTGAAATTTATGGTTTTTGACGATTTGCACAAAAAAAGAAGAGAAGCTTTGGCTTCTCTTCTTTGAATGGAACTTTAAAATTACTTCAGCTCTGCGGTAGCGCCTGCCTCGGCCAGCTTCTTGACGATCTCGTCGCCGTCTGCCTTGGAAACAGCTTCCTTCACCTTGGAAGGAACGCCTTCTACCATGTCCTTTGCGTCCTTCAGACCGAGACCGGTGATCTCGCGAACGACCTTGATAACGTCCAGCTTCTTCTCGCCGAAGCTAACGAGCATAACGTCATACTCGCTCTTCTCTTCAGCAGCAGCGGGAGCTGCAGCGCCGGGAGCGGCAACAGCAACGGGAGCGGCGGATACGCCGAACTCTTCCTCGAGAGCTGCAACGAGATCTTTCATCTCAAGAATGGTAAGGGACTTGATTTCTTCCAGGATCTGGGTGGTCTTTTCAGTAGCCATTTTCATATACCTCCGAATAAAATATAATTTTCAAAATTTGTGGTGGAAAAAGGGGACTTAAGCCTCGGTGGCTTCGCCGGCTTCTTCCTTGTCGATCTTCGCCTGAAGAACGTAAGCGAGTCCGTAAAGGGGACCCATCATGCTGCCCATGATCTTGCAGAGCATCTCTTCCTTAGAAGGAGTGCTGGCCAGATCGTTTACGGCAGCGGCATCGATCACACCGCCGTCAATAAAGCCTGCCTTGAGTTCGAACGTCGCGATCTTATCGGCGTACTCTTTCAGGATCTTTGCGGGAGCGATGGGATCTTCCTTAGAAATAGCGAGAGCGTTCATGCCTTCGAGCTGAGCCTTCATGTCGCCGTAGCCGCAAGCTTCACAAGCTCTTCCGATCATGGAATTCTTGTAAACCTTGTAATCTACGCCGGCCTCACGAAGAGCCTTACGAAGCTGAGTATCCTGCTCAACGGTAATACCGGTGTAGCTGACGAGGACACCTGCCACGGAGTTCTGGATCTTCTCGGTAAGCTCGGCACACTCTGCCTTTTTCTTTTCAAGAATCTTTGCGCTGGGCATCTTTCTACCTCCATTCAAGATTTTCGACAACAAAAAGGGCATTCCTTCTGCCGAAGAAATGCCCTCTTAAAGATCAAGAGTTGTGCGTTTCCTCGACAGGCGCCTTGCGGCTTTCAGAGGTGACCCTCACCTGTTGTCTTAGGCAACAAACGAATTATAACACGCTCAAATGCGTTTGTCAACAGTTTTTTTAGCCAAGCTTTGCGGCGTTGACCTTAACGCCGGGGCCCATGGTAGAAGCTACCACGCAGCTCTTGATGTACTGACCCTTGGCGGCGGCGGGCTTAGCCTTGATGATGGCACCCATGAGAGCCTCGAAGTTCTCCATGAGCTTTTCCTTGCCGAAGGAAGCCTTGCCGATGGGGCAGTGGATGATGTTGGTCTTGTCAAGACGGTACTCGATCTTACCTGCCTTGGCATCCTGAACGGCCTTAGCCACGTTCATGGTAACGGTGCCTGCCTTGGGGTTGGGCATCAGACCCTTGGGACCCAATACCTTACCGAGACGGCCGATGACGCCCATCATGTCGGGGGTGGCGATGACCACGTCGAATTCAAACCAGTTCTCGTTCTGGATCTTAGCAACCAGATCCTCAGCGCCAACGTAGTCAGAGCCGGCCTCTTCAGCGGCCTTTACGTTATCGCCCTTAGCGAAGACCAGGGTGCGGACCTTCTTACCGGTACCGTTGGGGAGAACTACGGCGCCGCGAACCTGCTGGTCAGCGTGGCGGGAGTCTACGCCCAGACGAACGTGAAGCTCGATGGTCTCGTCAAATTTTGCTTTAGCAGATGCCAAAACATTCTCGAAGGCAGCCTCGGTCTCGAAGAGCTCGTGGGTGTCGAATGCGGCAACGCTTTCTCTGTACTTCTTACCTTTTTTCATTTCCACACTCTCCTTTCTTACTCTTCCACAGTTACGCCCATGCTGCGAGCGGTACCTGCGATCATGCTCATGGCAGTCTCGATGGAACCGGCGTTCAGGTCGGGCATCTTCTGGGTGGCGATGGCGCGCAGCTGCTCCTGGGTAAGCTTTGCTACCTTGGTCTTGTTGGGAACAGCAGAGCCGGACTCAATGCCGACAGCCTTCTTAACAAGTACGGCTGCAGGGGGAGTCTTGGTGATAAAGGAGAAGGTTCTGTCAGAATAGATGGTGATGACAACGGGGATGATCAGACCGATGTCATTTTTGGTGCGCTCATTGAACTCCTTGCAGAAGTTGGGGATGGCGACACCGTGCTGACCCAGCGCAGGACCGACAGGGGGTCCGGGCATTGCCTTTGCGGCGGGAAGCTGGAGCTTAACGTAAGCTACGATTTTCTTTGCCATAATAAATACTCCTTTCGTGGTATGGCGGAGACCGAAGTTTTGATCCCCTCCCACAACTGCCCTTGGGCAGTTATTTAAGCCCTCTCGGGCGTTAAACCGAAATTAAAATAATTTGACCCAGGCGGAATCCAATTCGATCTTGGTGGTTCTGCCGTGCAGATCGGCTGCCACCTTGACCTTCTTGAGATCCTGGGAGATCTCCTCCACGATGGCGGAGGAAATGTGTGCGGCCAGAGGACCACCCACAACGCTGACCTTGTCGCCGACCTTGAAGGGAAGGCTTTCGGCTGCGCTTTCAACACCGAGTGCGGCCACTTCCTCATCGCTGAGCACGACCGGCATGGATCCGGGGCCTACGAAGCCCGTAACGCCGGTGGTATTGCGAACGATGTGCCAGCTTTCGTCGTTCATGATCATTTTTACCAGAACGTAGCTGGGGAAGATCTTGCGCTCGGCCACGCCGTCGCCGCCTTCGGATTCCGGAACCTTTTCCATGGGAATCTTAATGGCGTGGATCAGATCGCTCACCTTGCGGTTTTCAACGATCTTTTCCAGGTTGACGGCAACCTTGTTTTCATATCCCGAATAGGTATGGATCACATACCAGTGGGGGACCAGATTATCTTCCAGCATGGTACTCTCCTTACGAGAAAATTAACCGATCTGTCCCAAAAGCAGGATGATCTGGGTAAAGAGAAGGTCCAAAAGACCGATGATCACGCCGCAGATGGCCAGAGCCACCACAACGATACCGGTATCGTGGATCACGCGAGCCAGGGGATACCAGGTGACCTTCTTCAGCTCACTGCGGTACTCCTTGAAGAAGTTACCGATGCGCTTGAACAGGCCGGGCTTAGAGGACTTCTTTGCTTTCTTTTCAGGGGTTTTCTCGGGAGCCTGGGCGGAGATTTTCTTTTCTTCTGCCATGGTTTGCCTCCTTGAAAATTCTTTATTTGGTTTCCTTGTGCAGGGTGTGCTTACGGCAGAAAGGACAGTACTTGTTCATCTCGAGACGATCGGGATCGTTCTTCTTGTTCTTCATGGTGTCGTAATTTCTCTGCTTGCACTCGGTGCAGGCAAGGGTGATTCTTTCTCTCATGATATTCCTCCGAATGGTTTCCGTATAAAACGGTTTATTCTCCCTCTTTGAGGGCCTTTTACGAAAAAAATCCATAAAAAAAGACCCCGAGAGGTTTAATTATTATATCAGGGAAGGGGAGCTTTGTCAAGCAAATTTTCAAAAAATACATGATTTTTTTAATCTGCGTTAAAAAGAAGGGCAAAGGCTGAAAAAATGAACGAAAACCCCTTGAACGACCGTGTGGAATTGTGCTATAATATGATAATAATTATTAAAATGTAGAAATTGTGCTTTTTCGTCACGGAAAGAGGTCTTGTTTGAAGCAGAATTATCTGGAGGCGGGTAAGATCCGCAACACCCATGCCTTGAAGGGTGAAGTGAAACTGGAATGCTGGCTGGAGGGGGAAAAGCCTCTGGCAGGTCTTCGCGCCCTCTATTTGAAAAAGGACGGAACGGGAAAGCTGGTCCTTCGCGCCGCAAGAGTGCAGGGAGACGTTTTTCTCGTATCCTTCGAGGGGATCGATACGGTGGAGGGCGCCACGCCCCTGAAGGGAAAAACGGTCTATGCCGCCAGAGAGGAGCTTGACCCTAAGGGAGAAAAGATCTTTTTCGCCGATCTGATCGGCCTGCCCCTGACGGAGGCGGAAACGGGTGAGGAGTACGGTAAGATCCTGGAGGTCACCAGCCGCGGCGCCTCGGAGCTGTATCTCATCCGACGCCCCGACGGGAAGGAGGCCTATTTCCCCGCAGTGAAGGAGTTTCTCGTTTCCATGGATGCGGACAAGGGCGTGCAGGTGCGCGCACCGCGGGGGATCTTTGACTGATGGCTCTCATCCGCTTTGATATTATGACGCTGTTTCCCGAGCTGTGCGACACGGTGCTTTCCGAAAGCATCATCGGCAGAGCGCGTGCGGCGGGGATCGTGGAGGTCTTCTGCCACAATATTCGGGATTATTCCAAGGATAAATTCCGCCGCGTGGACGATACGCCCTACGGCGGCGGCAAGGGCATGCTGATGAAGCCCGACGTGGTGTGCGACTGCTTCGACGCCATTACCGCAGGGGCTGAGACCAAGCCCCATACCATCTATCTTTCCCCCAAGGGAAAGCGCTTTGATCAGGCCCGTGCCAAGGAGCTTTCCGAAAAGGAGCGCATCGTGCTTCTCTGCGGTCATTACGAGGGCATCGATCAGCGTGCCATCGACGAGATCGTGGATGAGGAAATATCTATCGGCGATTATGTGCTCACGGGCGGAGAGATCCCCGCTACCATTCTGGTGGACGCCATTTCCCGCTTGGTGCCGGGGGTGCTGGCCGATCCCGAATGTCATGAAAAAGAAAGCTTCGGCGATGGACTTTTGGAATATCCGCAATATACTCGCCCCTACGAATTTCGAGGGGTGAAGGTGCCGGACGTGCTCATCAGCGGGCATCATTTGAATATCGATGCCTGGCGTCGGGAGGAGGCCCTGCGGCTGACCCGAGAAAAAAGACCGGATCTTCTGGATGGATCCGAGAAAGGATAACTCATGAAAAACGGAAGGAATCTGTCCCTTTCCCGTCTGTTGATCCGCATCGGTGAGCGGATTTCGTTTCGTCCCGAAACGGAGTTTGCCCCCGGCGAATCGGAGGCGGAGGAGGAGAGAGGGCGCAGAGTCTCGTCCTTGCAGCCCTATTTCCTTCGGGTGAAAACGGCGCTGTCCTCTGCCGCTGAGGAAAGTCTGCTTCTTTCCGTTCTTCGCCACGGGGTCAGGAGAATCTT
This sequence comes from Clostridia bacterium, assembly GCA_017414535.1. Taxonomy (GTDB): domain Bacteria; phylum Bacillota; class Clostridia; order Oscillospirales; family SIG627; genus RGIG5579. The sequence continues at coordinate 22,971 of JAFQMA010000013.1, read as the reverse complement.
TACCACCCGCGTGCGCGCTTTTTCCGGCGCCTTCTTTCTGTGCGGCATCCTGCAGATCCTTTCCTATTTTGCAGGCGTTCGCTTTCCCTTCCTGGGCGGCTGTGCGGAGAACGTGATATTCGGCGCCGCCTGCCTTGTCATTTCCTTTGCGGGTCTCTTTGTGAGAGGCACCGTGGGGGAGGCTATTTTGTCGGGGAGGCTCTATTCCTCCTTTTTAAAGCCGTATCTCGGTGTAGAAAAGTGGCAGATCCCAACAGAAATGGAGCGGGATCCTACCCTGCCCCTGCTTCTGGCAGGGCTTGCGGAGGGGCTTCTCTCCGTGTGGCTGGGGCCGGTGGAGGCTTTGCTTTATACGCTGGCGCTGATGGCGCTGGTCCGCATTCTCTTTTCCCCCGAGTCCGGTCTGGTGCTGTGCGGGATCCTTCTGTTCGTTTTGCCGAAGGGCTGGCTTTTCGTAGGGATCCTGTGGACCCTGCTTTCCTACTTTTTCAAATGCGCCGTGGGAAAGCGGAGTCTCGTGTTTTCCCGCACCGACCCTATTCTGCTCTTAACGCTTTTGTTCGTGATCTTTGCCGGACGGGTGTGGGAGGGCGTTTGCCTCTTTGCCCTGTATTTTTCCGCCTCCGGCCTATTGCGGAGCACGGCCACCGTGAAGCGTCTGTTTCGCGCTCTGACACTGGGGGCCTTCCTTTGGGCGGGCCTGTTTTTGGCAGGGGAGCTGTGTGAAGAATTCTTCCCCCGTGCCGAGGTGCTCTATCCCGAGCTGTCCCGTGTGCTTTTCGTGGAGGGTACCCTCTCCGACGGAACGCTCTTTGCCATGCTTCTGCCCTTGATCATGGGCTTTGGCGGCACGGTGCGCGGCGCCTCGGGCAAGATTTTTGCTTTCTTTGCCTTACTGTTTTCCGTAGCGGCGCTGGTGTTCGTTCGAAACGGTGCTGTTTGGCTTTGTGCACTGGCGGGTGTTGCGCTGTGGTGTCTGTTCTCCTACCGCCGTGCTCTTTTGACTCTTGTGATGCTGGGGTTGGGACTGATCTCCGTCCTGCAGCTTTTGCCCTATCAGGCCTCTCAGAGGCTACTGTCCTTCTTCGGTGTGAAGGAGCTGCTGGCAGTAGACGGCGGTGCGGCGATCTCGTTGCCCTCTGCTTTGGGCTGGCCTTGTCTGGTCCTGTCCGTATTGGTTCTGGTCATGTTTTTGTTTGAATGCTACCGCTTTGCCGGCGAAAGCACCGAAGCGGGGGTTCATCCCGCTGTGCTGGGCGCACTGGGCGCCGTGCTTGCCTTCGTGCTTTCCGCTCTTCAGCCCGTTTCACCGGATCTTCGCTGTACCCTTCTGGTGATGCTTCTTCTGGCCCTTCCCCGCGCCGCAGGTCGCTCTGCCGCCAGGGAAGAGGTGCGCTTGCCCTATTAGGAGGCGGACGATGAAAAGAAATAAAAAAAGCCTGACGTTTTTTGATCTGTTCCTGATCCTTGCGGCCGTTTTGCTCCTTTCCGTGGTGGCCTATACCGCCTTTTCCGGAGAGGAGGCCACTGTGCAGGAGGCCACCGTGCGAATCGACGTAAGATATCGTCCCATCACCGCAGAGGAACCCCTTCCCAAGGCGGGAGATGCCCTGATGGACGGCCGGGGGAGAAGCATTGGTGAGGTGATATCCGCCTCTGCCGAGCGGGACGGAACAGTGTTCCTGCAGGGGCGCATTCAAGCCTCCCGCTTGCCGGAAAAGGGAGAGACCGTTTTACTGGAGACTCGCACCATGATCCGTGAGGCGAGCGTGACGGAGGCCTACGTGGAGGAAGCAAAGCATGAATGAGAAAAAAAGAAGATTTCCCTTTTCCGTGGCGGATCTGATCCTGATCCTGCTGGTGGCGGCCTGCATCCTGTCAGCCATCTTCGCCCCCCGCATCCGCAGTTTTCTGGGAGAGAGCGACCTTTGCGAGGCGGAGGTCACCTTCCTTGTGGAAAACGTGACGGCAGGGGGAAGAAATCACCCTGTGGCGGGGGAGACGCTGTATCTGGAGGGGGGCGTTCAGCTCATGGGCAGTATTTTATCCGTGACCGAGGACAGCACTCTGTTTGAAAGTGTGGAAAACCCCGATGATCGGGTAACTCTTTCCACCCTGACCTGTCGTGCCAAAATGCAGCTGGAGCGTACGGAAAGCGGTCTGTCCGTGTGCGGTGTTGCGATAAAGAACGGCTCCCGCATGATTGTGGAGACCGAGACGGCGGGCTTTGAAATGACCGTCATTAACGTTAAGGAACTTGCGTAAGGAGAGAAACATGAGCGAAGTAAAAAAAGGCGGCATCAGCGTTGAGACCCAAAATATCTTTCCCGTCATTAAGCGCTGGCTGTATTCCGATAAGGACATTTTCTTAAGAGAGCTGGTATCCAACGCCTGCGATGCCGTGACAAAAATGAAGAGACTGGTGTCCTTGGGCGAGGCGGAGAATGAGGAGGAATACCGCATCACCGTTACGCTGGATCGTGAGCTGAAGACTCTCACCGTGGCCGATAACGGTATCGGCATGACCGAGGCGGAGATCGACCGCTATATCAATCAGATCGCTCTGTCGGGCGCTCTGGAGTTTATTGAAAAATACGAGGGGGAGGATGGCGGCGCCGGCATCATCGGCCACTTCGGTCTGGGCTTTTATTCCGCCTTTATGGTGGCCGGCACCGTGGAGATCGATACCCTTTCCTTTGAAAAGGACGCCGCAGCCGCCCATTGGAGCTGTACCGATGCGGGCGAATACGAAATGACCGCAGGTAAAAAGACCTCTCGCGGTACCGCCGTGATCCTTCATATCACCGAGGAGGAGGCGGAATATCTGGAGGCGGGCAGACTTCGCGCCATTCTGGATAAATACTGCGCCTTCATGCCCGTGCCTATCTATTTTTCTCAGGTGGGCGTCAACGGAGAGGACAAGCCCGTTAACGATCCCGAGCCTCTTTGGCTGAGAAATCCCTCGGAGCTGACGGACGAGGATTACAAGGCCTTCTATAAAAAGCTCTTTCACGACGAGCGCGATCCTCTGTTTTATATCCACGTCAATGCGGAATTTCCCCTCAATTTCAAGGGCATTCTGTATTTCCCCAAGCTGCGCGACGAATACGCCCCCCTGGAGGGTCAGGTCAAGCTTTACTACAATCAGGTGTTTGTGGCCGATAATATCAAGGAGGTCATTCCCGAATATATGATGCTCCTGCGGGGTGTTCTGGACTGCCCCGAGCTTCCCCTGAACGTCTCCCGCAGTTATCTGCAGGAGAGCGGCTACGTCACCAAGATCGCCCAGCACGTCACCAAGAAGATCTGTGACAAGCTGACGGGTCTTTTCAATACGGACAGACCCCGCCTGGAGAGCATTTGGGATGATTTGAAGCCTTTTGTGGAATACGGCGTCACCCGCGATCCGAAATTTTTGGAGCGCATTCGGAATATCCTTTTATATAAGACCTGCGACGGAGAGTACCTTACCTCCTCGGAGTATTTTGAGAAAAACGAGGGACGCGGCGAGGAGAATACCATGTATTACGCCTCCGATCCTCTCCGTCAGGTGGGCTATATCGAGCTGTTCCGCGATCAGGGAATTACCGTTACCGTCATGGACGGCCCCATGGATCCCCGCTTTCTCTCCTTTATGGAAATGCAGGAGGGCGCCGTGCATTACGTGCGCATCGACTCCGATATGGATAAGGTCCTGAAGAGCGAGGAGCGAGCTGAGGAGAACGAGGCTCTGCAGACTCTCTTTGAGGGCGTGGTGCCCGAGGGCATCACCGTAAAGCAGGAGGTCATGAAATCGGGTAAGACCCCCGCCATCCTCACCCTGTCCGAGGAAAAGCGCCGCTTGGGCGAGATCCTGAAGCAGTACGGCGAGATCCCCGGCATCAAGATCCCCGAAAACGAGGAGACCCTGGTGCTCAACCGCAACTGTCCCCTCATTGCCCGCATTACCGCGCTGGCCGAAAAGGAAAGCAGTGCCGAAAAGGCCAAGACACTTGCCAGACAGGTATACCTCATCGCTGTGATCGCCCAGAGAAGCTTTAGCCGTGATGAGCTGCGGGAATTTATCGATTCCAGCATCGATCTTTTGTATAACGCTTAACGAAGGAGAATCAAATGGCAAAATTTTTCCAAACCATCGGTGATTTCTTCTACTACGTGTTCAAGCAGATCACGTCCATGGATTGGGTGGATATACTGGATATCATTCTGGTGACGGTCCTGATCTATTACGTGTTCCATTTCGTGCGTCAGCGCAGAGCGGGCAAGCTGGCATTGGGCGTTATCATCCTGCTTTTTGCCATGGCCTTGAGCAGTATTCTCGGCATGGGCGTGCTCAGCTACCTTTTGCAGATGGTGTTTGACGTGGGCCTTATTGCCATCATCGTTATTTTCCAGCCGGAGCTGCGCAGTGCGCTGGAAAAGGTGGGCGGCAACCTCAGAAGTCTCAAGAACATTACCGAGCTGGATCTGGCTAAGGAAGAAAAAATGGTGGAGGAGCTTCTTTCCGCCGTGAAGGATCTGTCCGAAAGTCATACGGGTGCCCTCATCGTTCTGGAGCGTACCACCCGCCTTGGCGACGAGATCCGCACGGGCGTTGAGGTGGATGCTGCCGTGACGAAGCCCCTCATCGAAAATATCTTTTATAACAAGGCGCCCCTGCATGACGGTGCCATGATCATCCGTGATAACCGTATTCACGCCTGCGGATGCTTCCTGCCTCTCAGCGGAAATCCCTCCCTGCCCTTGGAGCTGGGCACCCGCCACCGCGCGGCTTTGGGCGTTTCCGAGATCAGCGATGCCTTTGTCCTGGTGGTCAGTGAAGAAACGGGCGGCGTGAGTATTGCCAAAAACGGCGAAATGGATCAAAGCCTTTCCCTCAGAGTGGTGCGTCACCGCCTGATCAACGAGCTGGGTCTCGGCAAGGAAAGAAAAAAGAGCATTATCAAGAGAAAGGGGGCGGAAAAGAATGGAGATCAAGCTTCTCAAAAAGAAAACGGATGAGGCCAAGAAAAGTGCGCCCCGTTATTCCGTTCTTACCATTCTCATTTCCTTTTTGGCCGCCCTGCTTCTGTGGTTTTTCGTTCAGGATGCGGAGGCGCCCGATTATAAGCGTACCTTTACAGGGGTAGAGCTGGAGCTGCAAAGCCTTTCCTCCTCCTTCTCCGTCATCGACGGGGGCGAGAGCCGCGTGGATATTACGCTGGTGGGTAAGAGAAGCGATCTGAACAAGTTAAAGGAAAGCGATCTGGTAGCTTATGTGGATCTTTCCTTCATTACCCGCCCCGGCACCTTTGATGCCCCCGTGGGCTTTCTCGTGCCGGAGGGCATGGAAATGGCCTCCTGCTTCCCTCAGAACGTGACCCTGTTCGTGGATCAGACCGTCTCGAAATCCGTTCCCGTGAAGGTGGAGCTCGGCTCCTTTACCGTTGCGGAGGATGTGGTACTGGAGGCGGATCCCGCCGCTGACGAGATCACCGTCAAGGGCCCCAAGACCGTACTGGACAAGGTCAGCTACGCTGCCATTCGTACGGGGGATCTGGGCGAGATCACCGTGGGCTTTGAATCCAACCTGCCTTACGTGCTCTGTGACGAGGACGGCGGTACGGTGGAGGAGCGCCACCTGACCCTGCCCGAGCGCAACATGCGTGTGAAGCTTTCCGTTTTGAAGACTCGTCGCGTGGAGCTGCGCGTGGTGGGCAAAAACGGTTACTGGAACGAGGATAATATGAAATTCACCGTCTCTCCCACAGGCGTTCTGGTGAAGGGAGATCCCTCGGCAGTGGATGCCTTGCCCTATCTTTCCATTATGGTGGATGAGACGGGCGTGGATGCAAATCAGATCTCCCGCACCATGACCTCCGCCGCGCTGGTCCTGCCCGAGGGCATCCGTCTGGCGGAGACCCTGGGAGATATCATCTATGACGTGACTCTGCCGGGCAACGTTTCCCGCACCATGCGTATGAATCTTAACGCCACCCACGTGATCGTTACGCCTCCCGCCGTGGATTCCGTGAGCTATACCGTGGAGGAGCCGGCCCTTTCCTTTAAGATCCGTGGGCGGAACAGCGACGTTTATGCCGCGGCGCTGGATGATTTCTATTTGAACATCGACCTTTCCTCCTTTACTGTGGCAGGGGAATATACCGTCCCCGTGGAGATCGTGCAGACCACCGCCAGTCAGGGCAAATACTACGTGGTGGGAAGCTATAGCGTCCGCGTGACGTTGTCCTGATGAAGAGCGTTTGCACTGTTTTATCCGTTTCGGAGGGCAGAGCGGAGCTGCTCCGTCACCGTCCCGATGCCTGTGATACCTGCCGCGGCTGTAACGCCTGCGGCAAGGAGGTCGTTTTGTGGGCGGCCGATCCCATCGGCGTTTCCGTTGGGGATCGTGTGGAGGTCTCCGATCGGGAGAGCAGCGTGCTTTTTATGTGTGCCGTGCTCTTTTTTCTGCCCGTGTTTTTGGGCATCGGAGCCTTGCTCCTTTGCAGTGTTTGGCTCTCACCTGCGACCTCTGCCGTAGCGGGCGTCCTCGTTTTTGCTCTTGCCTTTGTGGGAGCGACCCTGTTTTTGAGAAAGAAAAAAGGCGATCCCGTTCAGATCGAGCGGGTCTTGGCGCAAGGAGAAAAGGAATGAAGAAGATCACCTTTATTTGCCACGGAAATATTTGCCGCAGCACCATGGCGGAATTTCTTTTTCGACATCTGGCTGAGAAAAAGGGAGTGGCCGACAGATTTCATATCATTTCCCGCGCTACCAGCACGGAGGAGCTTGGCAACCCCGTGCACCCCGGTACCCGTGAGGTTCTGGGCAGGCTTGGCATTTCCACCAAGGGGAAATACGCCACTCAGATCACGAAAAAGGAGTGTGACGAGGCGGATCTTCTCATCATTATGGACGAGCGCAATCGCCGCAATTTCCGTCCCTTTTTGGGGGAGAATGAACACAAGGTCAGAACCCTTCTGTCCTTTGCGGGGCTGGAGGGAGATATTGCCGACCCTTGGTATACGGGAAATTTTGAGGACACCTACAGAGACGTTCTCTTAGGCTGTGAGGCCCTGCTTTCGGAGCTGACAAAATAAGAAAAAAGCCGACGGTCAGACGGCTTTTTTGATTTTCTCATAAAAGGGCTTGAAGGCGGTGGGCAGGGCAAGGCTGTCGCCGATCTCCTCCGCGCCGTGCAGGCTGAAGCCTTGGGGCAGGGAGGACACCCGCACCCGATAGGCGTGCATGTGCCATTCCACGTGGGTGAAAACGTGCTTTTTCTTGCCAAGATCCGTAAGGCTTGCCATGTCTGCTCCCAAGGGAGCGAGATATTCGGGCAGCTCCCTTTTCGTCAGTGCCCGCTCCACGCTGTAAAATTCCCAGAGACCCGCCAAAAGACCCGTCTCTCCCCGCCTGCGCAGGGCAAAACCGCCGTCCTTTTCCAGCAAAAATACCGTCATGGGAACGATCCTTCGCTGTGCCTTGGGAGCGCGGTAGGGAATGGCCTCCCACAGGTTCTCTTTGCGGGAAAGGCAAAGCTCCTTCAAGGGGCAGGACTCACATAAGGGAGTGCCGTTGGGGAGGCAGACCCGCTCTCCCAGCTCCATGATCCCCTCGGTCAGATCCCCCGCCGCCTGACCTGTGGGGTAGATGAGGCGCAGAGCCTCGGTCACGTCCTTCTTGGTAGAGGCCAAAAGCACGTCACGGGGATCGGCCGTTACTCTTGCCACCACCCGCAGAACGTTTCCGTCCACCGCAGGCTCGGGCAGGCCGAAGGCAATGGAAGAGATGGCACCCGCCGTGTATTCCCCGATACCGGGCAAGCTCCGAAGCAGTGCCGCATCCCGAGGCAACGTCCCGCCGAATTTCTCCACCGCCGCCTCGGCGGCGCGCTTCAGATTGCGAGCGCGGGAATAGTAGCCCAGCCCCTCCCAAAGCTTCATGAGGCGGTCGCTATCGCAGACGGCAAGCTCCGAAAGACTTGGCAGCTCCTCCAAAAATCGGTGATAATAGGGGATCACCGCCTCGATGCGGGTCTGTTGCAGCATGATCTCCGAGATCCAGATGCGGTACGGGTCCCGTCCCACGCGCCAGGGCAGGATCCTGCCGTTTTTCCGAAACCACGTCACCACGCGCCCTGCAAATTCCTCTGTCAGCATGCCGCTCCCCCTTTCCCCGTATATTATAATAATGAAAAAATTTTCTTCTCCCTCAGTATAGCATAAAAAAGTGTTTATTACAACAAATTGAACGGTATAAAAAAACTTTTTGAAAACCTGTTGCAATTCTAAACTTTCTGTGTTACAATGAGAAGCACGCCGGAATGATGGAATTGGCAGACGTGCTGGACTCAAAATCAAGTTCGTCTATTCACGCGGCTGATGGAATTGCCCTTGATTTACAAGGGGTTTTGCAAACTTAATATGTTTTGGATTTTTAATGTCCCTCCAAAATGTCCCTCCGATTTCTCGGACAGGACATTTGGAGTAAGACTTTGAAAATATAAATGCCGGTGTGTTGGAATTGGCAGACGAGGCGGACTCAAAATCCGTTGGTAGCGATACCGTGCGGGTTCGACCCCCGCCACCGGCACCAGACCCTTACGAGCCTTGAAAACGCTTGATATTACAGCGTTTTCAGGCTCTTTCTTTTTCTACCATGTCCCTCCATGTCTTTGCGAAAATTCGATGTTTTTTCGATGTCCCTCCAATTTTTCTTGAAATTTGGAGGGACATTTCCCTTTAGGTGGGGTAAACACCAAGGATCGCATTTGCGGATTTGACCTTGGAGCTGAAATCCAAATGGGTGTAAATATTGGATGTGGTAGAAATATCACTGTGTCCTAACCACTCCTGGATTTCTCTAAGGCTGACACCATTGGCAAACAGTAAACTCGCGCAACTATGCCGAAGATCGTGAAAGCGGATTTTTCTCATGCTGTTGTTTTTCAGAACGATGGGGAAATGCTGGGTGATATATCCCGGTTTCACAAGTTCTCCTATTTCATTGACATAGATGTATTCGGAGTATTCTCGGTTGTATGCGTCACCGCATAACAGCCGGTTTTGAGCCTGTTGCGCTCTCAAACGGTGCAGAAGCTCCTCAAACGGCGGGACAAGAGGTAACGACCTATGGCTGGATTTCGTCTTTGTGCGGTCTTTCTGGACGATCTGGCTTTTGCCGTCAATGCACACCTGATTTACGGTATGCTGAATGGTAATTGTCTTTTGCTCAAAGTCAATCGCATCCCATTTCAGGCCGACAACTTCACTACGCCGCAGCCCATAAAACGCACCCAAGATGACTGCCAACTCGATGGGATCGCCACGCACGACCTCAAACAGTTTCTCCAGTTCCTTTCCTTTGTAAATATCACCGACAAACTTTTCTTTCTTGGGGCGTTCAATTCGGTCAGCAGGATTGCTCTCAATCAGACCGATTTTGAAAGCGTGTTGCAGCGCTTTTCGGATATTTGCATGGCGGTGAATTACGGTATTTGCCGTTACACCATTTACTTTCATGTCATAAGCATAAAAGTCCTGAATGTGTTTCGGGGTAAGCTCCCTCAACCGCAAGAACGGAAAATACTCATCAAAGTAGGGGTTAATTCTGCTCTTGATGCAGAAGGTGTAAGACGCGAAAGTAGTGCGATCAATGTTTTTCTCCATCATTTCAAGCCATTCAGTCATAAAGGCTGTAAAGGTGATGTCATTGGGATCACCGGAGAACATCTTGTTTTTGGCTTCAATGCGCCTTTGCAGTTGAATCTCCATTTCCTTGCGCGCTTCCATCAGCATAGCTTCAGCGCGCTTTTTATTGCCCTTAACGGGTAATCCTGTGGTCTTGGACGGCGTTTTTCTAACACCGTTCTCGTCCGTGTAGCTTAATACAATATGGTAATAACCTCTTTTTTCTCGCAGATGTCCTGCTACCATAATAAATCCTCCTTTTCTATGGGTAGCGTGTATATTCATCTGCCATTGACAGTATCATTATAGCAGATGGGCAGACGCAACGGAATTGTACGATTTTCAGTTTTCTATGTTGGGCTTTTCGATCAGCCCAAGATACTGCAACACATAGATTTTTGGTATGCGGTGCCGCCGCCCCACTTTCAGGCTTTTAATTTTGCCACTGTTCAGCAATCGGTAGCCAGTTTTGATGCTAACGCCGCCCAGCATTTCGCAAAGCTGCTCAATAGTCACCACATCCGGGTATTCTTTGAAAAGGATCTTGTAGGTGTCGCTTGTCCTCATTTGCCACCACCTCGTCCCTTGGGCCTGATTTCGTAGTCAAAGCCGGTGCGCTGGCCGCAGTAGGTACAGCGGTCTTTTTCAGTGGCATTGGGATTGACCCGCTTCAAAGAAAAAGCACCTGTACCGTAGAAATTATTGGCACAGGTGCTGCAAAGACAAAGTATTAGTTTTTGGGGTACAGGGTCGATCAGTCCGATGCTGATTGCCAGCGCGTGATTGATACCGGCAATTTGCTTGTCGCTGACCTTTCCGATGTATTCTTCAAGCCGCCGCTTGTCGATGGTGCGTAGCTGCTCCAGAAGCACCACAGAATCGCGTACAAGGCCGTTTCCTGCCTTTAGAAGATAGTGGGTGGGTAATTTCGCCTTTCCCGTAATTTCGCTCGTAAGAGCCGCTACAATGACTGTGGGGCTGTGCTTGTTACCCACGTCGTTCTGGATAATGATAACGGGACGCCGCCCGTTCTGTTCGGAGCCGATGCCCTGACCTAAATCAGCGAAGTACATCTCTCCGCGTAAATATGTTCTGCTCATGGTTTAATAACCTCCCTTGAAAAATTTGGCAGTATGTACCGCCTATGTAGGAGGTCAAACGACAAGCAGAAATTGAGGTTGACTGCACATTAGATGTACGCACATTCAATAAATCTGTCGCCGTTTGACCTTATTTTCAAGAAATTCAATTTGTCCTCGACACCCCGAATTTCCATTGGGAAGTCACCAAACGGCTGACAGCGTATCAGCTCCACGGGAATCTCACCCTCACATGGTTCTCATGCAACCGCCCCCATTGCCTGCGACGGCTTCACGCCGGATTGCGCTATCACGCTCGGACTGTGGCTGGACGGGAGTCTCATTATCCCTATTACCGGTCATGGCCATACCGGGTGCTGCCCGATAATCATAGCCTGCTGTTTGTCGCTCCTTGCGAAACCGAATCAGTGGACGCATATATAGAAAAGTGAAATCCCGTTGTCCAGTTCTCGCAGATCATGGCGCAGCCGCTAAAGTGGCTTATGCTCATCACAATAGTAATAGGATCGTATTTGGTGAATGGTTATTCGGTTGTCAAGGAACAACCTATTCACCGTTGTATAGGCGGCGATAGGTAAAGGACTCTCCGTTGCCCTTCACCTATTGCATTAAAAACAGGGGGTTGTAGGGGTTGAAAATCAAAATTTCTAAAAGTTTTTTCAGGGGCAGCAAAAGAGGGCTGCCATTTCTGACAGCCCCCTGATGGCGGGTTACTTTATCTCATCGAAATACGCGCGGAGCTTGTCTACGACACGGCGGATGCACTCATCAACCGATGTGAAATGTACCCCCTCGTCCTCGGCAATCTGCCGGAGCGACATACCCTTGAAAAAATGCTTGATAAAGCGTTCTTTCTGTTTTGGAGTAAGTTTGCCACATACAAACAGCTTGTCCACTGCCAAATGAATACGGCGGTGGTCGTCTGCCAGTATGTAGCTTTCATCCAGGGAAGGGCCGGTACACGCGATGGTGTCCTCCAGCTCCGTCAGGGATACGGTCTTGTTGCCCTGGGCAGTTTCGAGCCGCACCTGCTCCAGATAGATCTCGTCGGATATGGCTTTCAGCGCCAAAAAATCCGCTTCTGTTTTTTCGGGATTGTCCCGCAGATAGTCCTCCATAGTGATGACCTGTATTCCGTTTGCAAATTGATATACGATGCCCTCGCTGAATTTATTAAGGGCATAATCGCTCTTGCGATAGTTTTTCACCGTTGTTTACCTCCAGATTTCAGATTTTCGGAAAGAAAATCTGAAACCGGAGGATCACGGCAGCCGACACCCAAAGTGCGACTGCATTTGCGCCAACGGTCTGCTATATTAAAATAGGCGTGGCAAAAAACGCCAAACCTGCCCCATGAAAAAACAGGAGCAAATTCGGCGTTACGGGTTGAATATGGGTGTTTGCCGGGAGGCTTGTCCGAGCCACCAGGGGGCTTCGACGATTTCTTGTGGTGCCGATGCGTATGGTGAGATCGGTGTCCACCTCCGTGTGCTGTCCACCGAACATAGGTCAGATGGACTATGTATAGGGTTTTATTTGCCATTGGTAACATCCTCGCCGTAAGGGCAGCACAGCCGCCTTATACGGGGGATGTGTTGCTACTCGGTGGGGCTATGCTGCCACGCCATTCTTTTGCACTCATTTATTTTTTCGGGTTGCCTGGGTTGGATTTCATCATCCACTTGGATCACCTCCTTAAAAATGCGTTATGACGGAATTTGCAGAACGCCGTTATAATCTCGGATTTTTGCTCAAAATCTGTCGAGCAGACAAAAAGAGAACGCCCAACTTGTTTTTTACTCCAAGTTGAGCGTTCTCAATTTATTTATGCGACCGGGTGGTCGTTTGAATATTCTGTTGTGCCGTAGCATGGCTATACACCTCATTTCTTGTTTATATAATCGCAAACGGGCGATGGCGGCTCTAACCGTCACCGCCCGTTTGTATTCTTTGGGTGGATTATTTTACTGCTTTGTTTCTGCGCTGTTCATAGCAGATTGCGACGATGCCCATTGCGGAAAGGATCAGCAGGAGCAACCAGGGCCACAGGAGGGTGTTATCTCCCGTTTGGGGGCTGTCGGTGGGGATCTTATCCTTAAACGTCACCTCGATGGTTACGTCGCCGTCGGGCTGCTCGTAGGTGTAGGTGCCGTCGCCGTTGTCTATGACGGAGATTTCGTTGCCGTCCTCGTCCTTGACCACGACCTTATCGACCACCTTGCCGTCATCGGGATCGGGGGTGATGGCCACGTCCTCGCCGGTTTCGGGGTTTTCCTTGTCGATCTCCACGTCGCCGCCGTTGGTATCTTCTACCTTGACGGAGTGGATCACTTTTTCCGCAAGCACATAGTAATCGCTGTCATCAGCCGTAAAGGTTATCTTTCCATCTTTAACGGCGGTTGCAAGCTCGGTTACGGTATTGTTCTTATCTACCGCCAAAACGATAGGCTGATCTATGCTATCGGGAACACCCATTGTAATTTCTGCACCGTTGGGAACTAACTTATCCCCGGCTGCGGTAACAAAATAAATTTCATAGGGCGCAATCTCTGTGCCTTTACCGCTTGTTACCTCTGTAAACCAAGCGTGAGCTTCTTTTTCATCGGCGGGGATAGGAAAGATCACAAGGGTATAAACATCATCGGGAATATCCTCCACAACGATCTCTGTTCCGTCCGGCAACTGCACCTTAATTTCGTCAGCGCCGTCCGGCACGACAATTTCCGTTTTCGCAGAGTTTCCGATATATTTCGCATACACATCTGCCGTGTAGGTATCCGATTCTTCGGCAGCAAAGCACACCGTGGAACAGGACAGCAGCAATACAAGCGTTAATATAACTGTCAGCAGTTTTTTCATTGTGTTACCCTCCGATCTGTGCATAGGTTTCCAGCGTGAGAGAACCTGCGCTGTAATAGGTTTCCGGCTCGTAAGCCATGATCTTGTGTGTGATAGTCTGCCCGTCGCTCGGTACAGTATCAAATTCTACGGTCTTGATATATTCGCCGGGCTTGATAATTCCCGTTTCGGCAAGGATATTTCCTTCCTCGTCAATAATGCGTAGCATCATCCACTCGTCGTTTTCAGCATGGTTGGTAAAGTACACATCGGCTTTACCGTCCTTGATGATAACTTCCCCGCAGACGGATACCTTCAACGCCAAGCCTTCGGCCTGCGGCGTGTACCAGCCGAGATCTGCCGATACTTCGGGAACGCCGACTTCGGCACTCGTGTCAAATGCCGGGGGCGTAAATTCACCTTTTGTTGCTGTCTTAGGAATACACAGCGCAACAATCATAAAGATAACGCACACCGCACAGACAGCCGATGCAATATATATCAGAGTATTATTTTTCTTCTTCACAGACTTTTTCTTCGCCATAGTTCTTGCCCCTGTTCTGTTTCATTACTTATATTTGACCACAAGCATTTTATGGGCAAATATCAATAATGAAAGTTCTGCAACGGGGCTGCACCGCAGGGCACAGCCCCGTTGCAAGATCAATTATTCAAGAGTAATGGTGATAGTACCAACCTTAACTGCATCGGTATTCGTGCCGGTGTACTCGCCGGTAGGAAGGATGGAGAAGGTCTGGGTTTGTGCGGTGCCGGTAGCAGCGCCGGTATCAGCACTTGCAATGCTGTAGCCGTCTGCAACGATGGCAGCGCCGTTTACGGTAATGTCGGTAACGCCATTTGCATTTTCAGCAGCGGTAAAGCCAAACTTTGCGGTGATGGCCTGACTGGAACGGTTGGTGATCTTTACGGTGCCGGCATTAGACCATGCGGCGGTTCCATCAGTAGTCCACTGGAGATTTTCGGTATCCCACTTCTGAGCAGCAGAGGTATAAGTAAACTCCATAGAACCCCATTCGATGGTTGCTGCATAAGCATGAACTTTGGAGCCGGAGGAATACTTAACGGTGAGGTCAGCAGAGGTATTGCCGGTAGTAGCAACGTCCGCTGCGAAAGCGGTAACGGACATAGTGCAGAGCAGAGCTACTGCCATCAGAATCGCAAATAATTTTTTCATGGTAATGTTTCCTTTCTGAATTTTAATATTTAGGATATGTAATACACTTTCGTGTGCTTAACCTTGCTTCATCCGAGGGGGATTGCCGCAAAGGTGCAATGCCCCCCGATGTGATTTTAGTAGCCGATCAGCTCAATGAAATGGTGATCTTACCAACTGCCACAAAATCAGCAGTATTGGCGTCAGTCTTAACAAGATCGCCGGTAGGCATGAAGGTGATTTCCTCGCTGACAGCACTGCCGCCCAGCGCATTGCCGACAACAACACTTGTTACAGCACCGCCGTCATTGGTGAAGGTGCCGCCGGTGATGCCGGTATTTGCGGTCGCTTCAAAACCGAGAGCCGCAGTCACATCCTTGCTGGAGTGATTAACCACGGTGATCACATTTGCATTGTCTGCCGCAACCGTCCAAGCAGCGGCGGTAACGGTATCCCACTGATGGGTGTCGGTGTTCCACTCCTGATGTGCCTCGGAGTAATTGAACTTCATGGAGCCCCAGGAGATATTGACCTTGTAAGCGTCGGTCTTAACACCTTCGGCGTACTTTGCGTAAACGTCCTGAGAAGTGCTGTCGGTCGTGTACTCTGCCGCGAACGCGCTCACTGACATAACAGAGAGGAGCATAACCGTGGCGATAAGCATTGCAATAATTTTTTTCATGATAGTATCCACCTTTCTTTTGGTTGAAATGAGTTTTGATTTTGGTATCTTTCCGCCTGACTCCTATGCCGCCAAGAAGAAAGATGGGTATTATTCGCTAACCGTCACGGTTACGATAATTTCCGAGTTGACGATGGCTCGTTCATCGGTTTCGCTGTTATACATATACAGCACGATCTTACCGTCATAGCCACCCTCGCGTAACATATCCTTCGCACCAGCCGCAAGATCGAGCTCGGTAACACGATACCCCGGCTTGATGGCACCCGACTGAGCGATCACCTGATCCTGTATCACGATCTCCGCGACAAGATATTCGGTGGACTCGGCAGGGTTGCCGATCAGGAAGGTTGCCTTATTTTCTGACAAGTCGATGTCAACCGTTTTTCCGTAGATCAAGGTGACAGCGCCTCCGCCGGAAGGAGCATCCAGCTTTTCACCGCCTTCATCTCCTTCGATCTGCTCTGCATTTGCTTCGGTGTCCTTTGCCGCATAATCGGGATCAAGAACAGGGGCCGGTCGGAACCACATTGCCCATATACCGAAGCAAAGCGCGATAATCGCAATGACGAGCAGGATGGCGATTATGATCTTTGTTTTATTGTTCTTACTGTTTTTCTCCATCTAATCGCCTCCTTACTCTGTTGAAAGTACGATAGTGATCTGTCCTATCGTCTTTTTATCCTCTATATACGCTGTAGGCTCGTCGCCCGTCAGCGTAACAGATACAGTTTTCGATTCACCGGCAGGAATGTTCAGCTTGTTGTCGGTCAGCGCCGTGCCGTCTGCCGTAAAGCCTACGGAATCACCGTCATAAGCCTCATTCGTAATATTAACGGTGAACTCTGCATTGACATCCACCGTACCGGTGTTTTCAACCGTAACGGTGCCGCAGCCGTCATCGGCTACCCAACCGCCGCCATCCCACGTCAGAGTTTCGGTGTTCCAAGTGCCCTTGTGGTAGGTGAAGCTCATTTCCGTCCAGGTGATGGTTACGCTTGCAACCTTCGCCACTACCTCTTTCGTGTCGGTATAGGTCACGCCATTCAAAATTGCGCTGGCGGTGTAGACCGTCTTTGCAGGATCGGTGGTATCCGTCGTCACGGTACAGGTAACGATATTGGGTGCAGTGCAAACCAAGCAGGTGAAGACCGCCCTACATTCTGCATAATCCGATGTCCAAACGAAGGTCGGAGCCTCGTATTTATGCGCGTCGGTGACGTTCTCGTTGACGTTGGAGTAGGCCGTAGTGCTGGTACCGTCACAATAGGTAACAGACACTTGATAAACCGTCTGACCGCTGAAGGCAGGCAAGCCCTGTCCACAGGTCTGATACCATACCTGGGAACCATCGGTCACGCCGCCGTTTAGGAGGTATGTCACCTCACCGGAGGCAAGCTGTGTGTCGGTGACGGATGCGGCTACGCTGTCCTTATATTCCGCATAGTCTACGATGTCTTTATCATAGTTTGCAATCGATTCATCGGTCGTGTTGGAGAATGCGGGGAGACTTCCCGTGTAATAATTATTTTTATTGTTGTAGGTGACAATGTACTTATTTAATATAAGATAGCGACCTGCAACAGCCCCCGCATAGCCTGTGTTCTTCAGCTTTAACGTGCCGATGCTCAGGCAGTTTTTGATATACATATTGTTTCCTCGGTTATAGCCCATGATGCCGCCGACCGCTTGCGCCCCCTCATACTCAGAGGTGATCGTGCCGTTATAGAGGCAGTTCTGAATAGTGACCGCTCCATTATAGTTGACGTAGCCCGCGATACCGCCGCCGGCATCTACGTACGCGCTGCCGAAGTTCAGGGAACCACCGAAGGAGCACCCGTCGATAGTCAGGCGATAGTACGTCATAGTATTCTTTCCCTCGGCATAGCCGACAATACCGGCGATGCTGTTTTTATCAAAGCTGTCCTTGATCTCCATCGTCACCGTAGAGTGGACGTTGGTCACGTAGGTGTGCGCGTTTCTTGCCGCCGCCGCACCGATCACACCGTAATTGACTGCTTCTTGTACGCTCAGTTCGATGACTGCATTGCCGCTGACGGAGAAATTCTTAACGGTTCCGTCCACAAGATAGCCGAACACGCCGTAGTTTCCGCCCTCGGTGGCACGGATGTAGAGGTTTTCAATCTTGTAGTTCTGACCGTCGAACGTGCCCATAAACGGATTTGCCTCATTGCCGATGGGCATCCACTGTACGCTGTTCAGGTCGATATCATTCGTCAGGACAGCGTCGATATTCGTGTTCCCCTTGTTTACTTCTTCTGCAAACCAGAAGAGGTTACTCGGTGTCGCGATCTGATACACGCCGTTCGCATCCTGTTCGGGCGCGTCGTAATTGCCGCACACTCTGCAACGGAAATCGTCGCCAAGGTCATGGCTTTCATAGTCAATATCTGTGGTTGCGTAGAAAATATTGCCCTCGCAGGTATTCTGATATACCGTTTCGCCCACAAAAGCAGGCAGACCCTGTTCCAAGGCTTGATACCACACCTGGGAACCATCGGTCACGCCGCCGTTCAGGAGGTAGGTAACTTCGCCGCTGGCGAACTGTTCGGTGGTTTTAGCATATTCGGATGCTGCAACTGTGGAGGCGGTGTAATAATAGCTGTTTACAGGTGCATTGCCTTCCACGAGGACGCCGCCGTTGGATTCGTTGGCCGTACTGTAGGAGCAACCGTAGGTATAACAACCCTCCACGGTACCCAGATTTTTGTAAACAATGCCGCCGCTGGGCTTATCGTAGCCGCTGAATCTGCGGGTCAGCGTAGTGTTCAGAACCGCGCAGTTTTTGATGACGCCGCTGCTCTCATTGACACCGGCGATACCGGCAAGATAAGCGTAAGCCCCCAGTTGAACCCGGGAGTTGGTGACCACAACACATTCAATCGTACCGGAGTTTCTCAATGCAACCACAGCAGATGCATTGGCATTTGCGTGGCCCTGGGTAAACACATCGGCACAATCAAAGGTAACGTTCTTGATGCAGCCGCCCTCGCCCAGATAATAGACGAAGCTTGCCCGTGTTCCTTCGTCCAATCCGGTATCGCGGCTCAGATTGGAGATGATATAACCCCGACCGTCAAAGGTGCCTATATAGGGAGTATCCTGCTGCCCCATAGCTTCCCAGGGCAGAGTTATTATGTCAATGTTTGCCGTCAGCACCGCATTGATGGTATTCTTGCCGTCATTAACCTGCTGGGCGAACCAGAAGAGATTACCGGCATTGGCGATCTCGTAATAGCCGTCTGCATTCAACACCGCAGGCTGATAGTGCCGCTCACCCTCCACGGCTTCACAGATGCCATTTTCGTTGAAGATATGGGGCTTTCCTGCAGGTTCCGTATTTGTATAAGTTGTCGCCGCCGCATCGTTTGCACAGGAAGTATAGATCGCGTAGACCTTCGCGCCGCCCAGGACGGGATAGCTGTCAGTGCCGATGGTCTGACCCCAAACATGGGTTGCCTGTTCCCCTTGGAGCAGAAAAGCAACCTCACCGCTGGCGAACTGGTCGGCTGTCATTATGCCGGATTTATCGTCCACGGTACCATTCTGCTTGTAGAATGCATCTGCCGCATACGGACCGCGATCTTTGCAATAGCTATTTTCAACCGTGCCCTCGTTTATGCCTATGAGCAGTCCATGTGAGCTGCTGCCGTTTAACGTTACGTCAGCGTAGCAGTTTACCACTCGGCCCGTGCCGATATTGTGCCCCACAAGGCCACCGAAGGTTGCGCCGGAAACACCCGCACCGGTTGCACTGCAATTTTCAATCGTGCCTTCATTAAAGCTGGTAATCAATCCCAGATAAGAACCGGACTGGCCATCGAGGTGCGCATTGACCACGCTCACTTTTCTAACGATGCCGCCACTGCCAACATAGCCGAACAAGCCAAGATAATCTGCGTGTGACCCGCTCTTATACAGCCCGCTTATGGTATGCCCGTTGCCGTCAAAGGTGCCGGTGTATTTATTGGTGTTGTTGCCGATGGGTGTCCAGTCAGCAACCGTGCCGCCCTTGGATACAGTTGTGGGGATCACGATGTTAGCGGTTACTATGGCATCCGCGTCGGTGCTTCCGCCGTTGACCAGCTCCGCAAACCAATAGAGCTGACCTACGTTGGAAATCTGATACACGCCGTCGGTAAGGGGTGCGGGCTCGTATGCGCCGCAGATAGTACAGAAGCCGTCGTTAAAGCTGCTGTGAACAGTCAGCGAAACATCTGCAAAAGCACTTGAATAGTCGGTCTTGTAATCGCCGTTCATCTGTTCATTGAAAAGCTTCAGCGTATAATTTCCTGCTGTCAGATCCGCAGGTATGGTAAATCTGACCGTACCGTTTACCGATGCAACCTGTGCAAGCTGTCCGTAATAGATGACCGCACCGTTTGCATCCACGATCATTGCGGAAATATATTCATTTGCGCCTGTGGTTGCACCCGTATATCCGAGTGAAAGCACGTCACCGCTATGTGTGGTTTTGGCCGATGTATCTGTCAAGGCAAATTTACGGGTGTCATCCTTCAAGGTCAGTTTATATTCGTTGCCTGTGTATGCCGTGGTTGCGGTCAATCCTGTTCCTGTCGGCTTGCCCCCTCTTGCCGCAGATGTAAAGAGAACAGAGGAAAGATCTAAGTTAAAAGCAGGACGAACGGAATAGATTTGCATGTGTACTTGGCTACCGTAGTATTTATCCACGCCGCCGTCCTCATAAACCTTAGCGGCGTCTTTAGTGCTTTCACCGGGGGAACGGAGCCACCAGTAGTAGGGTTGGCTGCCATTTCTCTGGCCGGTTGAACCTGTCTTACCGCCACCGTAAGCATAAGCGGTACTGAGTGCTTGTCTGCTTTTATCATTCGTAAAATAGCTCTTGTTGCTTACTTCTGCAATAGACAGCAAGAATATTTTATCCGTTGTGTTATTGCCGCCCTCGATGCCGGTTGTCGAGTTATCGTCATTTACAACGGTTGTGTCGGCAATAGCGCCTTTTTCAGCTGCACCAAAAGCAGCGTTAATAAAATTATCGCTTGCATAATCAACGCTGTTTTGATTTGATGCTGCACCATAGCCATTAAGCCAAGAGCGAATTGTGCTTGTTTCCCAAGTTACAGCCTCAAATTCAGTATGATACTGTACTACATCAAGGTTTCTGTCGGACAGCAAAAACAGATTACTTCCATCATTTGAAAGCACACGCCATTTGATCGGGGATATGGAATAATACGGGCCCTGACCGTTCTCTGTGGCTGTTGAGCTTTGGATCCAGTTAACGCCCTCTGTGCCTGTTGTCGGCTGTGTACTGCCAAGGCTTGCCTGCTGATAGTTACCGAAATAAATATTGCTCGCCTGACCGCCCGTAATGTGCGAGGTGCCAAGCATGATGCTTTTGATCTCGGTCGTTGTGTCCGCCGCAACCGCCGTAAGGCTCGACAGCGGCATCATACCCAGCACCATCACAAATGCCAGCACAAGGCTGAGTATTCTGTTCCTTAATTTATTATGTATCATATTCAGGTGTCCTCCTGACTTCTTCATTTTCTCCCGCCGGGTAGCGGCAGGTATATTTCTGATCCTGCTGTCCGTCAACATTCCATCCTTCTGCGTATCCGCAGTTGGCACAATCATTGCCCAAAAGGTTCATAAACGGTTTTGTGCTTACGATGTGCATGGAGCAGATGTGATTTCGGTATACGGGTTTTCCGGTCTGCGGTTCATCATAGTACCGCATAAACCACTGTGTATTCGTTCTTCGTTTCACTTGCCGCACCCCCTTAACTCTTTATCAGGGTGATACAGTTGAAACAGGCAAGTGCCTGATCCGGTATTATTCAGCATACCACCGCCTCCTTCCCTGAAAGCGCAAAAAGCCATCTCCAAGGCATGACGGCAGAAACGCCGACACACTTTGCAGATGGCTTATGGTTGTAATATTTATTTGTGAACGCAAAAAGGGCGCAGTTATGCCGCTTTGCTGTGCTGTGCTGTGCTGACAGCATTATAAACGGCAGTCATAAAATTGCAACCCCTTTCTTGTAAATTTTTCATTTCGATTTAGCTTTCAATCTTTTCTATATTCGTAAGATTGTTCAGCATGGCGTTAATGGTATCCTGCGCTACCTTCGGATAGTCAAATTGGGAAACAAATTCGATTGCCTCCTGAATTTTCTTTTTCGGCACCTCGTAAACCAGGAAAGTGGTCTGCAAAAATGCGGCTACCTTTCGCTCCATTGTAAAATAGCGGTCACAGGGAATGGTCATAAACCCACGCATGATTCCGCCCGATGCGATTTCACGCTCATAAAAATCCTTACTCTCCAAGTCGGGCAGGTGTTCCTTAAATATGTTCTCCAGTTTACCGGTGATGGTGTCCTGGATGATCTTCGTGGTGGTCGGCAAGGAATAAGCCGCCCCGTACAGGTCACGGATATGCTCACTGCTTTCCACGATATAAAGCTGCAAGGTGGTTTCGGCGGCGTAGTACAGAATCTGATCGTCGGTCACGCCGGCCAGCAGCTTGGTGGCACTTGCGAACTGCTCTCTTAAAACATATGTAACAAGATCCGCAAGGATGTTTTCTTTGAATCGGAAAGTGCGGTTGAGTGCGTTGTACTCAATGCCCGCAGCCTTGGCGATCTCTTTCATAGTGGTATTGGAGTAGCCCTTTTCCAAAAGCAATTTGGCAGCAGCGTATAATCCCTTTGCTCTGTATTCTGCGCCGTTTCCATACGCCATATTTTGTCCTCCTTCTTACCACTTGAACTCTATTGATCCGCCATCCTCGGTATTAAAACCGAAGATGACTTCGGTTAGACCTTTTTCAGTATAGCAGAAACTCGCAGAAATTACAAGAGGTTTTGCGAAAAAAATCACGGATGTCGGAAAAAAGTTACAATTTGAATACAAGGCAAAAAGCTAACAGCCGCAACGGGTTTTCCGCTGCGGCTGTGGTGTTATGAAAGGAAAGTTGTGCCGTTTTTCTTTCTTTTCGGCTGGTCGGTCATCATACTTACTCTATTCGCCGCAAATTCAAGAAAGGTATCCAAGTCCGGCTCCTTGCCGTCCGGGGCGATCTGCCGCCACAACGCCTGGGCGTGGGGATCGGTGGTGGCCATCGCCGCACGGATGGCTTTCATCATTTCTTCTTCCACATATTCGGGTGTTTTGCCCTCCTGTGCAGCTATGGTCTGTATAATTCTCTTTGTCTTTTCTGTCATATTCTTTCTTCCTTTATGTATCTATTTTCTCGGCAAGATTTATCACCTTTTTGCCTTGCCGCTTTGCGTACTGTACGGTCTGCCATGCGCCGCCTTCCTTTCGTTCAATACAGCAGAGTATCAGGTCGGCACGGTCAACCATTTATGAAAAGCAAATGGTAATGTAAAGTAACCATATAAAAGCCGCTAATTACGGCATATTTTACCAATACAACTTTACATTACTATTAACCTCCAATAATCTAAAGATACGGTGAAAGCCGAAATAGTATTGGAG
>JAFQMA010000012.1 GCA_017414535.1 Clostridia bacterium | reverse complement strand
AGATGAAATTAAATCCACCCATCCGCCGTCGAGGCGGATTTCATCTAACGAAGTTGGATTTCATCGTCGAAGACGATTTCACCCACCCGCAAGGGTGGATTTAGTTGAAAAAAGCACCGACAAAGTCGATGCTTTTTTCTGGCAGGGGCACAAGGACTTGAACCCTGGGCACGCGGTTTTGGAGACCGCTGCTCTACCAACTGAGCTATACCCCTATATGCTGTTGAGATACGATTGGTGGGCCTTCAGGGACTTGAACCCCGGACCGACCGGTTATGAGCCGGCTGCTCTGACCAACTGAGCTAAAGGCCCAAGCCTTTCAAAATCGCACGAATGAGTATAACAAAAAAAAGCCCTCTTGTCAAGGGCTTTTTTAGCGAATTTTTCGGGATCAGTCGAAGATGACCTCGATGTTCTCCCCGCTGAAAACGCTTTCGGGAATGAAAACCAGAATGTGGGTGTATTCGGGGGTGCTTTCGCCTCCCTCGTCGGGCTCGTACTGATCGATCATGACCACGATGCGCCCGCTGACGCGATAGCATTCCGCCAGAGAGAAGGAGGAAATATCCAGAGGCTTTCTGCATTCCACCAGCACTGCGCGGGAGCGGGAGGAGGCAAATAGCATCTCCACGTCGGCATCGGTCAGGGCGGGCAGATATTTGCGGTAGGGAGCCAGCTGCTGTGCGTTGTTCAGATGAATGACCTTTTGGGTGCCGGCCTTGTCAAGAAGGCCTTCCTCACCCGTGGAGGACCAGACGCTGATCTCCACCATCAGGTCACGATCCTCATCCTGGCGGTCCATTTCCTCCTTCAGCTGATCCACAATGGGGGCGGCGGGGGCGGTTTCCGTCGGTGCGGGGATCTCCTCGGTGACGGGCTCTTTGCTGCAGGCGGCAAGGCTCAGCAGGGTGGCGAGGACCAAAGTAAAAGCAAGGATCTTTTTCATTTTTCCTTCCTCCAACGATCGAATTTTACTCATTTTAACACATTTTCCCCCGTGGCACAATATATATTAAGGGAAATTTTTGAAAAAAGTCTTGATTTTCCCGATTTTGTGTGATACTATGTATTGCAGTAGCAATATGGAACGTAAGGGAGTAGAGTGGTGATCCGCTCTACTCGCTTTGCTATGAAAAACATTTTTTGAAAACGCGAGGTGAGACCGTGGCAGAAAAAAAGGGACGCGGTAAGATCGCCGCACTGGTTTGGGATCTGATCCGTGAACCGGTTCAGCAGGCCGGCTATCTTCTTTGGGACGTGGATTATTACAAGGAAGGGGCAGACTATAATCTGCTGGTGACCATTGAAAATCCCGATCGGCAAAAGCCCATCGATCTGGAGGATTGTGAAAAGGTCTCTCGCCTGCTCAGCCCTCTTTTGGATGAAAAGGACCCCATTGCGGAAGCCTATTATCTGGAGGTCAGCTCCGCAGGTCTGTGGCGTGAATTGAAGCTGGAGGAGCATTTTGCCTTTTATATGGGCGAAAGGGTCCGCGTAAAGCTTTACGCGCCCAAGGGCGGCAAAAAAGAATTTGAGGGCAATCTTCTTTCCTACGGAGAAGAGGGCCTCGCCCTGCAGACGCAGGAGGCGGATCTTCTCTTTAAGAAGGAAGAGATCGCCAAGGTTACCACGGCAGAAGAAATATTCTAAGATCCAAATAACGAAAGGAACTTATCATGAATAACGAGTTTTTTGACGCGCTGGAGGCTCTGGAGAGAGAAAAGGGAATTCCCAAGGAATTCATGCTGGAGCGTGTGGAGGCCGCTCTCCTGACCGGCTACAAAAAGGAAAACAACAATGAGAGCAACGTGCGCGTGGCCATCGATCCCGTAAAGCGCACCGTAAAGATGTACCGTCAGATGACGGTGGTCGAGGTGGTGGAGGATCCCTCCTGCCAGCTGGATCTGGAGACCGCCAGAAAGAAGAGCAAGCGCGCCAAGATCGGCGATATTCAGGAATATGAATTCAAGCCCAAGAATTTCGGCCGCATTCCCGCACAGAATGCCAAGCAGGTCATCGTGCAGGGCATTCGTGAGGCTGAGCGCGGCAGACTGATCGAGGAATACGAGAAGAAGACCGAGGGCGTTATCACCGGTACGGTCATGATCATCGAGCGCATGACGGGTAACGTCATTCTGGAATTTGAAAACACCCAGGCCACCCTGCCCAGAAACGAGCAGCTTCCCACCGACCGCTTCCACGTGGGCGATCACGTGAAGGTGTACGTGTGCGAGGTGAAGAAGGAGAGCCGCAATCCCATTATCGTGCTGTCCCGTACCCATCCCAATTTTGTGAAGCGTCTCTTTGAGACCGAGGTGCCCGAGATCCGCGACGGCACGGTGATCATTCACGCCATCGCCCGCGAGGCGGCCAGCCGCACCAAGGTTGCCGTTTACTCCCGCGATGAGAACGTGGATCCCATCGGTGCCTGCATCGGTCTGAAGGGTATGAGAAAGGCCGCCATCCTCAAGGAGGCTCCCGGCGAAAAGATCGATCTGATCAAGTACAGCGAGGACCCCGCGGAATTCATCGCCGCCAGCCTTGCTCCCGCTACGGTGCTTTCCGTGAAGGTCAACGAGGACAAGACCTGCGAGGTGCAGGTTGCTCCCGATCAGCTGAGCCTTGCCATCGGTAAGGAGGGTCAGAACGTTCGTCTGGCCGCTAAGATCACGGGCTACAAGATCGATATTAAGGCAGAATAACATGACGGTGAAAAAGGTGCCCCTGCGCCGCTGTGCCGGCTGTAACGAGCAGAAGCCGAAAAAGGAGTTCGTTCGCGTGGTCCGCACGCCCGAGGGAGAGATCCGATTGGATCCTGTGGGCAAAATGAACGGACGGGGCGTGTATCTGTGCCCCGATGCGGCCTGCCTGAAAAAGGCGCGGAAGGCAAAGAGACTGGAGCGAAGCCTTGAGGTGGAGATCCCCGACGAGATCTGGGAAAGCCTTGAGCGCATGATCGAGGAAGCATGAAGAAAGAAAAGATTCGCGGCGCGCTGAGCCTGTGCCGCAGAGCGGGAAGGATCACTCTCGGCTCCTATCTGGTGGCGGAAGAAATAAAACTCGGCCGTGCGGCGCTGGTGCTGCTGGCTGAGGATGCGGCCGCCAATACGGAGAAGAAGGTGCTGCCCGTAGCAGCGCGCGCGGGTGTGAGAGCCGAGCGCATCCCCTTGACCAAAAAGGAATTGGGCGAGGTGCTGGGTCGGGAAGCGGGCGTGACCTGCGTTTCGGTTCCCCAAGACATTGTGAATTTAGTTTTGACTTCCATGTGAAGTAAACGGAGGGATTTTATGGCAGAAACAGTAAAGATTACTCAGCTTGCAAAGGATCTGGAGATCAAGTCCAAGGATCTGGTGGCGCTGTTCACCACGCTGGGCATGACGAAGCAGACCGGCGGTGTGCTGGAGGCTGACGAGGTCAGCTTTGTCCTGCAATCGCTGATGGATCGCTATCCCATGGAGAATATTAACGACTATATCGACGGAAAATACGAGGTAGCAGAGACTGCTGCCGAGGAAGCCGCGCGCCTTGCCGCCGAAAAGGCAGAGGAAGAGCGTCTTGCCGCCGAGAAGGCCGCCGCCGAAAAGGCAGAGCAGGAGCGCCTTGCCGCCGAAAAAGCAGAAAAGGAGCGTCTCGCCGCTGAAAAGGCTGCCGCCGAGAAGGCCGCCCGCGAGAAGGCTGAGGCTGAAAAGGCTGCCCGTGAAAAGGCGGAGGCCGCCGCGAAGCTTGATGCGGAAAAGAAGAAGCAGCAGAGAAACGACCGTTTTGCCGCCGCCCGTCCCGGACAGGCGGAGAAGAAGGACAAGAAGAAGGAAGAAAAGGCGGATCGCCGTGCCCCCTCCGCACAGCCTGCCCCCACCTTTGACGGTCCCAAGACGGAGTTTGTGGCTAAAAAGAAGGAGACCCGTATCATCGATACCAAGATCGTGGATATCGATCTTTCCAAGTACGATGAAAAGAATTACGAATTCGGTAACGATGCCGCCCGCCGCCGCATGACGCCCCGCCGTCCCCGCCGCGGTGAGAAGAAGAAAAAGGGTGCCGAGGTGGTACGCGCCACCATCCCCGAAAAGATCTTTCTGCCCGAGAGCATCGTGGTATCCGATCTTGCCAAGGAATTGCGCGTGACCACTGCCGACGTCATGAAGAAGCTCATGATGATGGGTGCCATGGCTACCGCCAACCAGAGCATCGATTTTGATACCGCGGCGTTGGTGGCAGACGAGTTCGGAAGTGAGGCCGAGCCTCTGAAGGTGGTCACCATTGAAGAAAGGCTCATTGACGAGCATGAGGACAGTGACGAAGAGGTAGAGACCCGCAGTCCCGTCGTTGTGGTCATGGGTCACGTTGACCACGGTAAGACCTCTATTCTGGACGCCATTCGCCACGCCAGCGTTGCCGCGGGAGAGGCAGGCGGTATTACCCAGCACATCGGTGCCTACCGTATTGAGGTGGACGGCAAGCCCATCACCTTCCTGGATACCCCCGGTCACGCCGCCTTTACGGCCATGCGTGCCAGAGGTGCTCAGCTGACCGATATCGCCGTGCTGGTGGTTGCCGCCGACGACGGTATCATGCCCCAGACAGTGGAGGCCATTAACCACGCCAAGGCCGCCGGCGTTTCCATTATCGTTGCCATCAACAAGATGGATAAGCCTGCCGCCAATCCCGATGCCATCAAGCAGGAGCTGACCAAATACGATCTGGTGCCCGAGGAGTGGGGCGGTGACGTTATTTGCGTTCCCGTATCCGCACTGACCAAGAAGGGCATTCCCGATCTTCTGGAAAACATCCTTCTGGTTGCCGAAATGGCCGATCTGAAGGCCAATCCCGACCGCGAGGCCAAGGGTGCGGTCATTGAAGCGAAGCTGGATCGCGGTCGCGGTCCCGTTGCTACGGTGCTGGTGCAGAACGGTACCCTCCACGTGGGTGACGTGATCATTGCAGGCGGTGCCGTAGGCCGCGTCCGTGCCATGACCGACGATAAGGGCCGTCAGGTGAAGACGGCAGGTCCCAGCGTGCCCGTGGAGATCCTGGGTCTTGACCAGGTGCCCGGTGCCGGTGACATCTTCAATGCCGTTAAGGATGAAAAAATGGCAAGAGAGCTTGCCGATCAGAGAAAGACAGCCCGCAAGGAGGACGAGTTCCGCGCCAATGCCAAGGTGAGTCTGGAGGACTTCTTCAATCAGATGAAGGAGGGCGTCAAGAGCCTGAACATCATCGTAAAGGCCGACGTGCAGGGCTCTGCCGAGGCTGTGAAGGCTTCTTTGGAGAAGCTGTCCTGCGAGGAGGTCAAGGTCAAGGTCATTCACGCCGCCGTCGGTGGTATCACCGAAAACGACGTTATGTTGGCCGCCGCCTCCAGTGCCATCATCGTTGGCTTTAACGTCCGTCCCGACCGCGGCGCTACCGACAGTGCCGTGCAGAATGAGGTAGATATCCGTACTTACCGCATCATCTACGAGTGCCTGGAGGAGATCGAGGCTGCCATGAAGGGTATGCTGGCTCCCACTTTCCGCGAGAACGTGCTGGGTCAGGCCGAGGTCCGTCAAACCATCCGCGTGCCCGGTGTGGGCGTGATCGCAGGCTCCTACGTTATCGACGGTAAGGTCAGCCGCAACGCTATGATCCGCGTGCTCCGCGACAGCGTGGTGATCTTCGAGGATAAGATCAGCTCTCTGAAGCGCTTCAAGGACGACGCCAAGGAGGTGGCTCAGGGCTACGAATGCGGTATCGGACTGGAGAAATTTAACGATATTCACGTAGGCGATATCCTGGAGGCCTACGTCATGGAAGAGGTACAGAAATAAGCCTCTGAAAGGAAAGCATGAATCACAGACAGGAAAGAATCAACGAAACCGTTGCCCAGTGTCTGGGTGAGATCATCAGAAACGTGAAGGATCCCCGTGTTTCGGGCGCCTTCGTGACGGTCAACGCCGCCCGCGTCACCCCCGATCTGAAATTCGCCAAGGTGTATTTCGGTATCATTACGGGGGATCCTGCCTCCGTGCAGGAGGGCCTGGAGAGAGCTTCGGGCTTTATCCGCTCCTCCCTGGCGCAGAAGCTGAATCTGAGACAGACCCCCGAGCTGAGCTTTATTCACGACCGTTCGGCGGAGCACGGTGCTCACATCGCACGTGTCCTGAAGGAATTAGGTGTAAATGAAACCAATGAATCTTAAGCTTTCAGAGATCGCAACAAGGCTGCAAAGA
Organism: Clostridia bacterium; assembly: GCA_017414535.1. Taxonomy (GTDB): domain Bacteria; phylum Bacillota; class Clostridia; order Oscillospirales; family SIG627; genus RGIG5579. The sequence goes on along the minus strand of JAFQMA010000012.1, from coordinate 19,382 downwards.
CCCGATTTCGATCGGGTCCTTGTGGCTTGCCATCGTTCCCCCGACGGAGATGCCTGTGGCTCTGCCCATGCCCTTGCCATGGCATTGCGCAAAATGGGAAAGCTTGCCCGCGTATTCTGCCCCGATCCCTTCGGAGCAGAATTTTCCTATATTACGGAGCAGGAGCGGGAGCTGTCCTTCTTTGAGCCGGAGCACTTTATTACCGTGGATGTGGCTGCCCCCGATATGCTGTGCGGTGCGGACTTTACCGACCGCATCCACGTGGTGCTGGATCACCACCGCATCAATACCGTGCAGGGGGTGGATAAATACGTTGATCCTACCTCCGCCAGCTGTGGTCAGATCGTGCTGGAGCTGATCGAGGCCATGGGCGTCACTCCCGATCGACCCATGGCGCTGGCACTATACACCGCTATGGCTACCGATACGGGGTGCTTTCGCTATTCCAATACGGACAAAAGAGTGCACCTTGCGGTGGCGAGCCTTTGCGACTACGTGGAGGCGGGAGATTTCTACCGCATCAACAAAGCTCTTTTTGAAACCAAGAGTCCCTTGCAATTAAAGCTGGAGGGCTTTGCCCTCAGCCGCCTTTCCTACGCCGCGGGCGGCAGGGTGGCTTATCTTGCCGTCAGCCTGGAGGAGCAAAGAGAGCTGGGCGCCTCCTACGAGGATCTGGATTGCCTCATCGGGGTGATCCGTCAGCCCGAGGGCGTGGTCCTTGCCCTTTGTGCCAAGGAGAGGGAGGCGGGTATCTACAAGGTCTCCGTTCGCTCCGAGGAGGGTATTGACGCCTCTGCCTTCTGTGCCGCCTTTGGCGGCGGCGGACATATGGCCGCCGCAGGCTGTACTCTGTACGGCGAAAAAGACGAGGTCTTAAGCCGCCTTTTGGCACGGGCAGAGGAGTGCCTTCCGTGAAAAGCGGTATTCTCAATCTGTATAAAGAAGCGGGCATGACCTCCCACGATGCCGTGGCGCGGGTCAGAAGGCTGCTTGGCACCCGCAAGGTGGGACATACGGGCACCCTGGACCCTCAGGCGACGGGTGTGTTGCCCATTCTCATCGGAAATGCGGTGAAGGCCTGCGATCTGGTTCCCCACGAAAAAAAGACCTATCGGGCGAGGGTGCGCTTCGGTCTTGCCACCGATACGGAGGATATTTGGGGAAGGACCGTGGAGAAAAACGGGATCCTTCCCGAAAAAGAGGCTTTTTCCCGCGCCGTAGAGGCCTTTCGAGGCGCCTACGATCAGATCCCACCCATGATGAGCGCGGTGAAGATCGGCGGAAAAAAGCTTTATGAATACGCCCGCGCGGGGGAGGAGATCGACCGTCCCGCAAGACGGGTGACGGTGCACGAGATCACCCTTCTTTCCTTTGAGGGGGAGGAGGCGGAGCTTTGCGCCACCGTGTCCCGCGGTACCTATATCCGCACCCTTCTTTGCGATATTTGCAAGCAGGCGGGGGTGCTGGGCGCCATGAGTGCGCTGGAGCGGGTGGAAAGCGGTATTTTCTCCGCAAAGGACAGCGTGACGCTGTCCCGTTTGGAGGAGCTGACGCCGGAGGCTCGCTACGGGCTGCTGCTTCCCACGGAGCGCCTCTTTGAGGAGGAGCCCGTGCTAACGGTGGAGCCCTTTTATTTTAAATTGTTGCGGAACGGCTGTGCCGTTCTGACTGCCAAGCTTTCCCTGACAGCGGCCGCGGGGGAACGCTTTCGCCTTTATGAAAACGGCTGTTTTTACGCGCTTGCCGCCGTTTTTGAAACGGAGGAGGGGCTCGCCCTGAAGATCGTAAAAAGGTTTTCGGACGAGGACTGAAAAAAGAAAAACAAGCCCTGCGGAATAGAGCACAGTCTCTGAGGAAACAATAGTAAAAAAAGGTTTCTCGGAGGAAAAATTATGAAAGCTGTGATCTTAGCAGGCGGACGGGGCGAGCGGCTCCGTCCCATTACCGATACAAGACCCAAGCCCTTGGTTCCCGTCTTGGCACGGCCCGTCATGGACTACTGCCTGTCTCTTCTCGCCCACCACGGCGTGGAGGAGGCCTTTGTGACCACTCATTATCTTGCCTCGCAGATCCGCGAGCGCTACGGGGACGAGGCCTTTGGTGTGCGCTTGACCTATTCTCTGGAAAGGGTGCCCCTCGGTACGGCGGGCGGGGTCAAGCTGTTGGAGGATAAGCTCCGCGATGAGGAGCTGTTTCTCGTCATGAGCGGTGACGCGCTTTGCGATTTCGACCTGAGTTCGGCCGTGCGCTTTCATCGGGAAAAGAAGAGCGATGCCACCGTGATCCTTTCCAGTGTAAAAACGCCGCTGGAATACGGTGTGGTGCTGTCGGACAGGTTCCGCCGCATCTTCGCCTTTTCGGAAAAGCCTGATTGGTCCGAAGCCTTTTCGGATCTGGTAAATACGGGGGTATATATTTTATCCCCCTCTGTCCTTAGCCTTGTGCCCGAGGGAAAGCCCTTTGACTTTTCCCGGGATCTGTTTCCCCTTATGCTCCGAGGAAACGGTGCCCTTTACGGCTACAAGGAAAAGGGCTATTGGTGCGACATCGGTAGGATCGCCACGCTCTACCGATGCAACCGTGACCTGCTTTCGGGCAAGGTCAAGACCTATCTTCCTCCCGTGGGCGAGACGAGAGAATCCCGCGGAGAAAAAAGCTTTATTGCTCACAGTGCCCGCGTTTCGGATAAGGCCCGTGTGGGCGGCGGAAGCATCATTGGCGAAGGAGCCGTTTTGGAGGAGGACAGCGTGGTGCAGGGTACCCTCGTCATGGAAAAGGCCGCCGTTGGTCGCGGCGCTCTGGCACGGGACGCGGTGCTCTGCGAAAAAAGCCGTCTGGAGGCGCGCGCCTCGGCTATGCCGGGCAGCGTTCTCGGGGCGAGCAGTACCGTTTTGGAGGGTGGCGTTTTGCCGCCCGATACCAAAACGGCGCCCTTTGCCGAGCTTGGGGGTAGGGAGGCCTTTGAGGAAAAGGACTTGATCTTTACCGAATGGGGCATCGGCATGGGAGATCGGACGGGCCTGACCCACGAGTACGCGGAACGGCTTGGCTTTGCCATGGCTCGCACCTTTTCCGGCTCCGTGGGCGTGTTCCACGGCGAAAAGGAGGCAACGCCTCGCTTTGCCGCACTGTTTGCCGCAGGCGTGCTGCGGGGCGGCGGTACGGCGGAGCTGTTCGGCGGGGCAAGCCTTGCCTCGGCCTCCTTCGGGGCCCGTCTGCATGCCATTCCCTCCGTTTTCCTGACGGAACGGGGAGGAAAGGGCGTCTTTTATGCGCTGGAGGCGGACGGCTTCCCCCTGACCCGCGCCCATGCTCTGTCTTTGGAGCGCGCCGTGCGCGAAACGGGAAAAAGCTACCCTGCAGGGCAGATCCTGTCCCGCCCGTCCGTGCGGGAGGATTACGTCTCTGCGCTGTCCCGCGAGATGGGAGAGGGCAAGGGAAGGACCGTCTGCTTTGGCGGACGGCTTGGCGAGCTTTTGCGCGAGGCTGCCATAAAAGCGGGCTTTACGGCATATGATGAAAAAGACGGCGGCCTGCATTTTTCCGTATTTCCGCGACAGGTAAAGCTTTACCTTGACGGAGAAAGACTGTGCGATACGGAAAAGCTGCGGCTCTTCGTGCTGGAACGGGAGCTGGAGCAGGGCAGACGTCGCTTCTTCCTTCCCGACAGCGTACCCGCTCTGTTTGCCGAGCATATCAGGAGCCGCGGCGGCACGGCGGAATTTTTCTCACTGGCCCACACGGCCAAGGACGAAACGGACAAACGAAGAGAAGGGGCAGAGACCCGTTATCTCTTCGATACGGCCTATCTTGCGGCCCGTGCGGTACGCGAGATGAAAGAAATGACGAAAGAAGCGTTGCAAAGCGCCCTGCGCGCTACTCCCGACGTGTACGTGTCGGAGCTGAAGTGCTATCCGTCCTCGGAGCATAAGGCGGCCCTTCTGGGCAGGCTCTCTCAGCTTCCGCCGACGGCAGGGGTGCGGCTGGCACCGGGCTTTTTCAGTCTGCGCATCGTCTCCTCCGCGCAGCGGTTCGAGGCGGCATTGGACAACGCTATGGAATTCAGAGGTAAAATCAATGAAATCGAAAAAGAGATCAGGGGAAAATGAGCTTTTCCCCGTACATACCCCCAAGGGAAAGAAAAACGGTCGCAAGGGACAGTCTTCCTTCTTTAAGAATAAAGAGAAAAAGGAAAAGAAGGAGAAAAGAGAGCCCCTGACCATTGAACAGGAGATCCTTCGTATGCGAGAAGAAGAACGCAAGAAAAAAGAAAAGAAGGAAGTTCAAAAGGAAAAGAAGGCCCCCGCGAAGCGTCGCGAGGAGCCTAATCAAAAAAAGGAACGGGAGAAAAAGGCCCCCGTTCAGAAAAAAGAAGAAAAGAAAAAGCCCGCCCGCACCAAGGAAAAGAGCATGCCCCGTGCCGAAAAGAAAAGGAACGGGCCCGCCCGCGCCGTTCGTGTGATCCCGCTGGGCGGTCTGGGCGAGATCGGCAAGAATATGACCGTGGTGGAAACGGATGAGGATATGATCGTCATCGACTGCGGCATGGGCTTCCCCGACGACGGAATGCCCGGCGTGGATCTGGTCATTCCCGATACGGAATACTTAAAGGAAAACGCGGCAAAGCTTCGCGGCATCTTCCTGACCCACGGCCACGAGGACCATATCGGCGCCATCCCCTACGTGCTTCGCCAATTGAACGTGCCCTTGTTCGGTACGAAGCTGACGCTGGGTATCGTGGAGAATAAGCTCTCCGAGGCAGGTCTTTTGAGTCAGGCCGATCTGCGTGTGGTGCATCCCGGTGAGACCGTGCAGGCAGGAGAATTTGCCGTAGAATTTATCCGTGTAAACCACTCCATTGCCGATGCGGTGGCCTTTGCCATCCATAGCCCGGCGGGACGGCTGGTCTTTACGGGCGACTTTAAGATCGATTCCACCCCCATCGGCGGCGAAATGGCGGATCTGACCCGTTTCGGCGAGCTGGGCAGAGAGGGCGTCACGGCACTGTTCTGCGATTCCACCAACTGCGAGCGCCCCGGCTGGTGTCCCAGCGAGCGCACGGTGGGAACCAGTCTTGCCTCCATCTTCCGCGATAACGAAAAGCGGGTGATCGTGGCCACCTTCTCCTCCAATATCCACCGCGTACAGCAGATCATCGACGAGAGCGTCAAGCATCACAGAGCGGTGTGCATTCTGGGACGGAGCATGATCAATATCGTCACCACCGCCTCCAAGCTCGGCTACATGAAGATCCCCGACGGCACCCTCATCGAGCCCGAGGAGATCCGCAAGTTCGCTCCCCGCAACGTGACCCTCATCACCACGGGCAGTCAGGGCGAGTCCATGAGTGCTCTGAGCCGTATGGCACACGGCACCCATCCTCAGGTGAAGCTTACCCCCGAGGATATGGTGGTCATTTCCGCCCACCCCATCCCCGGTAACGAAAAGACCGTGACCACCATCATCAATGAGCTGATGAAAAAGCGCGTGGACGTGGTGTACGACCAGATCGCCGAGGTGCACGCCTCCGGCCATGCCTGTCAGGAGGAGATCAAAATGATCTTCGCCCTGACCCGCCCCCGTTTCTTCATGCCCGTGCACGGCGAATACAAGCACCTGGCGAGAAACGCCTCCCTGGCGGAATACGCGGGCATCCCCAAGGAAAACGTTTTCCTTTCCGAGATCGGCCGCATCCTGGAGATCTCGCCCGACGGCAAGCACGCTGCTCTGAAGGGCACCGTTCCCTCCGGCTTTTTGCTGGTGGACGGTCTGGGTGTGGGTGACGTGGGCAGTGCAGTCCTGCACGACAGAAAGCTCCTTTCCGAGGACGGCATCATCACCGTGGTGGCCGCCGTTTCCTCCTACGGCAGATACCTGACGGGGGACGTGCAGATCGTTACCCGCGGCTTTGTTTACGTGAAGGACAATACGGATCTGATGGAGGAGCTGAAAAGGGTGGCTGCTCGCGTGCTGGAAAATTCTCTTTCCGCGGGGCTCGACCTTGTTGCCGTGCGCGGCAGAGTCAGGGACGAGCTTTCCCGCCTGCTCTTCGACCGCTTCAAGCGCCGCCCCATGATCCTTCCCGTGATCGTGGAGACCGAATAAAACGTGAGACCGACGGAACTTTTCCGTCGGTCGTTTCTTTTTGTGAAAAATTTGAAGAGACAAATAAATATTTAGCGAAAATCACCAAGAAGAAAGGGGAAAAATATGCATATTATTGCTTGACTTTTGTATTTCGGCTGTGGTAAAATAAACTATACATAAGATAAAATAGGTCCAGAGTCTGCGCTCGGACTTAGAAAGGTTAGAATTATGAAGAAGATACTCTCGTTGATTCTTTGCGTTTGCATGGTCGTGCCCATGTTGGCTGTCATCGCAAGCGCGGTTCCTTACGCCCCCTCCGGTGTGGGCTGGAAGGATTTCGGCCAGCAGCACATTTACTTCCATGAGGTAAATCCCGGTGCGGCTCCCCCCGTGATGGACGGATACGTAAAGGAGAGCGACGGCTACGGTGAGCCTGTTGCCATTTACGGCTACCGCTACATCGCCACCGTGGATAAGGTCGTTACGGACAGCATGAGCAACCCCCTGCCGGAGTACAAGCTCCGTGAGGACGGTAACTACTTCGTCTATCCCGATAACGATACGCCCGACGAGGTGTGGAACTCCATCTCCAAGATCGAGTCCGTCTCTTTCTATAACTATATTCATACCAACTACCGCGAGCAGGGCTCTTGGACCACCGTAGCCATCTACTTCTACGTGCCCGAGACCGATTCCATCGTTCGCGCCTATAACATCACTGCCGATAACCTTGCGGCAAAGACGGCCGAGAACTACGTGCCCTACGTGGCTCAGGATTCCGCCGGCAACGTCTATCTGAACGAGGTTATCATGCTGGAGGGTGAGACGGTTGACTGGGAGACCAACTACACCGATTACTATACCCTCGCCGCTACCGACAGCTCCGGAAACCGCTTCTTCAAGCCCGTGACCGGCAGCAGCGCTCCCGAGTGGAAGCCCAACACCTACTACTACGGTGAGCCCTATAAGCCCAGCAAGGTCTATATCCAGCGCTCCTCCAACAACCTTGCCATCGCTCAGGCAAACAACGACCTGAGAGGTCACCATACCATCCTTCCCGAGCAGGTCAACGTTTATGCTCGCTACGATGACGAGTATTACTACCAGGCCATCGAGGTAAAGGAGCTTGCTCACGTTAAGAACAACTACTTCCTCACCATTGGCTGGAGCACCGTTATGTCCAACTCCCTGGCAGCTCAGCAGGGTAGCCAGAGCATCTACTACTACATTCGCCGCGACGCAGACTTCGGCGACGTAGCCAGAACCAATGCATACGCCGGTTCCAACATGAGAACCTATGCGAACCTCTATCAGAACTTTGACGTAAACTACATCGGCCTGGTCCTTGCCAAGTACGGCAAGGAGGGCGTGACCAACCCCAAGCAGATCGGTTACGTTCAGAGCGAGGCTGAGGGCGATTTTGCCATCAACTATACGCCTTACGTAGCACCTACCGCACCTGCAGACGATCCCGATTGGGAGGATCCCGCAGACGATCCCTATCAGTCCTGCAAGTACGGCTCTACCGTATATGAGTTCCGCCAGAAGTGGACCATCATCAACGGTCAGTATGACGGTAATCCCGACGTAAGCCCCATTCCCGAGGCCTTTGTTGAGTACAAGTCCATCTCCTTGGAGAGCACCCTGCCTTATACCTGTAACGTATTCCGCTTCGAGGTACCCCGTGAGACCAACTACCTCCCCGGCGGTCTGAACCGTAGCAGCTACGGCAACTATCCCATCGAGATGTATACCATGCGCTACCCCTCCATCAAGGGTATGAAGGCCGGTACCTACCGCTTCTTCTGGACCAGCATCTCTCCCTCTTACTCTACTTACACCGACAAGATGACCTCCGATTACTTCGGTGTCAACGACGGCGGTAAGGAGTACGGTGCAACCGAGATCCGTCCCGTTTGGTTCCCCGCAGGTCCCGAGCTGGGCGAGGAATACGTAGAGCCCACCCTGTACGGTGCTCAGCTCCGTGCAGACAGCAGTGAGGTTCAGAAGATGAGACTTCTCCTTTCCGTTGAGGAGAGGGAGGATTCCACCAAGACCATTGCCGAGGTCGGCGCCATCGTAGCTCCCACCGAGGTGGTTCGCCGTCAGCAGCTCCGTCTGGGTCAGACCAGTGTGGATTACATCGCTGAAGAGTATCCCACCCTGTACGGTATCGTAGACGGCAAGTGGGTCAACCTTTGCACGGCAGATAACGCAAAGTATTTCGGCGCTTCCGAAACGCCCAACGGTGTTGGCTCCTATCTGACCAGTGATACCGTCGGCGGTAAGCCCAGTGGTATTTACACCATCTACACTCTGAAGGCAGATCTCGAGAATCCCTACGATACGACCGTGAAGGACGGCGTCAGCTACAACATTTACGACGTAGTCTTCGGCGGCAGAAACGGCGAGGGTCTTTATCACGACTTTGACGACTGGTTCACCTTCTATACCATTCGTCCCTACGTAAAGTACACCGATGGCACCGTATCCTACGGTGAGCACGAGTACAAGAGCCTTTACTACCTGGCCTGCTGGACCATTCAGGAGATCATTACCTCCTACAACTCCACCAACGGCTACACCGCAGTGGACAAGAAGTACAACATGGACCAGATGCAGCTTTCCACCTGGAAGGATGCAGACGGCAAGGACATCGTGGATGCCAACGGCAATCCCATCTACATTCCTTTGGCCGCTGAAACCACCACCCAGTCTGTTTACGCAGGCGGCGGCGAGTACAGCATTTACATTCCTTACCGCAGAGCCGAGGTGTTCCGCTGGTACGCGGTTCGTCTGGTTTCCCAGAACAACGGCAACACGCCTTTGAGAAACGACGACTACGAAACCTTCTCTCCCGAGACCAAGCAGCTCGTTCAGAACTACATGGAAATGCTGGAGAATATCTGGGATATCATTGAAACCGCAGAGCAGACCGTTTACTTCCAGGTCACCTCTACCAGAGACTAAATATTCAAATGACCGTCACGAAAGTGGCGGTCATTTTTTATGGACAAGGTACGTATCGCTATGATATAATAAGGAAAAGGAGGATGTGCCATGAAACGAATCTTTTCTGTTATCCTAACGATCTTGGTGATTTTGCCCCTTGTCTCCTGCGGGGGAGGAGAACCTTTGAACACAGACGGGGAAGCTCCCGCGGAGCCCGCGCCCGTAACTACGTCCGATGGCGGAGAAATTGCTCTGCCCGATGGCTTTTCCGTAGGCTTTGGACGAAGCGATATGACCCCCACGAAGCTGCCGATCTATACCTTCCAAGGAAAACAAGGATATAGGGTCGCCGAACGGTTATACGTGACCTCCGTTGCCGTGTCCGACGGCGAGAACGTGGTTCTTTTTGTCAGTGTGGACAGCCGCGGCATCAGCAATACCATGGCAAGCATTGGTCGCAAGCGCATTGCCAATACCTTCCACATTCCCGAGGAAAACGTGATCCTCACTGCCACCCATACCCATGCGGGAGTAGATCTTGCACGGGAAACGGACGTGGCAGTATCAAGCTGGTTCAGCACCTTCTATTCCAAGCATCTGCCCGAAGCGGTGGAGGAGAGCCTACGGGATCTGACTCCGGCTACCATGACACACGGTCAGAGCACGGTAGAGGCCTGCTACAACCGACGTTACAAAATGAGTGACGGCACCTGGCTCAGTAATCGTTATGCGGACGAAGGAACTTACGCCGTGGGAAGTGAGAGTGAGGTTGACAACGTCATGAATCTGCTCTACTTTGAACGGGCAGGGAAAAAGCCTGTAGCCTTTCTCAATTTCCAGTGTCATCCCTCTACGGCCAGCTGGGAGACCATCAGCTCCGATTGGATCGATCCCCTGCGTAAAAACGTAGAGGAAGTATACGGGGCTCTGTTTTCTTACTATCAGGGTGCCGCGGGCGTTCTGATGCACAAGACCATTTTGCCCGATGCCTTGAGCCTTACTGAAACGGATGCGGTGGGCAATCATTTCTCCAAGGCCTTTGACGCGGCGTATCAGGCCAGAGTGCCTGCCGAAACGGGTAAGCTTTCCGTGGCCTCCGGTTCCACCGTGGGACGCTTTATGGAGGTGACGGCAGAGGAATGGGCGGAGCTTGCCGCCTATAACGCCGCACCCGAGGAGGATAAGACCGAGATCCTTTCATGGTTTGTGGCCAACGCCCGCCAGAAGATCAAGAAATACAACGCCAAGGGTGTAATGGAGGTGGCCATTCCTCATACCGCCGTCTCCTTCGGTGACGTGGGCATCGTGACGGCAGGCTACGAGCTGTTCCACGAGACGGGCCTTTACGTCAAGGAAAATTCCCCCTTTAAGATCACCTTGACCTTTGGCTACACCAACGAGAATTTAGGATATATCCCGCCCAAGGAATCCTTCCCCCACGGGGAATACGAGGTGGAATCCTGCATTTTTGTAGAGGGCACGGCCGAAGCCTGTGGAGAAACCATGCTGGAACTCTTAAAGCAGGTAGCTAAATAAGAAAACAAAAAAACAGCGTTTCGAACGAAACGCTGTTTTTCTATGGAGTTTTATAGAGTTATCTCTTCTTCCACTCGTCGTACTGCTCCATGTAAGCCTTCTCTTCGTCGGAGAACTTACGGAGGGTGTTAACGACTTCGCCGTTGTTGTAATTGCGGCATCCAACGTCCTCAGTGGTACCCATAACGGTAACGTTGCACTGACGGTGACGGGCACGAACGTGATCCCAGTCGATGAAGTAGATGTGAGCGAATTCGCCGCCGTCGAGTTTGCCGTCCTTAATGGTCATGGTCTCGCTTCTGCCGAAGAATACGCTTCTCAGGTGACCGTCGGTGTTCATGGAGGTGAAGTTACCGGGCTCGTTAACGTATCTGCCGAACTGAGCGTGTACGGGGCCGGGGTGGCGGTACTGATGCTCCTCAGCAAAGTCGGGGATGAGCTTTCTCATGATATCCAAGAGGTCGTGCTGCAGGAACTCCAGGTCGAAGGTGTCAAAGTCGTGGCTGCACTCCTGAACCATAACGGAGCAGGTGGTGTGGTGAGAAACGATAGCGCAGGTACCGTTCTTGATGCCGGACTCCTCAACGATCTTCATGATGTCGGTGGAGATGTCGTGGAAGGTGGGGATCCAGCCTCTGCTCTGAAGCTCGATCTCTTTTTGAACGATCTTAAATTCCATTGTATTTTCCTCCTAAAGAAAAATTAAATAATTACTTGTTATTTCTGGCGTCCCATGCCTCGCGCACGGCGCGGATCATGTCGTCCACCATCTGATACTGGGCTTCCTTGGTGGGAAGTCCTACGATGCCGGAAGAGGAACCGGTGGCCTCGGCTCCGGCGAAAATGTTGCGGTAAACGTCGTCGTAGCATTTGATGCCTGCACCCTGGAGAACGAGAATATCCTCGTTCACGTCCTTAACGGCGCGGATGGAGGCCTCCACGTACTCCTCATCGCTGGCCTTGCCGGTACCGATGAGCTCAGTGGGCTCGGCTACGATGATATCGGGATTTAAGTGTGCCACGGCGGCAGCCTCAGCGCAGGAGTCGGCACAAACGATGGTAGCAAGACCTACCTCCTCGGCACGGCGAATGGCGCTCTTCAGCTGAGCGAGGGTCACGGGCTTCTCGCAGTGGTTCAGCATAACGCCCTCTGCACCTGCGGCCACAAGGCTCTCGGGCAGAATGTCAGCCAGGCCTCGACCGGGGGTCAGGGAATCCATGTGAGGAGCGAACACGTGAATGCGCTCGGTGGCTTCCTTCACGCGGCGAAGCTCCACAATGGGAGTGGTGAAGATGATGTCCACGTCGTATTTTTTGGAAGCCGCATCGGCTACCTTTGCAAGCTCCACCACGTCGTCGCCCCAAAGATAGTTCTTGGGTCCGATCTCAAAGAAGGGAGCTTTGATCTTCAATCCGGAAATCATAATTTTCTCCTTTATTTTTTATTCAGTCTCTCACCAACGGCTCCGCCGGGATGGATGAGAGCAAACTGCTCATTCACGTAGCCCGTCTCCTCAATGAGAGCGGTCTGTAGGGCGTCAAAAACACTGGCCAGCGCCACAAAGCTGGAGGTGGACTGGGCGTTGTACTTATCCGTCTCCTTCTCCACGCGCATGGGGAGAACGATGTCGGCGCCCTGTGCCAGGGGAGAATCCATCTTCTCGGTGACGGAGATGACGGTGGCACCCTTGGTCTTGGCAATGTTCATAATGGGGATCAGCTCCGCGGTCTTACCGCCGCGGGAGGCCAGTACCATGACGTCACCCTTCTGGATGAAGCCCATGGCGCCGTGTACCGCCTCTGCGGGAGAGACGAAACGGGCAGGGCGTTCGATGCAGCAGAGAGAGTGAGCGAAATGGGTGCAGCAGATGCCGGAATGACCGCAGCCTGCGGTTCCGATGCGCTCTGCCTTGGCTAAAACCTCAACGGCCTTGGCGAAGGCGTCCCAATCCATGACCTCGCGGGCACGGGTGATCTCTTCCGCCTCAATGGCGAAGGCCGCCTTGGCAGCGTTCAATGCTTCATTTTTCATTAATATACCTCTTTTCCGTTTGTGCGAAGCACAAATTACTTTCCGATGGGACGGTCGGGATCGTTCAGTAAACGGTCCAGTCTTTGATACTGTGCGTAAGCGGCGGAGTAATCCGTGCCGCCGGGGGTGTAGATCTTCTTGGTGGCAACCAGCCTCTTGCAGGCCTCCTCAAAGGAGGGGTACACGCCGATGCCCACACCTGCCATGATGGCGGTGCCAAGGCACGCGCTTTCCTTTTCCTTCACGGTGGCAAGGCGAATGCCCGTTACGTCGGCCTTGATCTGTGCCCAAAGGGGGCTTGCTGCACCGCCGCCGGTGATGCGGATTTCGTCACAGTCGGCACCGATGTGCTCCAGATCATCCTTTAAGGTGAAGGCGACAGCCTCCAGAATGGCGCGTGCAAAATGGCCTCTGCCGTGGGCCAGGGTCATGCCCCAGAAGGAGCCCTTGGCATCGGGATTGTAGATGGGCATGGTAGAGCCGCACAGATGGGGCAACATGGTCAGCCCCTCCGCACCGGGACCTGCCTCCTCGGCAAGGCGATCCAGCTCGGCAAAGGAAAGCTCCTCCGCAAAATTGTTGCGAAACCACTTCAGCGCCATGCCTGCGGTAGAGGACCAGAGCAGACGGACGAATTTATCGGGGACGGCGTGCAGGTGGCAGGGAATTTTGCTCTTGGGATCGTAGGGGGGAACGGCTTCCGTCACGGCGCAGATAGCCATGATGGTGCCCGTCATTTCGCTGATGACGTTTTCATCCAGAACGCCCACGCCAATAGCGCCTGCGATCTGGTCCAGTGCACCCGTGACCACGGGAATGCCATCAAAGGAACCGATCCTTTCGGCACTATTTGCAATGCGGGGGAGAATGCTCTCGTCACAGCCGATGAAGGAGAGCATTTCGGGCCACCAGGCGCGGGTATTGATATCCAGATAAATGGAGGAGGACTGAATGGTGGGCTCCGTGACGAATTCGCCCGTCAGGGCGTAGAGGAGCCAATCCTCCAGAAGGAAGACCTTTTTCGTTTTTTGCCAGACCTCGGGCAGATTTCTCTTCACCCAAAGGAGCTTACAGCCGGGCCAGCCGCCCGTAGTCTCGGGCTGACCGGTGACGCGGTAGATCTCCTCCTGACCGAAGTGGGCCTCGATCTCGGCGGCCTCGGCGGTGGCGCGATTATCCAGCCATACGATGGCGGGCATGAGGGGCGTGCCCTCTCCGTCTGTCAGGATCAGGGTCTCGCCCTGTGTATCGATGCTGATGGCGTCGATGGGGAAGCGCTCACGGATGGAGGCAATGGCCTCCTTTGTAATGCGCACGTATTCGTTTGCATCAAATTCCACCAGCTCGCCGCGGGTGGTGAGAGTATAGTCGGTATTGACGCCCGCAAGGCTCTCGCCCGCTTCGTTATACAGCACTGCCTTCAGACTGGTGGTGCCAACGTCGATTCCAAGTAAATTCACGGTAATTCTTCCTTTTTTATTGGGCGATCTGCCCATAACTTTACTTCTTAATTTTACCACAGGGGCGGGGAAAGTGTCAACCGAAAACGGGAGAAAAAGGACAAAAAAAGGAAGGAAAATCACTGTGATTTTTAGACTTTTATCCGATTTTCACGTCTCTCTCTCATCTTTTATTGACTGTGCGTGAAAAAAGGGGTATACTAACAAAGTAATCTTGCAAGGAGGACATCTTATGTGTCAGTATCAAAAGTCTTATGAGGCTTGGTGCAATGATCCTGCCATCGCTGAGGAGGATCGCAAGGCACTTTGCGCTTTGACGGACGAGAAGGAGATCCGTGACCGTTTTTATACCGAGCTGGACTTTGGCACGGCGGGTCTGCGGGGCGTTATGGGGCTGGGTGCCAACCGCATGAACCGTTATACCGTGGCCCGCGCCACCCTCGGCCTTGCTACCGTACTGCAGGGGGAAAGAGATGCTTTTACCCGCGGAGTTGCCATCGGCTACGATACCCGCAACAATTCTGCTTTTTTTGCCCGCGTCGCGGCGGACGTTCTCACCGCCAAAGGCTTTTCCGTCAAGCTTTTCGACCGTGCCGTTCCTACCCCCGTCCTGTCCTTTGCGGTGCGGGAATTGGGCTGTGCGGCAGGCATCGTCATTACCGCAAGCCACAACCCCAAGGAATACAACGGCTATAAGGTCTATGATGAGACGGGTTGCCAGCTTTTGACAGACAAGGCAAAGGCCGTCACCGACGAGGTGGCACGCATCAAGGATTTCTCCCTTCTTCCCAAAAAGGGCAACGACGCCCTTTTGGAAACGGTGGGGGAGGAGCTGCTTTCCCGCTACGAGGAGCGCCTCCTTTCCGAGAGCATCGTTTCCGATGAGAGCGCCAAGGCGGAGCTTTCCGTGGTCTTTACAGCCATTCACGGCACGGGCAGTGCCTGCACCCCCGCCCTTTTGAGAAAGGACGGCTTCCGTCAGCTTGCTCTCGTGGAGGAGCAGATGGTGCAGGACGGTAATTTCCCCACGGTCAAAAGCCCCAATCCCGAGGAAAAGGGGGCTCTGCAGATGGGTCTTTCTCTGGCCGAGGAGATCGGTGCGGATCTGGTGGTGGGGACCGATCCCGATGCCGACCGCATGGGCTGTGCCGCCCGCAGGAACGGCGTCATGACTCTGCTTAGCGGAAATCAGGTGGGAGCTTTGCTTTTGGACTTCATTCTGAAGGTGAAAAAGCCTTTACCCGACCATCCCGTTATGATCAATACGGTGGTCTCGGGAGAACTGGGCGGCGCGCTGGCAAAAAGTGCGGGCGTGGAGCACGTGCAGGTGCTGACGGGCTTTAAGTATATCGGTGAAAGGATCACCGCCTATGAAAAGGAGCGTGCTCTCAAGGGGGACAGTGCCCCTGCCTTTCTTCTGGGCTACGAGGAGAGCTACGGCTACCTTGTGGGTGAGCACGCCCGTGACAAGGACGCCTCCGTAGCGAGCATGCTGGTCTGTGAAATGGCCGCCTACCACAAGGCGCAGGGCAGGACTCTGCACGATGCCTTGGAGGAGCTTTACGCCAAGCACGGCTATTATCTGGACGTGGTGGAAAGCGTGACCCTGCCCGGTAAGGAGGGCATGGATCGCATTGCCGCCATGATGCGTCAGCTCCGTGAGGAGGGTGCCCCTCTGAGCGAGCTTGCGGAGACCTTGGATTATCAGGCAGGGGTGGCCGATCTGCCCCGTGCCAACGTATTGAAATTCCGCCTGCAATGCGGCAGCTGGATAGCCGTTCGCCCCTCCGGTACGGAGCCCAAGATCAAATTCTATTATTCCGTGGTGGCCGAATCCCGCGAGGCCGCAGAAAAGAAGCAACAGGCCGTGAAGGCGCGCCTTTACGCCGCCCTGGCACTGTGATTAAAAAAGAAAAAATGATCTGTTGCATTGCAACAGATCATTTTTATTCCCTTAGTTTTTACTCTGCTTGGCAAAGCCGCCGGGGGTCATGCCCGTGATCTCCTTGAAGACGCGGCAGAAATTCTTGGAATCGCCGAAGCCCACGATCTCCGCGATCTGGGAAATGTTCAAAAGGGAATTTTGCAGATAGATCTTGCTCCGCTCCACGCGGTAGTGATTTAAGTACTGATGGAAGCCCATACCGATGGAGTTTTTGAAAATGCGGCAGAAGTTGCTCTTTCCGTAGTTGGCGGCGGCGGCGGCCTGGTCTACGGTAATGGGCTCTGCGTAGTGATAATGGATCAGATCCAGCGCCTTGGAGATATTTTTGATCTTGGCGTATTCCTTGGGCTTTGCCTCCTCCTCCTCGGTGAGGTATTCCATGACCATCAGCCCGAAGAATTTAAAGGTATTGCCCCAAATGATCAACTCGGAGCCGCGCTTGTGATCCAGCCTCGCCTCTACGATCTCGTCCAGCACCACCTTCAGCTTTTGTCCCAGCTCACTGCTTTTCAAGGAGAAGAAGGGGAGCATCAGGGGCATGGAGGATACGGGTGCGAAGAAGTTTCCCAGATAGGCGGGGCCTGCTTCGATGAGGAGTACCTGCGCACTTTCCTCCGTGCGGTAGGATTCGTGAGGAACGAAGGAGGGGATATAGATCATATCTCCCTCGTGCATAAGGAAGGTCTCGTTATTGACGCCTACGCGGTAGGAGCCGCTGACGCAGTACATGATCTCAATTTCGTAATGACGGTGGGGGTGAAAATCGTTGGCATCCCCAAAAATTGCCAAAAGCGCGTTTCCGTCCTTCAGAATCGGCTGATATTGCATGGTTTTTCCCTCCTTTCTCACAAGAATAACACCGAAAATTCCGTTTGTCAACAAATAATCCGTAAATATTTTGGTATGATAATAGATTTTATTTTTATTGACAAAAAAGTAGCGAAATGGGATAATAAATAAAAAGAAACGCAAATAAATAAAAGAAAGGATAAAGCGATGTTTCGTATCGGACAGGAAGAAAAAGAAGCCGTCTGCCGCGTGATCGATTCCGGCAGCTTGTTTAAAACGGGGAAGGGGGTAGAATCCGAAACCTACCTTCTTCAGAAGAAAATGCGCGAATGGTACGGCGTGGAGCACGCTTTGGTGCTGACCAGCGGCGTGGGCGCCCTCACCTCTGCCATGATCGCCATGGGCATCGGCCCCGGTGACGAGGTCATCGTGCCCGCCTATACCTATATTGCCACCGTTGGCTGTGTACTCAGCGTTGGCGCCATCCCCGTGGTCGCCGAGGTGGATGAGACCATGATGATCGACCCCGCGGACGTGGAAAAGAAGATCACGAGCCGCACTAAGGCCATCGTTCCCGTTCATATGGTGGGCTTCCCCTGCAATATGGAGGCTATTATGGCAGTAGCCAAGAAGCACGGTCTCTACGTTCTGGAGGATACGGCCCAAGGCAACGGCGCCAGCTACCACGGCAAAAAATGCGGCACCTACGGCGATATTGCCGCCCTCAGCTTTAATTTTTATAAGATCCTCAGCGCAGGCGAAGGCGGCGGCCTTCTGACCAACAATCAGGAGCTTTACGAAAAGGCCTTTCTGTATCACGATTGCTACGCCCTTTCCGGCTTTGAGGGAGAGACCGCAGACTTTACTACCGAGCCCTTCCTTGGTAACGAATACCGTTGCACGGAGATCACCTCTGCCATTCTGCGGGTGCAGTACGACCGCCTGCCCATCCTGGTGGAGGATCTGAACAGCAACAAGAAGAAACTCCTTGCCGCCTTGGAGGGCAAGTTCCGTCACATCCCCATGAACGATGCCGACGGCGACAGCGCCATCAATGCCGCCTTCGTGTTCGATACGGCCGAGCAGTGCTACGGCTTCCGCGATCGCTACAACGAAAAATACGGCATTAAATTTGCCATTCCCGGCTCCTCCCGCCGCCATATCTATTACGATTGGGGCGCCATCAACGCAGGCCGCGGCGCGGCTCATCCCGCCATGGATCCCTTCCGTCACCCCGCCAATGCCGATATCCTGCGCAGCTACACCCGCGAGACCTGCCCCTTCAGCATCGCCTACCTTGAGCGCTGCATGAATTTTGAGATCGATCCCGATTGGACCGATGAGGACATCCAGCTTCAGGCAGACAAGCTCATTTCCTGCCTGTAATAAAAAAACAAAACCCCTTTCGCTCACAGAGCGAAAGGGGCTTTTCTTTACGGGTTGGATTTATTTTACGTCAAAATAGCCAAGCAGGGTAGCGGTCTCATCCGTCAGAAGAGAGCTTACTGCAACGTTGGCAATGTAGTTGCCCTTCAGGAAACTGAAGACCGTAGCGTAAATGGACAGGCCCTGCACTTCTGCGGTTATTACCAGTGCATCAAATTCCTTACCGTCCACGGTGACCTTTTTATATTCGACCTTGGTGTTGGAGTAGCCCATGGTGTTGTAGGATTCTACGATGCCGTCGATCTGAGACTCCAGCGTCTTTTTCATATCAAGGGTAGCAGCCTGCAGAGCGGTGACCTTGTCAAGGTTAATGTTGATGCTCTGCATTCCGTCCTGATAGCTGGCGCTCATGTCGTAAATGATGGAGGCATTCTCCAGCTGTTTTGCCAGGTCATCGTTTAATGCATCGCCTACAAGGTTATTTCTCTCCAGGATCTCCTTTTCGGAAAGAAAGGTCCAGTCGGCGGGAAGGGTGCAGCTCAGTCCCAGGTACTTGTTGGTGTAGGTCTAGCTTGCGGTCTTACCAAAGGAAAACTTTTCTTCCTCAGTGGTCTTTTCCTCGGTCTTTTCCTCAGTCTTCTCCTCGGTCTCCTTGTCCTTATTGGTAGAGACCTCTCCGCGTACGTCCTCGGTATCGGGGCCAACTTCGTCCAGGCAGGAGCAAAGGCTAAAGAGCATAAGAACGGCTAAAAACAAACACAAAAGCTTTTTCATGATATCGTCTCCTTTTTTATCATAGTGTTTGATGAAAGTATACCACAGGGCAGTATAAAACGCAAGAGTTTTTTTGCGCCTCGCCCTCTCGGGTTCAAGTCCCTACCATCGTTACAAAAGAATAAAGAGCAATACCAAAAGGTATTGCTCTTTATCCTGTCTATGGACTACAAAAAAGATATTTTTGGCAGTTTTGCGTATAAATTTGAACTCTTACAGAAAATGAAATCCTTGCTGACGCAAGGATGAAATCAGCTAACGCTGATGAAATCTTCGGCTTTGCCTCAGATGAAATTAAATCCACCCATCCGCCGTCGAGGCGGATTTCATCTAACGAAGTTGGATTTCATCGTCGAAGATGATTTCACCCACCCGCGAGGGTGGATTTAGTTGAAAAAGACAGATTCCGACAGGAATCTGT
>JAFQMA010000001.1 GCA_017414535.1 Clostridia bacterium | reverse complement strand
TTAAATATGTTTTAATAAGTAAGAATTGGTGGAAGGAAACCAATAACAAACAAGAACCCGTTCATATTCAAGATATAGATGTTCTGCATTTTCTTGCAAATATGGAAGATAACTGTCTATATAAATTAGAACTGTATAAAAAATATTATTAAAAGAATAATTATCTTTATTTGATGGCATAGCGTAATGGCTGTGTCATTTTTGCTAATTGCTTGGCTAGGTAAAAGGGGTTTAGGTTCTCCTAAAGTTTGGAAAATGTGATATACATTTTCCCTGCTTGTTACGGTATGAGACAAAATTAAAAGGAAGCACGAATATTCGTGCTTCCTTTTTTACTGTCCTTTAGAGTACGGCTCTTATTCGGTCTTTCTTTTTTGTTGTTTGTCTTATGCAAACAGCCCCGTGAACCAGCCCCAGATGGTGAAGTTATCCGCAAAGGGGAAGGTGACGATGCCGATGATGAACAGAGCAATAATGATTACGGGCAGCACGTAGGTCATATAAGGACGGATCCAGCGGCCCATCTTCAAGCCCTTGCCCGTGTTGACTTCATTCAAGTAATTGTCAAAGCCCCAGCCCTTTTTGCTAACGCAGAACAGCAGGAAGCAGAGGGAGCCCAGGGGCAGAGCGCAATAGCTGACGAAGAAATCCTCCAGATCCAGCACCGAAGAGCCCGTGTTGAAGGGGACAAAGCCGCTCAAGAGGTTAAAGCCCAGAGCGCAGGGGACGGAGAGGACCAGAAGAGCTACGCCGCAGACGATGCAGGTCTTCACTCTGGACCAATTCGTCAATTCCTTGACGCAGGCGAGAATGTTTTCAAATACGGCGATAATGGTGCTCATGGCCGCGAAGAACATAAACAGGAAGAAGATGGATCCCCAAATTCTGCCGCCGTCCATATTGTTGAATACCTTTGCCATGGCCACGAACAGAAGGGAGGGGCCTGCGCCGGGCTCTACGTTATAGGTAAAGCAGGCAGGGAAGATGATAAGACCTGCGGTGATGGCTACGAAGGTATCCAGCACCAGAATGTTCACCGATTCACCCAAAAGGGATCTTTCTTTTCCGATGTAGCTGCCGAAGATCGCCATGGAGCCGATACCGAGGCTCAGGGTGAAGAAGGCCTGATTCATGGCGGCAACCACGCTGCTGCCCGTGATCTTGGAGAAATCGGGCTTCAAATAGAAGGTGAGGCCTTCCTTCGCGCCGTCCAGCGTGAAGGAATTTACTGCCAGCACGATCATGAGAAGCAGAAGCGCTACCATCATGTATTTCGTAACGCGCTCCACGCCCTTCTGTACGCCGAAGGAGAGGATCACAAAGCCAAGCACCACGACGATGGCCATGAAGCCCACCATGATGGCGGGGTTGGAAAGCATCGTGGGGAAAAGCTGAGAGGAGGCTTCATTGGTAATGCCGGTCATGTCGCCCTTCACGAAGCTGATGAAGAAGTGAAGGATCCATCCCGTGACCGAGGTATAAAACATCATCAGCAGGAAATTGGCCACCAGGGCGCCGTAGCCGTGAAGATGCCATTTCTGCCCGGGCTTTTCCAGCTTCTGATAGATCTTGACGGGGCTGGCCTGACTTGCTCTGCCCAAAGCAAATTCCACGGTCATAACGGGAAGACCGAGGATCACCAAAAAGATAAGATACATCAGAACGAAGGAGGCACCGCCGTTCTGTCCCGCAAGCCACGGGAATTTCCATACGTTACCTACGCCGATGGCGCATCCGGCACTGAGCAGAATGAAGCCTAAGCGAGAGCCGAGTCTGTCTCTTTCCATAAAAAAGTCTCCTTTTTCTAAGTTGTCCCTTCTATTTTAGCAAAAAAAGAGAGGAAGGTCAAGAAGATTGCAGTATTTTGGAAAAAAGCCACCTTTGACAAAAGGCGGAAAGCTCGGTATAATTCTATATAACGAAGAAAGAGTAAGGGAGAAAACCGCCGTGGATGATAAACTGATCTTTTTTGAGGTAAGCTATAACCGTCACCGCCCCGTATTTCCGACGCCCGAGCCTATCCTGCAGGACGAATATCGGGAGGGAAAATGTCGGTGTGTGCTTGCCTTGCCCGAGCATGACGGAAAAGGGCAGGGGAAAACACCGCTGATCCTTTCCTTCCACGGAGCGGGTTCTACCGTGTGTCGGGAAACGGGCGAGGTGGGGGGCATTTCTTATGCCGATGCCTGCCGTGAGGCGGGTTATGCCGTGCTGGACGTGGCAGGTGCCGCACCGGACGGGCTTACCATGGGCTGTCCCGAGCATATTTTTGCCGCCTATAAGGCCTATCGCTATGCGGTCACTCATTTTGAGCTGCAGGAGCGCGTTTTGATCGCAGGCGCCAGCATGGGCGGTCACGTGGGCATGAATTTTCTCAACACCTATCCCTCCATCGTGCTGGCGGCGGGCTTTTTCTTCCCCCGTCTCAATATGGACAGCTGTGAGGTAAACGGCCATTTTTGCCTCGGTACTTGGGATAAGACCAAAAAGAGAGCCGACGGCGAAAGCATTCGCGACAAGATCTGCCGCTACTACCATTTTCCCGACGGGCAGTGGCACGAGGAGAATACCGTGGGCTTTAACCCCTATCGCTCCCGCTCCTTTATCAATGCCGACGGGGAGAGGGTGGTGATCCCGCCCTGTCCCATTAAGATCTGGCAGGGCATGGAGGACGAGGTCGTTTCCCCCGTCATGACGGAGGAATTTATTCGCTGTATCCGCCGCGGCGGCGGCTTCGGCGAATTCCGCCCCATAGCCGGCGTGGCCCATAAGGTGCATCCCGTCATGAAGGAGGAACTGCGCCACTGGTTCGACCGTTTTATTTGAGCTCTTTTATGCTACCGTCTTAAAAGAAAAAACAGACCGAAATTTTTCGGTCTGTTTTTTCTTTTTGTTTTTGGTTTAGATAACGCCGTGGAGGCTTGCGGCCACGGTCTTGTCGGCGGCACGGCGGATCTCGCCGAAGGACTTGCCCTCGAGGATCATGCCGTACATGGCAAGGATCATTTCCTCAAGCTGAGAGCCCTTGGCAAGGCCGCAGTGACCCTCCAGAACGGAAGCGGCGCACGCTGCGGTCTGAGTCATGCCCTCCACCTCGTTTAAGTAGCGGTGCAGGCCTGCGGCGGCACCGATGGCAATGTAAGCGGGGGTAACACCCACCTCCAGAGCCAGAGAGGAGGAGCCGATGAGACGGTCTGCGGGGGAGAGCTTTCTGGCGGGGTCGCCGCCCACTCTCTTGCAGGTGTCCTTCAGAGCGGCGTTGGTAAAGCGGTTCAGAAGGTCGGTGATGTGCAGGAGGATCTCCTCCAGTGCAACGCCGTACTTCTTGGAGAGGGCGCGGGCGCTCTCCTCCATGGCACCGCGAACGATGAGATAGACCTCATCCTTGTCGATGGACTGATAAATGTACTCAAGGCCCAAAAGGTCGCCCAGGTATGCGCAGGTGGCGTGACCCATGTTGTGCACGTACAGTTTTCTCTTCAGATAGAAATCGAAGGGGGAGAAGGGAACCATGTTGCGGATCTCGGGGATCTCACCCTTGAAGGCGTCCTTGTCCACGGGCAGGAAGCCGTATTTCTCCACGCAAACGCGCATGGGGTTGCCGTCCTTCATTTCGTCGGTCTGCACGGGAACCATGCGGCCGATGGAAGCCTCCACCAGACCTACGTTCTCGTCCATCCAAGCCTTTTCCTCCTCGGTCATCTTCTCCTTGAGCATGCCCTCGATGACGTGGTTGGCATCCATCAGGTTCTCACAGATGATGATGTTGAAGGGAGGAAGATTTCTTTCCTTGCGCAGTCTGAGACCGGCAAGAATGTTGGGGATGATGAACTTCAATACGTTGACGCCAACGGCGGTGGCCATGATGTCGGCCCCTGCGATGGCTTCTGCCACGGCGGCGGGATCCTTGCCGTCCACGGCGGAAACGTTCTTTACGTCAATATCCTCGTGTCCCTCGCTGGAAATGATGCGAACGGGATAGGTATGGTCGCGGTTGAGGGTCTCGATGACCGCATCCACCACGTCCACGAACTGCACTTCAAATCCGGAAGCGGAAAGAAGCATACCGATAAAGCCGCGGCCGATATTACCGCCGCCGTACATCACTGCTTTCATTGGCGCCTCCTCAGTTCAGCTTCTTGGCGTTGGCAAGAAGGTATTTCTCGGCTTCACCGCTCCAGAGACCGTTGTTGGCCTTCACCAGCTGGTGAAGCTTGGCAAACATGGGATCGGTCTTGCCCAGCTCCTCGAAATCGTCGATAGCGGTCAGGGGCAGGCTGATCTGGTTGTAGATGAGCTTCTTGCCGCCGCGGATATTGGGCAGGTTCAGGGTGGTGTCCACCACGGCATCCAGACCGCCGATGTGGGTGACCATGGCAGCGGGGTTGATCTTGCCGGAGTTCATCATGCTGATGGCCTCTCTCATATCGTCCGTGTTGCCGCCGCTGGTGCCTACGATGTGGGTGTAGGAATAGTGAACGTTAAAGAAGTTCATTTCGGCCTTAAACTGGTTGTTGGTGGGACCGGCGAAGAAGTTAAGACAACCGTCGAAGCCCAGAATGCCGTCGGCCTGCTCTACCACTGCCTTAACGGGGGCAAAGCAAATGACGTCGTCGTAGCCCTTACCGCCGGTGATCTCGCGCAGGGCGGCCACGGGGTCGGGGGTCTTGGCGGTGTTTACGTAGTGAAGCTCTACGCCGCACTCGCGGGCGTGCTCCACGGTGTAGATGCTCTCGGCACGGGCAAGGCGAGCATCGTCAATGTCGGTCACAACAAGCAGAGAGGGCTTGCGATCGCAGTGCAGGGCATAGTCGATGGCACCGAGACCCATGGGGCCTACGCTGGCAAGCAGCGCCATCTTGCCGCCCTCCACGATGCCCATATCGTGCACGTAGCTGCCTGCCTTGGTGTGGTACATGGCGTGGAAGGTACCGATGATGCAGCTCATGGGCTCGGCCAGGGAGCCGTAGAAATAAACGTCGTCGTTGTAGGGCAAAAGGCAATCCATTACCAGAGTTTCCATGGGGATGTTGCCGTGCTGGGCGTCACCGCCGCAGTAAGAGTAGGAATAGCCCAATGCCTGCTGGGTGCCCTTATAGAAATGGGCGGGCTGAACGGCTACGCCGTCACCTTCCTTGAACTTATCCTGCCAATTTTTACCCACCTTCGTTACTCTGCCGCAAAATTCGTGGCCGATGACGATGGGGTTCTCGTGAACGTTGTCGGGCACTCTTTTGTGCTCGCCGCCCTCCACTGCCGCCTTGTAGCTGGACATGCAGATGGAGTCGGAAATGATCTCAACCTGTACGCCGTCGTCGCCGATCTCGGGAAGATCCACCTCTTCCAGACGCAGGTCCATTTTACCGTAGAGTCTGACTGCCTTGGTTTTCATGGTTTTCTCCTTTCAAATCCTTATTTCAGGGTCTTTCTGCTGTATTCCTTCATCATTTCTTCCAGCTCAGCGCGGGTCTTCATGCCGTCGATGCTGTTCTCGGAGAACAGGTTGGAGGCGGCGGCGGTGGAAGCAAATTCCAGAAGGGACTTATCGTCGTAGCCCTTGTAGATGGCGTAAAGGCTTGCCGCACAGAAGGCGTCGCCTGCGCCTACACTGCCGCGGATCTGCTCCTTGGGGATCTCCAGAGAGGGAACAGCCGTGAAGGTGCCGGTGGGCACGTCCAGACAGAAGCCGCAATCCTTGCAGTGCACGATGACCTTTTCCTTCACGCCCTGAGAAGCGATGAATTCCATGGTCTTCTGAATGTTATCCATGTTGAGGCTGCCGTCCTCCTTGTAGGGGTCAAGGTCGGTGAGCATGCTGCTCTCCACCTCGTTGAGAAAGGCAAAATTGCAGTACTTCAGTGCGGGAAGGATGGTTCCCTTGTAGTCTGCGGTGGTGCTGGATACCACGTCAACGCTGGTCTTGATGCCCTCGGCCTGTGCGTCGTGGAGGAAGCGGGCCATGACGGTGCCGTACTCCTCGTCCTTTTTGTCCATGGCATCCAGAAGCAGAATGTAGCCTGCGTGAAGCATCACGCAATCCAGTGAGGAAAGGTCTACGTCCTTGGGAGAAAATTCTGCGTTGGCACCCTTGGCATGGAAGAAGGTGCGCTCGCCCGTGGCTTCGCTCATAACGTCGGTGAAGCTGGTGGGCTGATCGGGGGATACTACCACTCTGCTGCAGTCGATGCCGTGACGGGTCATCTGACCGACCACGTACTGACCTGCTTCGTCATCACCCACCTTACCGATCACGGAGATGGGAATGCTGCGGTCGATCTTGGCAATGTCGATGGCGGTGTTGGGAACGGCGCCGCCTACGGCGCGGGAAACGTTGGTAATGTTAACGAGCATACCCTTTTCGGGATATACCTCGATCTCCTTGATGGTATCAACGAGAATATTACCTGCCAGGGCAATGCCGCTTCTCTTGCCCATCATGAGCTGATCCACGGAAATGCCGAAAATAGCGGCCAGAGCGGGGAACTGAGTTACCTCCGGAAATCCCAGTCCGTTTTCCCAACGGCTGACTGCTTTGTCACTGATATTGAGCTTTGCTGCAAGCTCGGCCTGTGTGAGGCCCGTTTTCTTTCTTAATCTTGCAATGGCTGAACCGATGCTTTTTGCATCCATTCAATCACCTCCTTACATATTCTATTATAACGGCTGTGCCGTATAAAAGTAAACCTATTTATTAGCGATATAACCCATAGAATTTGCCCCTTTTTTCTTTTTAAACTCTACTGTTCGTAGAGCGACTGCTTTTTTGAGAAAAACAGGTGAAAAAACGGGAGAAAAGGGGAAGGCTCATGGCTTGCGCTTCATCTTTTGGTAGGCGGAGGGGGTCTGTCCCGTGAGCCGCTTGAAGGTCTTGGAAAAATAGCTGGGCGTGTCGAAGCACAAAAGCTCCGCGATCTGCCGTACGGATAGCTCTCCCTCCCGCAGCAGCTGCTTGGCGCGATCGATCTTGAGACGGGTGTAATAGGCCATGATGCCCTCACCCGTGCCCTTTTTAAATTCGCGGAAGGCCCAGGCTCTGCCGTAGGCGATGCGGCGGCACAGCTCGTCCACCGTCAGGCTTCCCTCCACGTTTTCCTCCAGAATACGAACGATGTCGGCAACCAGCTTGCTTTCATACTTGCCGCTTTGAAGAAAGGTGTCGTTGCCCTCCCGCGTTTCCGTCAGATCCCGCATCAGGTCGATGAGCAAGATCTCAAGGTAATTTTTGATGAGCTGCTGACCGCCCAGGGTGGGAGAGGGAAGTAGCTCCATCTTTTTGGATTCGGGATCGGAAAAGGGGATGTTGAAGGTGCGCTTGGCCTCGTCCACCAAGGCGTAAAGAAAGCGCACGTCCCGCTTCTGGGGTGTGAGCTTCCGCCCTGCGAAAAAGCCCATGGCGGGTGATTTGCATTCGAAGGAAACGATGAGCACCGTGGGGGCTTTTTTGCCGTTGGCGGCAAGGGTGTGAAATTCCATGGGCTTGTGGAAGAGCATCTCCCCCGGCATCAGGCGGATCTCCCGTCCGTCCGCGCCGCAAAGGATCTCCTCTCTGTCCGCATAGACCAGCTCCCAGAAGTCGTGGCTCTCGCCTGCCGTGCGAAAATGCTGATCGAATTCAAAGTGGTGGATGGTGATAACGCGGCTGACCTCCACCAGGTGCTCCAGCCGGTGTCGAAAGTATTTTTTCATGATAAAATTGTACCACAGAACAGAAAAAGATGCAAGTAGATTATTTTACACTTTTTGCATAGTGAAAGATAGTGAATCCAACCCCCGCGGGCGGTATAATAGAGATAGAAAGTTTATATTCAAGGGAGGAAATACCATGCGAGTACTGGCTATCGGCGCGCATCCGGACGATATTGAGATCGCCTGCTCGGGTACGCTTGCAAAATGTGTAAAAAGAGGCGATACCGTCATCGTCTGTCACGTGTCCACGGGCAATCTCGGCCACGTGATCATTCCGCCGGATGAATTGAGTGTCATCCGTGCCAACGAGGCAAAGAAGGCAGGTGCCATGGCAGGCATCGAGGTCATCTGCGCCGGCTTTAACGATCTGGACATTTACGATAACAACAAAGAGGCCAGAGACAAGATCGTAGAGGTCATCAAATACGCCGATCCCGATTTCATCATCACCCACAATCCCGACGACTATATGCCCGACCATACCGCCGTGGCACGTCTGGTATTCGACGCCAGCTTCACCGCCACCCTGCCCAATTACGACCCCAAGTCCAAGAAGGCGGCAAAGCTCGTTCCCATCTACTATATGGACACCCTGGCCGGTGTCAATTTCAACCCCACGGAATTTGTGGACATCAGCGAGGAGATCGATCTGAAGATCAATATGCTGGAGTGCCACGAAAGCCAGCTTGTGTGGATGCGCGAGCACGACGGAATCGATTTTGCCGATATGGTGCGCACCTGCTCCCGCTATCGCGGCTACCAGTGCGGTGCCGAGTATGCGGAGGGCTTCCGTCAGTGTCAGGTCTATTTAAAGGGAACCACAAAAAGGCTCTTGCCTTAATTTGAAAGGAGAAAGACATGGATTTTAATTCTACCGTAAAGGGAAGCCTGCTGGAAGGCTTCTACCCCGCAGGCTGGGATATGCAGAAGATCGACGCCTGCTGCGAGCATAAGCCCGAGGAAATTTTCGAGCGTCAGGATTTCTGGAATAAGGACTTCACCCCCATTATGGCTAAGAACGTACAGGAATTTGACGTCATGATGGGTCACGAGATCGCCAACGAGATCAAGAAGGCCAACGAAGAGGGAAGAAAGATTGTCTTCATTCTCCCCGTAGGTCCCATGGGTATGTATAAGTGGGCCGTTTATTTCCTGAAGGCCTGGAACGTATCCTGCAAGAACGTTTGGTGCTTCAATATGGACGAGTGGGCCGACGGCGAGGGCAACACCATCACCGGTGAGGCCTCCTTCCAGAGCGCCATGGAAAATGCATTCTACAATCCTCTGGGCGAGCTGACCGTACCCGTGGAGCATCGCAACTTTGCCACCAAGGAGAACCTTCCCACCTATCCCGAAAAGATCGGTGCACTGAGGGCCGAGGGAGCAAAGCTGGTTCTGGTCTACGGTATCGGCAGAATGTGCCACATCGCCTTCTGGGAGCCCATGATCGGCGGCGAATTCGATACCAACGAGGAGTGGAAGGCACAGCCCTACCGCATCGGCGTGCAGCTGCACCCTCTCACCATCGAGCAGAATGCCATCACCTCCTTTAAGAGCCGCACCACCCTGGTTCCCTGCCGTGCCAACACCATCGGCCCCGGTCTCATGTTCCGGGCCGATTACGCCATCGGCGGCGCAGACGGCGCCCTCGGACGCGGCATGCAGTGGCAGGGCATGAGCCTTTGGATGACCCTGCGCTACGGTCCCGACCGTTGGGTCACCTCCAGCTTCATTCCCACCCTGCCCGGTAAGCTCTTCTTCCTGGAGGAGCTGGCAGGTCCTCTGGTTCCCGAAGCCAACTAAAAGCAAAACGAAAAAAGCACCCGAAAGGGTGCTTTTTTATGATTGGGCTTATGCTTTTCACGGGGCCTCATCGGCAGGATCCCCCTCGGAAAGAAACCCCTCTGCGTAAGTGAGATCCCCGTCGGCCATGCGGAAGCAGTAGCCGCCCTTTTCTGCCAGATACAGGATCTCTTCCTTGGTCAATTCCATGTAATACCCGTGTCCCTGATAAGCGTAAAACAGCTTGATGGGATCCTGCGGGTTGTGCCGCACGGGCGGGGTGTCGCTGAGGGCGGCGGCCTCTGCCAAAAGCTTGGAGATCAGGTCGTCAAGGTGTTCCAATTCCTTTTGTTCCAGATATTCGATGTGGTGATAACTTGCCGCCTTACTTACGGCGGAAATGATGCCGATCTCCTCCTGAAGTACTCTGCGCTTTTCGGGATCGTATATGCCGGAGAGCACTTTTTCCGCAGCTTGTTTTTTTTCGTACGCAACGCTTGAAATGTGCGAAAGCGTATCAGCGTAATCATTATTTAGCGTGAAATTGAGATATCCCTTCGTCGCCGTGTGCAATTCCACGAATACGCGATAAACGGCGTCGGGATCGTCACACGTATCCATTTTTTTCTGTAAAAGCGGAGAGATCGGGATCTTTTTTTCGTATCTGTAGATTTGGTACTGGTCCCAAACGACCTCGGGCACGTCTAAAATATCCGAGCGGATGACCGTTTTTTCATCTGTTTCTTCCGTCGCACTCTCGGTCGTGGCGGGTATCGTCAAGGGGGCTTGCTCGCTTCCACAGGCGAAAAGCGTCGGCAAAAGAAGAAGTCCCGCTAAGATCCAAAGCAAAATCCGTTTCACGTCGTTTCCTCCCTTCAAGGTGGTGTGAATGATCGCTTTTACGAAAGCCTATTCGGCTTTATCGGCGGGCGTGCCGCTATAAAAGAAATCGTATTCGGTGAAAACCGCATCGTCCTCGGGTGTGTAGTCGCCCCCCGCAAGGCGGAGACTGTAAACGCCCTTGTAGGCTAAGGCCGTAATGTCCTCGGCTGTTAATTCCATGTAATATCCGTGTCCCTGATAAGCGTAGTACAGCTTGATGGAATCCTGCGGGCTGTGCCGCACGGGCGGGGTGTCGCTGAGGGCGGCAGCCTCCGTCAATCGGTAGTTGATCAAGCTGTCCAGATATTCCGAGTACTTGTATCTTTGATACGTTTCGTATCGGTTGATAGCCGCGTCTCTCAGCTCCCGTTTTTCCTCCTTTACGGCAAGAGCGCTTGCTTTCTCCTCGGGATCCGTGGCGGCATTCGCGGCATCGTATGCCTTGTTGTATTCATCGATGACGCGGCGATACTCCTCCCGAAGCCATTTGCTATACTCATCGTTAAGCTGAAAGCCCGAAAAATCCTCTGCGGTGATAAGGATCTCTACAAAAACCCGATAGACCGTATCGGCGCTTCCGTGAAAGCTCATTTCATCCCGCAAGCGCGTGGAAATGCCGACCTGTCCTCTCTTGGGATTAGGCCTGATATCCCGTATGCTCTCCCAAGAAGGCACGTCCATTTTTTCGGCGAGGACGACCGGCTGAACTTGAATCTCTTCCGTTTCGCTTGTGGTCAGAGTCTCCTGCGGGGCTTCCGTACCGCAGGAAAAAAGAGAGGGCAGAAGCAGGATCCCCACTAAAATCATTGTGAATATTCGTTTCATGCCGTGTCCTCCTTTCAAAAATAGCCTTACACCTTGATTATACTATCCAGAAATGTGAAAGTCAATAAAAAATAACAATCCCGTGGAATTTATCTTGAAAAGGCAGCTTTTCTGTGGTACAATAGTGGAAATGAAGGAAGCGTGAAGGAGAAAATGATGATCTATCGCGATTTTCAGGGGAAAAAGCTTCCCTTGTTAGGCCTCGGTACCATGCGTCTGCCCCTTGTGGAGGGTGGCAAAGCGGGGGATATTGACGAAGAAAAGGTTGCCCGTATGGTGGAGATCGCCATGGGGGCGGGGGTGAATTATTTTGATACCGCCTACCCCTATCACGAGGGAAAGAGCGAAATCGTCATGGGGCGGGTGCTGAAACAATACCCCAGAGAGAGCTTTTACCTTGCGGATAAATACCCCGGCCATCAGCTGGCGGAGTCCTACGACCCCGAGGCCACCTTTGAGGAGCAGCTGAAAAAATGCGGGGTGGAGTATTTTGATTTTTACCTCATCCATAACGTTTACGAAAATTCCGTTCGCACCTACAACGATCCCAAGTGGAATATCCTGCCTTATTTTATCGAGCAGAAAAGGTTCGGCCGCATCAAGCACCTGGGCTTTTCCACCCACGGCAGTCTTTCCGTGATGGAGGCGTTTCTGGACAAGTGGGGCGAGCACATGGAGTTCTGCCAGATCCAGCTCAATTACCTTGACCATACCCTGCAGAACGCCGCCGCCAAGGTGGAGCTTTTAAAGAAGCGCGGTCTGCCCGTATGGGTCATGGAGCCTCTGCGTGGCGGAAAGCTGGCCAAGCCCGATGAAAAGGCCATGGCAGCGCTGGGAGAGGGGGCGGACCCAGTATCCCTTGCTTTCCGCTATTTCCACGGAAATCCCGGCGTTGCCGTGGTGCTCAGCGGCATGTCGACGGAGGAGCAGCTTTTGGCCAATATCAAGATCTTCTCTGAGGAAAAGCCCTTGCAGGAGGGGGAGAGAAAAGCCCTCTTTGCCGCCGCGGAGACCATGAAAAATTCCGTACCCTGCACCGCCTGCGGCTACTGCATGAAGGATTGCCCCAAGGGCTTGGATATTCCCCTGATGCTGTCGGTGTATAACGAGCTTCAGGTGGTCAAGACCTTCCTTTCCACCATGCGTCTGGAGGCTCTGCCGGAGGAGAAAATGCCCGCCGCCTGCATTGCCTGCGGAAAATGCGCGCGAAACTGCCCGCAGGGCATCGACGTGCCCGCCGTCATCGGGAAGCTTACCGCCACCTTGAAGGAAGTGCCCTCTTGGTCGCAGATCTGCCGCGAG
The DNA here is from genome assembly GCA_017414535.1 of Clostridia bacterium. GTDB lineage: Bacteria > Bacillota > Clostridia > Oscillospirales > SIG627 > RGIG5579. The sequence goes on along the minus strand of JAFQMA010000001.1, from coordinate 6,519 downwards.
CGCGCCGAGGCCGCCAAGAAAAACAAAGCATAAAACAAGACCCGAAAAGGCTTGCCTTTTCGGGTCTTTCTTTATTTTTGCTGCAATCGTACGTAGCCCGTCTTTTCGATCAGTGTTTGCCCTTCCTCGGAAAGAAGCCAATCAATTAAAACGGGAATGTTCTCATTCTCGTTATCGGCACGGTAAATGGCGTAGAACTGTGCAACGATAGGATAGCTTCCGTTCTGAATGTTTTCCGCACTGGGGTAAACGCTGTTGAGGGAAAGCATCTTGACGGCCTCGTTTTCTACGATTCCGTCCATATAATAGCGGAACGAAAAGCCGATGGATGCCCCAAGGACGGCAAGGGGCGATTTGTGACCGATCTCCGTTTCGCCCATAAAGGCCTCGAACGCGGTCTGGCTTCCGCTTCCCTTTAATCTGGTTACGGGGTTGATGATTCGGTTGACTCCGCCGACCTCGGCCCAGTTGGTGTATTCTGCGGCATAGATCTTGCGAATCTGCTCTGCGGTAAGGTTGTCCACCGGATTATTCTCGTTTACGAAGAAAACGAAGCCCTCCAAGCCGATGGGGACATACACCAATTCGACGCCCTGCTCCTCGGCATATTGCTTTTGCTCCTCGGATGGCCCTGCGCAAAACAAAATATCCGTTGTTCCATCTACGATGGCTTGATAGCCGCGCACCGTGTTTTTGTATTGCATGGCGCTGTCCTCGGCGAAGTTTTCGCCGTAGAAATTATCATCGGAAAAGGTGCCCCCTTGATAGGTAACACAGCCTTCGGGGTATACGTTATGGATCACGGCGGCATAAACGGGAACTAAGGCGGCGGCACCGTCCAAGATCGGCAGGTTATCGGTCAGCTTCAGGGTGCTTTCGAGCTCGGGAAGGTCCGATCCCTCCTCGTGCGGAAGATAGCTTTTTACGTCGATCATCTGTGCCTTTGTTGCACCGCTGAAATTATTGGAAAGTCTGCGGGTGAGCAGCTGATACATGCCGAAATTGAACGCCGCAAACACAGCTACGACGAGAACGATGGATAAAATCTGCTTTCCCGGTTTCATTTACAGCCACAGCTCCTTTCCGATAAAATAGATGATGGAGCAGTGCTGATACGCATAGATCACATAAAGAAAATGGGCAACGGTCAGCGCAAGACAGAGGCCGAGCACCGAGAAAAGGAGAATATAAAACGTGCGGCTCTTCATCGGCTTACCTCACATATAGGCTACGGCCAAGTTCAACAGGATGATAAGACCGATGACGATCAATACGAAAAATCCGAGAATAACGGAAAGGATGATCATCGAGATCTTGCGGGACTTGATATCGTCATCGGAAAAGGTGCCGGGTGCCTTTTTGTTTTTCTTTTTTGCAGAGACGAAGCGATACAGACACAAGCCCCACAGCAGAGGGATAAGGGTGATTATAAGGATAAGAAAGAATCCAAACATGGCAGAACCTCCTTTTTGATCTTTCTTGTATCGGTGAACGTCACAGCCCTGTTTTTGTTTTTTATTTCTCCAGCATGGCAAGCAGTGCAGCCTCGTCCAAAATGGGGATCTTCAGATCCTCGGCCTTTTTCAGCTTGCTGCCTGCGGCCTCGCCTGCTACCACAAAGCTGGTTTTGGCAGAGACGGAGCCTGCCACCTTGCCGCCCTCGGCTTCGATGAGTGCGGCCGCCTCGTTTCGCTTGAGGGTGGGGAGGGTTCCCGTGAGAACGAAGGTCTTGCCCGCAAGCTTTGTGCCTACCTCGCCTCCGAGAAAGCGCATATTCACTCCGGCCTCACGGAGCTTTTCCAGTAAGGAGGAGGTCTTTTCATCCGCAAAGAAGGAAACGATGCTTTCCGCCAGCACCCCGCCGATATCGGGAATCTCCTGCAGGGCTTCCGCGGTGGCCTCGCGTAGGGCATCCATAGAGCCGAAGCGGCGCGCCAGCACCTGGGCGCTCTTTTCGCCGATGCCGCGAATGCCCAGGGCGTAGATCAAACGGGAGAGACACAGTGCCTTGGAGCGTTCCAGTGCCGCCTTCAGCTTTTCCACGCTTTTTTCGCCGAGGCCGGGGATGGCGGCGGCACGCTGAGGATCAAAGAAATACAGATCGGAAAGCTCCGTCAGGATCCCGTGCTCCAAAAAGCTCTCCACCACGGCGGGGCCCATTCCCTCCACGTCCATAGCGCCGCGGGAGGCAAAATGAATGATGCTTCTGGCTCTCTGCGCGGGGCAAAGGGGGTTAATACAGCGCACTGCCGCCTCATCCTCGTCCCGCTGTACCTTCTGCCCGCAGGAGGGGCAGGTATCGGGAAGGGTAAAGGGCACGGCATCGGCGGGACGGCGCTCCTTCACCACCCGAAGCACCTCCGGGATGATCTCGCCCGCCTTGCGTACCACCACGGTATCGCCGATGCGAATGTCCTTTTCTGCAATAAAGTCTGCGTTGTGCAGGGTAGCGCGGCTGACGGTGGTGCCGGCCAATCTTACGGGCTGCAATTCGGCGGTGGGAGTGAGAACGCCCGTTCTGCCCACCTGTACGGTCACGTCCAGAAGCAGGGTCTCCTTCTCCTCGGGCGGGTATTTATAGGCCATGGCCCACTTGGGCACGTGGGGCAGCTCGCCCAGCTCCTCCCGCTGGGCAAAATCGTTCACCTTGATGACGGCGCCGTCAATATCGAAGGACCGCGCCTCCCGCTCCTCGCCGCGGCGACGGATCTCCTCGAAGATCGCTTCGTTATCGGAAAGGATGGCAAAGGGGGACACCTTAAAGCCCAGCTCCTTTAGCCATAAAAGGCTTTCCTCGTGGGTGGCAAAGGCTTTTCCCGTGACGGATTGTATGTTGAAGATAAAAATATCCAGCCCACGCTCGGCGGCAATGCGACTGTCAAGCTGGCGCAGGCTTCCTGCGGCGGCGTTGCGGGGATTGGCGAAAAGACTTTCCCCCTGCAGCTCCCGCATCTCGTTTAAGCGACGGAAGCTCTCCTTCGGCATGAAGACCTCGCCCCGCACTACGAGGTGGGGAACCTCTTCTTTTAAAACCAAGGGAATGGAGGCGACGGTCTTGAGATTTTCCGTCACGTCCTCGCCTACTTCGCCGTTGCCGCGGGTAGCGCCCCGTACAAGGCGGCCGTTTTCGTATTCCAGGGCGACGGAAAGACCGTCGATCTTGTATTCTACTGCAAAGAGGGGATCGGCAACGCTCGCACGCACGCCGTCCAGAAAGTCGAACAGCTCCTCGCGGGAGAATACGTTGGACAGGCTCTTTAAGGGCACGGTATGGCTGACCTTTTCAAATTTTTCCAGCACTGCCCCGCCCACGCGCACGGTGGGGGAGAGGGGGTCGGCAAATTCGGGATGCGCTGCCTCCAGCCGTTCCAATTCCTTGTAGAGCATGTCGTATTCGTAATCGGAGATGCTGGGGGCATCCAAAACGTAGTATTCTCTGGAATAGGCCAGAAGGCGCTCTCTCAGCTCCTCGATCCTTTGCTTGACGCTTGTTTGTTCCATGTTCCGTCTCCTTGCTGATATAAGTATATTATACCTTTTTTCTTTTCCGTAGTCAACGCACCGCCCGAAAAAACCTCCGAAAAAAAGGAAAAATCCCTCTTGACAGAAAAAAACACTTGTGTTATTATAATAAACTGCGCTATCATGGCGGTATGTTTGGCTCGAAGGAAAAAGAATGTGAATTTTGGGTAAAAAAACAAAAACATTTTGTAAATTTTTTCTGCTGCCAAATGTAAATTTTGACAAATAATTTCCTTATTATATAATGGGCGATTTTCCGAAAGGAAAAAATTGTGTGATAGGGAAGGTGGCCCCGCGCCGCAGTTTGTATAACGAAAGAAGGAGTGGTTTCATTTATGATGACACATCCCCAGACGTGTGGAACCAAGGTTCGCGAGAGCTTCGCTAAAAACGATGAGCCCTTGCAGCTGCCCAACCTCATTGAGATCCAGAAGAAATCCTTTGAGTGGTTCCTGAACGAAGGCCTTTTGGAGGTCCTTCGTGACATTTCCCCCATCGTGGATTATTCCGGCAATCTTCTCATCGACTTCGTGGATTACACGGTGGAGAAGACGCCGAAATATACCATTGAGGAGTGCAAGGAAAGAGACGTTAACTACGCTGTTCCCCTCCGCGTGAAGGTCAGATTGACCAACAAGCTCACGGGCGAGATCAAGGAGCAGGAGATCTTCATGGGAGATTTTCCCCTGATGACCGACAACGGCACCTTCCTCATCAACGGCGCCGAGCGAGTGATCGTTTCCCAGATCGTTCGTTCTCCCGGTATCTACTATCAGAAGCTGCAGGAGAAGAGCGAGAAGGTCACCTTCGCTACCACGGTAATTCCTTACCGCGGTGCTTGGCTGGAATATGAAACCGACCAAAACGATATTTTCTACGTTCGCATCGATAAGAACCGCAAGATGCCCGTGACCATTCTGGTCCGTGCGCTGGGCGTTTCCACCGATGCCGAGCTGAAGGCCATGTTCGGCGACGATACCATGCTTCTCCTTACCATGGATAAGGATATGATCACCGCCGCTGCCGAGAACAACAACACCACCGCCTACGAGGAGGCTCTCAAGGAGCTTTACAGAAGACTTCGTCCCGGCGATCCGCCCCTGGTGGAAAGCGCAGAGACCCTGGTGAACAACCTCTTCTTTGATGCAAAGCGTTACGACATCTCCGCCGTAGGTCGCTATAAGTACAACAAGAAGCTCTCCCTTGCCAAGCGTGTGACCGGCCTGACTCTGGCCGCTCCCGCCGTCTCCGCCCTCACCGGCGAGATCATCTTTGAAAAGGGCGAGGTCCTGACCCGTGAGAAGGCGGAAAGCCTCGATGCCAACGGTATTACCGAGCTTGTGGTGGTGGCCGAGGACGGCAAGGAGGTCAAGGTCTTCTCCAACGGCATGGTTCCCATGCAGAAGTTCCTCTCCGAGGAGGCCTGCAAGAAGACCGGCATCAAGGAAATGGTCTGCCTGTCCGTGCTGGGTGAGATCCTGGCCGAGACCCAGGATGAGGAGGAAAGGATCCGCCTCATTCAGGACCGTCGCGACGAGCTCGTTCCCAAGCACATCACCCGCGAGGATATCTTCTCCTCCGTCAACTATCTGCTGGCTCTGTCCCACGGCATCGGCACCGATGACGATATCGACCATCTGGGTAACCGCCGTCTGCGCTGCGTTGGCGAGCTTCTGCAGAACCAGCTCCGCATCGGCTTCTCCCGTATGGACAAGATCGTTAAGGAGCGCATGACCATTCAGGATACCGAATCCGTTACTCCTCAGGCACTGATCAACGTTCGCCCGGTGATCTCCGCCGTGAAGGAATTCTTCGGCTCCAGCCCTCTGTCCCAGTTTATGGACCAGAACAACCCCCTGTCCGAGCTGACCCACAAGCGCCGTCTTTCTGCGCTGGGTCCCGGCGGTCTTTCCCGCGATCGCGCTTCCTTCGAGGTGCGTGACGTTCACTACACCCAGTACGGCAGAATGTGCCCCGTTGAGACCCCTGAAGGTCCCAATATCGGTCTGATCTCCTACCTTTCCACCTACGCCAAGATCAGTGAGTTCGGCTTTATCATGGCGCCCTACCGCAGAGTGGATAAGGAAACGGGCGTGGTGACGAGCGAGGTCTATTACATGACGGCCGACGAGGAGGACGATTACACCGTCGCTCAGGCCAATGAGCCTCTGGACGAGGAGCATAAGTTCATCAACAAGAAGGTTACCGCCCGCAGAAGAGAAGAGATCCTCGAGGTTCCCAGAGAAGAGATCGACTTCATGGACGTTTCTCCCAAGATGGTGGTCTCCGTTTCCGCTTCTCACATTCCCTTCCTGGAGAATGACGATAACACCCGTGCCCTCATGGGCTCCAACATGCAGAAGCAGGCCGTTCCTCTGATGGTCAGCGAGGCTCCCATGATCGGTACCGGTATCGAGTATAAGTCCGGTACGGATTCCGGCGTGTGCGTGCTGGCCAAAGCCGCAGGCTACGTGGAGTACGTTTCCGCAGACGAGATCCGCGTGAAGCGTGACGACGGTACGCTGGATGCTTACCATCTGGTGAAGTTTAAGAGAACCAACCAGGGCACCTGCATCAACCAGAGACCCTTCGTTACCAAGGATCAGAGAGTGGAGGAGGGCCAGGTGCTGGCTGATGGCACCGCTACCGACGGCGGCGAAATGGCATTGGGCAAGAACATGCTTATCGGCTTTATGACCTGGGAGGGTTATAACTACGAGGACGCCGTTCTGCTCAATGAAAGACTGGTTCGCGAGGACGTTTACACCTCTATCCATATTGAAGAATATTCCCACGAAGCAAGAGATACCAAGCTCGGACCCGAGGAGATCACCCGTGACATTCCTTCTGTCGGCGAGGATGCCCTGAAGGATCTCAATGCCGACGGTGTCATCCGCAAGGGTGCCGAGGTGCACGCAGGCGACATTCTGGTCGGTAAGGTCACCCCCAAGGGCGAGACCGAGCTGACCGCCGAGGAGAGACTGCTGCGTGCCATCT
>JAFQMA010000011.1 GCA_017414535.1 Clostridia bacterium | reverse complement strand
CTTCTTTTTTCATAGATAAATCCTCCGATTGTGTTTTTTCGACTGGCAGGTCGTTTTTATCTTATCACAATCGGAGGATTTTTCCTCACCGGTTAACCTCTACTGAACCACGCGACTATCGCGTGGTTTTCTGTTTACAAAAAAGGAAGCGACGATTTCGTCGCTTCCTTGCCTTTATTCGTAGATAGAGAGGATCTTGGCGGCGCGGATCAATTCGGGATCCATCTCCTTTGTTTGGGACAGGGCCTCCTCGATCTCCAGATCCGTCACCTTGCCGTCGCGGCAGGCGATCACGCGGCCGCAAACACCCTGAGAGAGCAGCTCCGCCGCACGCACGCCCATGAGAGAGGCGGTAACGCGGTCGCGCACCGTAGGCGAGCCGCCCCGCTGCTGATAGCCCAGAATGGTGGCGGTGGTGGAGATGCCCGTCAAGGACTGGATCCTCTCCGCCAGCTCCATGGTGCCGCCCACCCCCTCGGCGTTGATGACGATGTAATGCATCTTTCCCGCGTTACGGCAGGTGAGAATGGGCTTGATGACGTCCTCGTGCAGATCGAAGCCCTTTTCGGGCAAAAGGCAAGCCTCCGCACCGCCCGCCAGAGCGGAATTGACGGCAATATAGCCGGCGCCGCGCCCCATGACCTCCACCACGCTGCAGCGCTCGTGGGAAAAGGCCGTATCCTTGATGCGGTCCACCGCCTCCTTGACGGTGTTCATGGCCGTATCGTATCCGATGGTATATTCCGTGCAGGCAATATCGTTGTCAATGGTAGCGGGGATGCACATCACGGGAAGCCCGGCCCGATGCAGATCCCGTGCGCCGCGGAAGGAGCCGTCACCGCCGATGACTACCAGTGCGTCCAAACGGAACACCTTGGCCATCTCCATACCCTTCTTCACCCCCTCGGGGGTAGCAAATTCGGGACAGCGCGCCGTCAGCAGCACCGTACCGCCCCGTCCCATGACGTTGGATACGCTGTGACTGTTCATCTCCTCGATCTCGCCCTCCAGAAGTCCCTCGTAGCCACGGCGGATGCCGAAGGGACGAAGCCCGAAATGCAGGCAGGCGCGCACCACGGCGCGCAGAGCGGCGTTCATGCCGGGGGCATCGCCGCCTGAGGTCAGAACGCCCACCCGTTTGATCGTTTTATTCATTCTTTTCTCCTTTTCTTTCCTTTGCGGAAAGCGCTTTTTCTTCTTAAAAGAATCCCTTGCGGCACAGAATGACGTGCAGTCTGTCCCGCTCCTTTTCCGACTCCTTGCCCAAGAAGGCGTCGGGCAGGGCATCGGTACGGGGCAGGGTCAGAGTCAAAGCCGTCCTCCCCTCCGCCCGGATCACCCGCAGGCCGTAGTCCTCCTGCAGACACGAAAGAATGCCGCCAAACAGGGGCAAGGCGGAAAGGACCTCCTCGCCACCCTCTTCCTCACGGGTAAAGACCTCCTCCAGACAGCGCATTCCCTCGCCCCGATCGTCTCCGTAAAGCTCGATCTCCACCAGGCTCTCCGTCACCCGTAGGGTACAGCCCAGCCCACGTCTGTGAGAAACGATCCCCGTAAACTGAATGAGACTGCAGATCAGCTCCCGCAGAAGGGCAGGCTCCGCCAGCACGCTCAACTCTCGTTGGCAGGTGTAGCTCAAGGTCACACCGCCCATGGAAAGGGCGGCGCTCAGCGCCTTCAGAAAGCCGCTGATGCTGCAGGATACTCTGTCCCCGCGACCACGGTGGTATGGAGTCAACGCCTCCCGCAGAGCGACACGGCTCCGTTCCACCGCCCTCTCCCGTCCGTCCTCCTCCCCCCGAAGGCTATGCTCCAGGCAGGAAAGCAGGGTCAGGCTCAGACGGCGCAGGGCGGGAAACAGCTCCCGCGTCAGGTGCATCTCCCACAGTCCCTCCACCCTTTGAGAGGGCGCCGTCAGGGAAAAGAAGCGCTCGCCGCGAAAGGAAAGGATACACGCGTGCCGCAGGCCGTATCGCTCCACCTGCTGCTCCAGCATTCGTTTTCCCTGCCGCCACGGGTCAAAAAGAGCTTTGGTGCTCTCGCTTGCCTCGATCAGGCATCCCTCCCCGTCAAAATAAACCACGGGATAAAGATAGTCGGGCAAAGCTACTGTTTTTTTCTCTGTTGTCCGTTTCAATGAAGTCTCTCCGATAAAAGCTTTTCTTTTACATACTCCATTTTATACTCCATTTTTTCCTTCTTTGCAAGAGTGACGGGCCTTTTTTGTGAATTTGTGGGAATATTTTACATTTTTATGACACCTTTAGAAATTTCTGTAAAATATCGGAAAGGGATTTTCTTTTTTCCTTTCTCATGTTATAATAGCATATCATGGGTGAAATATCCCCACAGAACCTCCTTCTCGGAAGGAAAAACGAAAGGAAACCCCAAAACGCTATGTCTTACTACACTGAAAAGCTCGACCGTATCGCCCTGCCCGTCATTGCACTGCGCGGGCTGACGGTCTTCCCCGGCATTGATACCAGCTTCGAGGTCGCCCGCCCCCAAACGGTCAAGGCCGTGGAAATGGCGCTGAAGGCGGACGGTGCCGTATATCTGGTCACCCAGCTGGATGCAGGCGTCGAGGTCCCCGAGCCGGGCGATCTCTACAAGGTGGGCGTGGTGGCACGCATCAAGCAGTCCATCAAGCTCCCCGATAAAAGCTATCGCATCATCTGCGAGGGCTCGGCCCGTGCCGAGACCCGCGGTGTATTCCGTCTGGAGAACGGCGCTCTGACGGCAGAGGTCATCACCAAGACCGTCACCGCTCCCGACGATATCCGTGCGGATGCCTATCGCAGAAGCGTGCTCCACAGCATGGAGGAGCTGGCAGGCTTTTTGCCCAAGCTCTCCGCCGACGTGACGGCCGCCCTGCAGACCATTGAGGATCCCGGCTTTCTCTCCGATTTCATCGGTGCCAATATCCTGCGCCGCGTGGACGATAAAATGCAGCTTCTCATGGAATTCGATCCCCTGGAGCGCGCCCTGCGCTGCAAGGAGCTTCTGGAGCGCGAGATCAGCGTGGCCCGCATCGAGCATTCCCTGGCCCGCAAGGTGCAGAGCCACATGGACGAGCAGCAGCGAGAGGCGTACCTGCGTGAGCAGCTCCGCGTCATTCAGGGCGAGCTGGGCGGTACTCCCGCCGAGGGCGAGGACGGCATGGACGAGGAGGATCTGTCCGTGCGCATCCGCAAGGCAGACCTTCCCGACGAGATCCGCCAGAAGCTGTTAAATCAGGCCTCCAAGATCCATCATATGCCCTTCGGCTCCTCCGAATCGGCCCTCCTGCGCAATTACATCGAGACCTGCCTTGAGATCCCGTGGAAGACCTTCACCAAGGATACCGTTTCCCTCCCTCTGGCCCGCAAGATCCTGGATCGGGATCACGACGGTCTTGAAAAGGTGAAGGAGCGCGTACTGGAATTTCTGGCGGCAAGCGCCCTGCGCGGCAGAGTGCAGGGGCAGATCCTGTGCCTGGTGGGTGCCCCCGGCGTGGGCAAGACCAGCGTGGCCTCCTCCATTGCGGAGGCGCTGGGCAGAAAATACGTGCGCGTATCTCTGGGAGGCGTACGGGACGAGGCCGATATCCGCGGTCACAGAAAGACCTATATCGGTGCCATGCCCGGCCGCATCATCACCGCCCTGACACAGGCGGGCAGCATGAATCCACTCATTACGCTGGATGAGATCGATAAGCTCACCCGCGATTCCCACGGTGACCCCGCCTCCGCCCTTTTGGAGGTGCTGGACGGGGAGCAGAACCGCGCCTTCCGCGACCATTTCGTGGAGCTGCCCGTGGATCTGTCCTCCTGTATGTTCCTGGCCACCGCCAACGAGACCGATACCATCCCCCCCGCCCTGCTTGACCGTATGGAGATCATTCACATTCAGGGCTATACCGAAAGCGAAAAGTGCGCCATTGCCAAAAATCACCTCATCCCCAAGCAGATGAAGGAGCACGGTCTGAAAAAGGGTCAGCTGCAAATTCGCCGTGACGCCCTTCTTTCCATCATCCGCTCCTACACCCGTGAGCAGGGCGTAAGAAAGCTGGAGCGCAACATCGCCTCCATCTGCCGCAAGAGCGCCGCCCGCGTGCTGGAGGGCGCGGAGAGCGTTACCGTTACCGCTAAGAACATCACCGATTTCCTGGGCAAGGAAAAGATCCTGCCCGACAAAAAGGAAAAGCACGACCGCGTGGGCATCGTCAATGGCCTTGCCTGGACCATGAGCGGCGGTGAGATGCTGAAGATCGAGGCCCTGTGCCTGCCGGGCTCCGGCAAGCTGGAGCTGACGGGATCGCTGGGCGACGTCATGAAGGAAAGCGCCAAGGCGGCCGTATCTCTGGTGAGATTGCGCGCCGAGGAGCTGGGCGTCAAGGATAAGGAGTTTTATAAAACGAGCGATCTGCACGTGCATCTGCCCGAGGGCGCCATCCCCAAGGACGGCCCCAGCGCAGGCGTGACCCTGGTCACCTGCCTGGCAAGCCTTCTGTCCGACAAAAAGGTCAGAGGGGACGTAGCCATGACGGGTGAGATCACCCTTCACGGTGACGTGCTGGCCATCGGCGGCCTGCGTGAAAAGGCCTCGGCCGCACTGAGAGCCGGCATGAAGACCGTGCTCTTTCCCGCCGATAACGTCAAGGATCTGGACGAGGTGGATCCCCTCGCCCTGAAAAATATGGAATTTATCCCCTGCCGCACCATAGACGAGGTGCTGAAGATCGCGCTGGTGGACCATGAATAAGCACAACGTGACCCTCGCCATCTCCGCAGGCAGACGGGACCAGCTCCTGCGGGACGGCAAATGCCAGATCGCCCTGTCGGGGCGAAGCAACGTGGGGAAAAGCTCCTGCCTGAACAAGCTTCTCGGCAGAAAGAGCCTGGCCCGCGTCTCCTCCTCCCCCGGAAAGACCGTCACGGTGAATTTCTTCAACGTGGACGGCAAATGCTATCTGGTGGACCTGCCCGGCTACGGCTACGCCAAGCGCAGTGAATCGGAAAAGCGGGTCTGGTCGAATTTGACCGATTCCTATTTTCAAAATAACGACCATCTGGCGCTGGTGCTTCAGCTGATGGACCTGAAAACGGGGCCCAGCCGCGACGATCGCACCATGATCTCCTATATGCAGGAGATGGGCATCCCCTTCGTCATCATCGCCACCAAGCTGGATAAGCTCAACAAAACCAACGGCGCCAAAAATCTCAAGGCGCTGGAGGACGAATTTTTCCCCACCCCCGTATTCCCCTTTTCCTCCCTGTCGGGCTTCGGCGCAGACAGTGTCTGGAGCCTCATTGAAAAAACGGTGGAGGTCTTTGAAGCGCCCTGACCGTATGTTTCCCTTTCTTTTCGGTCATACTAAGTCCATCATAAAAAAAGAAAGGGATCCCATGAAGATTGCAGTTTTTGAGGAAATTCCCCTGATCCGCACCCGCCTTTTCGCTCTTCTGCAGAACCATCCTCACCGAGAGCGGATCCAAGTGGAGTCACCGCTTCCCCGCGAGCACTACGATCTGGTGCTGTGGGAGGGTGCCCGCTTTACCCCGCGCCTTTCCGCCGCGGCACAGCTGACCCTCGTTCCCTTTTCCGTACCCGTTCTGCACCCGCCCACGGCGGGATTGCTCCTAACGGGCGGCATGGAGGGAGAAGCGAGCGTGAGCTTTTCCAGCATCGGAGAGGACAGTGCCCTTCTTTGTGTGGCAAGGGAGCTCCGACTGCGGGGCGAGAGCGTTTTGCCCTTCGAACGCCCCGTGCCCTTCGATCGCAACTTCACCCTTTACAAAAATCTGGCGGCGGGCTTTGCCTTAAGCCTTGCCGACCTTTATTTCGGAGAGGTAACATGAACGAGAAATGCACCCTCATCCCGCTGGATACGCTGACAAGCTACCTCGTACCGCCCGAAACAGCGGAGGAGGCAGAGGGCTTTTCCCCCTTCGACAGCCACGCCCTCAAGGAGGCGGGGCTGGACGGCGAAGTCTTTTTCCCGAGCCTTGCCCTGTCTCTGCGCCTACGGCTGGATGAAGAAGAGGCAGAGCTGTGCGGCACGGCCGACGGCGTCCTTGCCGAAAACGGCGTCTATACCCTCGTTCAGACCTGCACCCTTCCCCGTCATATCGACCTGACCCCCACCCTGCGGGCAAGGCTTCTTCTGCGGGCTCAATTCTTAGCGCTGGCACTGGCCAATAAAAAAAGCGCCGCGCGGGTGAGCATCCGTCTCTGCGCCTTTGCGGAGGGCAGGATCGAGGAGGAGCAACTCTGCTTTGAAAAGGAGACTCTCTCCCGCATCCTTTCCACCCACGCCGCCACCGTGGCATCCCTGCTCCCGCTGTTTCGCAAAGAGACCCCTCGCATCCGCTTCCCCTACGGGCACCTGCGGGAGGGACAAAAGGAGCTGATCCACGCCGCGTGGGACGCCATTAAAAATCATACCCGCCTGTATGCCTGCGCCCCTACGGGCATCGGAAAGACCCTGGCCACCCTCTATCCCGCCCTGCGGGCGCTGGAGACGGGGCGCGCCGAACGGGTGTGCTACGCCTCCCCCAAGAACACCCTGAAGCTGCAGGCCGCCGCCGCAGTGGAGGCCCTGCAGGAGGAACGCTGTCTGCGCACCCTGGTCCTTTCCGCCAAAATGAGCCTCTGCCCGAGGAGGTCGGAGGAATGCGAGCGGGCAGGCTGTCCTTATTTCGACGGCTTTTACGAAAAGCTCCCCCGCGCACTGGCCGCCTTGGCAGCCTTCCCCTGCATCACGGAAAAGGAGCTGCGGGCGATAGCGGAACAGGAGCAGATCTGCCCCTTTGAGCTTGCTCTACATATGCAGGACTACTGTCAGGTCATCATCGGAGACTATAACCATATGCTGGACCCCGCCCACGGCGTGATCTGCAAAAAGAGCGGCAGTATCCTTCTGGTGGACGAGGCACACAACCTCCCCCGCCGTATCCGCGCCCTCTTCACGGAAAGCATCGCCCCCGAGGATTTTGATCTGTTCTTCCGCACGGAGGAGCCTGCCCCCGCCATGCTGCGGGAGCATCTGGCACCTCTTCTGTCCCACTTTGCCCGCATCCGCAAGGAGCGGGAGGAGGCCAAGGAGCATTTCACTTCTCAAATGCCCTCCGACGTGGCGGAGGCCGTGGAAAAGCTCCTGCCGAAATTCGCCTTTCTTCTCCACGAGGGCTTCGGCCCCTTAAGCGAAAAGACCCTGCCCTGCGTCAGGGAGCTTTACGGAAGGCTCAAAAAATTCGCTTCCCTTGCCAAGGCCTACGACGGCGACTGCGCCACCCTGTACCCCGGCGAGGGCGGCGTGAAGCTGTATCTGGTGGATCCCCGTGCCCGCACGGAGTCCCTTCTTGCTCCTTGGCAGAGCGTGGTGCTCTTTTCCGCCACGCTTCTTCCCGAAAACTATTATTTCGACCTTTTGGCAGGCAGAAGCGAGGATCGCTTTCTCGTTTTGAAAAGTCCCTTCCCTCGGGATAATCTCATGGTGGGTCTGGTGCCCGTGGACGTATCCTACTCCGCCCGCTTTGACACCGCCCCCAAGATCTGCAGTCTCATCCACAGCACCGTTTCCCAAAAAGAGGGAAATTACATGGTCTTTCTCCCCTCCTTTGAATATCTGCGTCTGGTCTCGCAGGAATATAAGCGCCGCTATTTTCACGACCGCATCCTCATTCAGGAGGGCAGTATGAGCGCCAAGTCCCGCCGCGCCTTCTTGGATAGCTTCCGCGAGAACAAAAAGGGGACCCTCATCGGCTTTTGCGTCATGGGCGGCATCTTCTCCGAGGGCGTTGACCTGAAGGGCGAGGCTCTGGTGGGAGAGATCATCGTGGGCATGGGCTTTCCTCCCCCCTCGGCAGAGGCGGAGGCGGAGAGCGCGGCCTATTACAAGCGCGAAATGGACGGCAAAAGCTTTGCCTACACCCTCCCCGGCTGGAGCCGCGTGCTTCAGGCCGCAGGACGGGTCATCCGCTCCGAGGAGGATCGGGGCGTTCTCATCCTGTGCGATCTGCGCTATCTGGGCGAGGATGTCAAGGAGCTCTTTCCCGAGGCCTGGGAGGACGCTCTCCTTATCGAGCGAGATGCAGACCTGAAGAGAAGCTTAGAACAATTCTGGAAATAAAGGAGCCTTCATGTTCGGAAAAAAGAATCATTCCCCCCGTCATCAAAGTGATTTCTTTTTAGGAGAAATGGAGCGGCAGCACGCCCGCCCCGCAGAAGAAGAAAAAAAGCCCCCGTTGCAAAAAACGGAGGCTCCCTCCCCTGCGCCCAACCAAACGGAGCCCGCGGAGGCTAAGACCGAGCGCAAGGCAGAGCCCCTGAAAAAGCTTTTGGCAGGCATCACCCGCACTGCGGGAGACACCCGTCGCACCGCCTCAGAGACCCTGGCCCGCCTTCTTCCGAAAAAGACCGCAAACGATGCGAAAAAGGCCGAGGCCGCAGAGACAGCACCCGAGACCACGACCCCCAAGGCGACCGAGGATACACCCGCCGCGGAAAAAGAGGGGACCGCACCCGCCTCAGAAAAGCCCGCAGGTGCCGCCCGTCCCTCCCGCCGCGCCGCAAGGGACGTCTCCTCCCTCTTCTCTCGCGCCCCCTTGGAAAGGGCACCTCTGAAGGAGGAAAAAAAGCCCGCCACTGACGCGGCGCCCAAGGTAGCCGCCCCCGCTAAGACGGGTGACGTGGCACAAAGCCTTGACGGCATGTACGGCGTACACCGCGACGGCGCAGGGCAGAAAAAAAAGCCCCTGTCCTCTTGGGACGCGGCTCGCTATGCGGTGCTGTTTTGTTGTATTTTCGGCTTTCTCTTCGCAGGCTATTTCGTCTTCGGCAAGCTCTACGACTATTACCGCGCCTGGCAGGTCAATACGGAGCTGCAGAGCCTTGTGGAAAAGAAAGACCTTTTTGCGGACGATTACATGAAAAAGCTCTCCGCCGCCATTCCCAGCCTGACCCCGCAGGATATCCTCAACGGTAAGACCGCCGAGGGTGAGGGCGGTGCAGGCGGCTTTTCCGCCGAGCAGGAGAATATCCTCTCCAAGATCGCCCAGCTGAAAAATATCAATTCCGATACGGTGGGCTGGATCACCATCGAGGGCACCGTGGTCAACTATCCCGTGGTGTGGTCCGGCATCAAGAATTACTATCTCCACCGCGACTTTTATAAAAAGCCCCTGTCCGGCGGCACCATCTACGTGGATGAGCGCAATTCTTCCAAGCTTTCGGAAAACCGCAACACCGTGTTCTACGGGCACAACATGTCCGACGGCAGTATGTTTGCCTCCCTGCACGATTTCCAGTCCGCCACCCTCTTTTACGACGCCACCATTCAGCTGGCAACCAGCGAGGGCATCTTTATCTACAAGCCCTTCTCCGTCCATCAGGCGGACGCCTACGACAACTACTTCGAGACCAATTTCCAGAACGATTCCGACTTCATCCAGTTCTGCGAGGATATGCAGTTCCTCTCCATTTTTGAAACGGAATATACCTTCACGGAAAATTCCCGCATCATCACCCTGTCCACCTGCATGGACAACGAAAGTGCCACCGATGACCGCTTCGCCGTCCACGCGGTGCTCACTCAGGTCATACGGTAAAATCGCAGGCGGCGCGGCTCTCCCGCAAAGGTCGCATAAAGGCACCCACTGCCTTGTGATCGGGATGCACCAGATATTCCTCCAGCGCCTTTTCGTCGGCAAAATCCGAGATGAGCAGAAGATGGCAGTTGCCCTCGGCCGCCCCCTCGTCGCCGATATAGGTCTCACTGCGGAGGATCTGGGGGATCTTGGCAGGCAGAGCATCCAGCATGGCGCGGGTGGCCAGCACGTTCTCGCGGCGGCTTCTGCCCTGTGCCTCCTCTAAAAAGCGAAACATTACCACGTGTCGGATCATTTTCATTTCCTTCCTTTTTATATAATAGTACGGCGAACACTTCGCTCGCGCCGCCCTCCATCAAAGGAGGACGGCTTTTTCCCCTTTATCATAGCACAGATCCCCTCCCCATCACAAGAGAAAGAAATCGAAAAAATGTAAAAACAGCGGCATTCTCCCGAAAAATTGGGAATTTAGCCAAAAAAAAGTTGCAAAACATTTTATTTTTATTAAAATGCTTGACATAATTTGTTATAGGTGCTATAATGCGCAGTAGGTGAAGGTATAGAAAGAGGAAGTATGTCGGATCAAATTCAGTTCCCTTCGGTGACCGAGGAGGCCGCCACCCCACTGGCACTGCGTGCCGCCAAGGGGGATGAGAATGCCTTTTCTCAGCTGGTGCGGTTGTTTTCTCCGCGCATCGCCCGTATCACGGGTGCCCTGCAGATCCCCGATGAGGAAAAGGAGGATCTGAAGCAGGAGGCCCTTTTGGGTCTTTTCAAGGCTGTCCATCTGTTCGACCCCTCCCTCTCCTCCTTCTCCACCTTTGGCGAGATCTGCATCCGCTCCGCCGTGACGGACGGCCTGCGCCGCTACGCGCGGCAAGGTGAGGCCTCCCTCTTAACGGAGGAAGAATCGGATCGCATCCCCGCAGACGACGTACAGAGTCCCGAGCGGATCCTTTTGGGTAAAGAGGATCTGGCCACCCTGCTTCGCCGTTCCGATGCCCTGCTCTCTCCCCTGGAGCGTCGCATCTTCGCCATGTCCATTGGGGGAAAAAGCGGCGAGGAGATCGCCGCCGCCTTGGGAAAGGAAGCCAAGAGCATCCACAATGCCCTGTACCGTATCCGCAGGAAGCTTTCCGACCTGAAGGCACGTTGATATTGTGATTTATGCCCGTGTAGCTTAAAGAGAGCGTTTTGATCGGCAACGATCTAAAAGGGTAGCGGTGCAAGTCCGTTCTGGGCAATCAAATTTATTTTTTAAGAGGTATAGCAAATGTACGAAGACAAGACACTGGTATGCAAGGATTGCGGCAACGAATTCGTTTTCACCGCAGGTGAGCAGGAGTTCTACGCCGAGAAAGGATTCCAGAACGAACCCCAGAGATGCAAGCCCTGCAGAGACGCAAAGAAGAACGCTTCCAGACAGGCAAGAGAGTACTTCACCACCACCTGCGCAAACTGCGGCAAGGAAGCAAAGGTTCCCTTCCAGCCCACCAGCGATCGCCCCGTTTACTGCAGCGATTGCTTCGCAGCAATGAAGGAAAACAACTGATTCTCGGTTGTAAAAAGGACTGCCCTGCGGCAGTCCTTTTTTTATGCTCATTTTTTCCTTCTCCCCACGAAATCACAAAATAAACCCAAACGTTTTCGGGATGGTTTGGGAATGGCTTTTTAGGCAAAAAGCCCTTCCCAAGAAAAAATTCCGAAAACCGCAAGCCCTACCCCGCAGAGGCGGGCGACACCTGATAAAAGCAAGCGCTCTTGATGGAGGCCGCGCGACGCTTCACGGCACCGAAGGAGCCGGGGCGGATCAAATACTCCTTCTTTTTGCGAGGGAGGGTTCCCTTCACCGTAAAGCGGGCGGGATCCGTCTTTTTCACACGGGGCATCAGCTTCAAAAGCTCCCTTTCCAGCTCCTTTTTGGCCTGCCGACCGTGGCGGTATACCGTGCGCACACAAAAATAGCTCCGCTCGGCGATCTCCTCGTGGGTCAGACCGTATAAGTAATGATACAGGGCGTATTCCTTCAGGTACTGATCCCGAATACCCGCAATGGCACGGGCGATCCGCGCCGCGTACCGACGGCACAGACGGCGACAGCGCTCCACCCTCTCCTCCAGCCGCTCGGGGCTGGGAAGCGCGGAGGAAAGAAAGGGATCGTGCCCCCCGCCGAGGCGCGAGAGTACCCCGCGCTCGGATAGGCTCCTCCCCATTTCCAGATCCTTCTCCGCCCGCTCCAACGCCGCCTGCAAAAGATGAAAGGTGCCCATGTATTCCTCAAAGGTCAAAATAGCCTCCCGACCGCTCCGCCGCGGCTAATTCTCCCGCCAAATTATCCATCAGCCAGCTCAGCTCCTCCCACGCCTCGGGAAAGCTCGTCTCCAAGGCGCCCGCTGCGTCCTGCAAGGCCTCGTAGGCCCGTCGCAGCTGCTCCTCGCGGCACACAGCCGCTCCTAACGTACATTCCATGCATTTTTCCTCTTTTCGTAACTTCTCATTGCTCGACTGGGATTATATCACGAAATTTCGTAATTGTCAATACGTTTTGCGAATTTTCGTTCGTATTTTGAGAAACAGAACGAACGCTCGTTCCGCTTTTGTTCATAAAGAGAGGAATCAGCGCGGGAAAAGATGGGGGCAATCTATCAAAACCCCTTGCCAAACAGGTGAAAATTTGTTACAATATTTTTAAGTGTAACATGGGCTTTATGCCCATCCTTCGCGTGCCCCTCGGGGCAAATCAAAGGAGCTTTTTTATGACGATTATCATCCCCGCCTATAAGCCGGATCAAAAGCTGATCTCCCTCATCGATGCCCTCAAGGCGCAGTGCGATGCCCGCATCCTCGTAGTAAACGACGGCTCGGGCGATGCCTTTGAACCCATCTTCGATGCGGTGCGCGCGGCAGGCTGTCACCTTCTGGTGCACCCGGTCAACCGCGGCAAGGGCGC
The DNA here is from genome assembly GCA_017414535.1 of Clostridia bacterium. Taxonomy (GTDB): domain Bacteria; phylum Bacillota; class Clostridia; order Oscillospirales; family SIG627; genus RGIG5579. The sequence continues at coordinate 23,541 of JAFQMA010000011.1, read as the reverse complement.
CGCCCTAAAGACCGCTTTCCGCTTTCTGCAGGAGGAAGGGTGCGACGAGATCCTTTGCACCGCCGATGCGGACGGGCAACATCTTCCCAAGGATATTCTGGCCTGCCTGAGAGAGGCCGAGGCACACCCCGACGCGCTGGTGCTGGGCGGACGCGGCTTCCGCGGTGACGTTCCCCTGCGCAGTCGCTTCGGAAACGCCGCCTCCCGCTTCACCTTTCGCCTTCTCATGGGAAAGAAGGTCTACGATACTCAAACGGGCCTGCGCGCTTTTTCCACCGGGCTTCTTCCCCTCATGCTGGACATTGCCGCCGACAGATATGAATACGAAATGCAGATGCTCTGCAACGCCGTGCGCCAAAAGATCCCTGTGCGTGAGATCGAGATCGAAACGGTCTATCTGGAGGAAAACCGCTCCAGCCACTTCAATCCCGTGCGGGATGCCCTGCGGGTCTACGGTCTTCTGATCCGTTGCGCTTTGGGTCGCCTTTACGAGGTCATCAGCTTTCTGTTTTCGTCCCTGACCGCCGTGGCCATCGACGTGGTGGTGCTGTTCCTTCTCCACCAGCTGATCCTTTCCTTTTTCATGGAGGATTACGCCCTGCGCTATACCATCAGTCTGCTGTTTGCCAGAGCCGTCAGCTCCGTGGTGAACTATCTCATGAACCGCAAGGTGGTCTTCAGCAATTTAGAGAAGCCCGCCCTCACCTTCTCCCTCTACGTTCTGCTGGTGGTCTTCATTTACTTCTGCAACTGCGGCGTCGGCCTTTTGATCGCAAAGCTTTTGGGCGGCATCATCACCACCGAAAGCCTTCTTCTTCTCGTATCGGATCTTTTGGGCCAGTGCGTCTGCTTCCCCATCAGCTTTTTCGTACAAAAATACCTCATCTTCCGTAAGAAGCCCAAAAAGGAGGAAAAATGAAAAAAGGGACCCGCCTTTTTTTCCTCTTTACCGCAGATCTTCTCCTGACCGCCCTGGCCCTGTGTGTTTTTTCCCTCTTTCACCACGTTCTTCCCCGCAGCATCGGCCATCTGTACGGCAGTACCGCCACCCCGGGTGAGATCGCAGACTGGAAGGAAAAATTCCCCGACAAATTTACCGACGGCCGGGTGATCGAGACCGATACCTCCTATCGGGACGACGAGGTCAATATCACCCTCACCACCTACGTAGAGGATGGAGTCACCTATACCGTGGCGGATCTGTACCTGCGCCGCATTACGAGCCTGCGCACCGCCATGGCAGGAGAGGAGTTTGCCACGGGCGTGGCAGATTCCACCTTAAACCTCTCCCGCAAAGCAGGTGCCCTCTTTGCCGTATCGGGCGACTATTTCGGCATCCGCCAAAGGAGCATCGTCATCCGCAACGGCGAGGTCTACCGCAAGACCCCCGCCCACGCCTATATCTGCGTGCTCTATTACGACGGCACCATGGAGACCTACACCTTCGGGGAGTTTGACGTAGACCGCGCCATTGCGGGCGGTGCATGGCAGGCATGGGACTTCGGTCCCGCCCTCCTGGATGAAAAGGGGGCGGCCGTCACCGATTTTGATACGGGCATCGCAGGGGAGAATCCCCGTATCGGCCTGGGCTATTACGAGCCGGGCCACTACGCCATCGTGGCCGTGGACGGAAGGCAGGCCCATTCCCGCGGCATGACCCTGCCCGAATTTGCCGCTCTTTTTGAGAGGCTCGGCTGTAAGACCGCCTACAATCTGGACGGCGGCAACTCCGCCGCCATGACCTGGCGGGGCGAAATGTTCTCCTCCCCCTCCAAGGAAAAGGAAGGGCGGGACATCAGCGACATCATCTACCTTAGTCCCAAACGCTATCAGGAAGGAGAGAGTACCCCGTGAAGCTCTTACGCCTTTTGGAGCGCCTGCTCCCCCATCTTCTGCTCATCTTGTCCCTCATGCTGCTGACCTTTTTCTTTATCGATCTGGTCAACGAATCCATGGCCTTTTTAAATAACCGCATCACCAAGATCCTTTGCGCCGTGCACGCACTGCTCAGCGCCGTGTTCTGTGTGCTGGCCGTGGTCAAGGACAAAAAATAAGTATTCCGTAAAGGAGTCACCATGAAATTCAACCGCACTCTGTTCAAGGTCGCACTGATCGTTCTGGGCGTTCTGGCGCCCGTGGCGATCTTTCTGCGCCTGCATACCTACGCCTCGGATCTGGAGCCCGCTACCGGCTTTTTCGTCAGGGAAAGCCTTTCCTGCCTGATCTATAATATCATCGGCTTTGCGGTCTTTGCCCTCAGCGTGCTTTTGGCCCTCACCCGCGGGGGCGAGACTTTTTCCTCCTCAGACGATCAAAGCAGAGAGGAGATCCTCCTGCAGGACCCCACCCGCAGTGAGGCAGAAATGGACGTGCCCGACGGCCACCTGCACGGCTTTGCCAAGTGCGCCTCCGTTTGGGAGGGCACCCTCTCCTCCTTCGCCTCCTTCCTGCCCGGTTTCGGTATGCTGGCCTATGCACTGGCCTTCTTTACCGATAAGGAGCTTCTCTCCGACCCCTACCATCTGACCTATGCCCTCCTTTCCGTAGCCTCGGGCGCCTATTTTATTCTTTACGCCCTGAAAAACAATCCCGTCAGGACCCGCCTGCGCCCCTTCTTTGCGCTGGTGCCCGCCTTCTGGTGTACCGTGCGTATGGTGGTGGAATATCGGGATCTGGCGCGCTTTGTCAACAAGACCCTGTATATCGGCCAGTTCCTCTTCGTGATCTCGGCCCTGCTCTTCTTCCTTTATCAGGCCCAGCTCTTTTTGGGAGAAAAGCCCATGACCCGCCCCAATTCCTATGCCTTCGCGGCACTGGCTCCCGCCTTCTTCGGCATCACCGCAAGATTGCCGCAGCTCATTGCCGTGGCCATGGATCGCGTTTCCATGGACGCGCTGGACGCCTCCAGCATGCTCATTGACCTGGCCATCACCTTTTTCGTCTGCGTAAAGATCCAATCCGTGTGGAGAGAAGGAAATAATTGACGAAAAAAACGGCTCTGCCCCTTTACAAAAGGCCTCAAACCGTTGTATAATAGTACGGTTTTAAACTAAATTAAACGATAGGAGATGTCAAACAATGGAAAAGAAAGTATTGGTTGAAACTTCCGCCCGTCACGTCCACCTGTCCCAGGAGCACATCGAGGCGCTCTTCGGCAAGGACTATCAGCTCACCCACAAGAAGGATCTGTCCCAGCCCGGCCAGTTCGCTTGCGAGGAAAGGGTAGATATCACCGGACCTAAGGGTACCATCAAAAACGTCATCATTCTCGGACCTGCCCGTCCCGCTTCTCAGGTAGAGGTTTCCGCTACCGACGCAAGAACGCTGGGTATCAAGGCTCCCATCCGTGAGTCCGGCGACGTGGCAGGCAGCGGTGCCTGCACCATCAGCGTTGGCGACAAGAGCGTAGAGTGTGCAGAGGGCGTTATCGTTGCGAAGCGTCACATTCACTTCACCCCTGCCGATGCCGAAGCCTTCGGCGTGCAGGACAAGCAGATCGTTAAGGTCCGCGTAGAGGGCGAGAGAGCCCTGATCTTCGATGAGGTCGTGGTTCGCGTCAGCCCCAAGTTTGCCGCCGCCATGCACATTGATACCGACGAGTCCAATGCCGCCTGCGCCGCTCCCGGCACCATGGGCATTCTGGTAGACTGATCCTAAAATAAGAAAGGAAAAAAACACTATGAACATGTTTACCGAAGACGTAGAAAACATGTGCGTTGTTGCCAAGGGTCCCAAGCACGGTCCCGCTCCCATCCCCGAAGAGGGCAGATGGGTCAAGGCTTATGACGTCACCGACATTTCCGGTCTCAGCCACGGTATTGGCTGGTGCGCTCCCCAGCAGGGCATGTGCAAGCTCACCCTCAACGTAAAGAAGGGTATCATCGAGGAAGCTCTGGTAGAGACCAGCGGCTGCTCCGGTATGACTCACTCCGCCGCTATGGCCGCTGAGATCCTGCAGGGCAAGACCATTCTGGAGGCCCTGAACACCGACCTCGTTTGCGATGCCATCAACGTGGCTATGCGCGAGATCTTCCTGCAGTTGGTTTACGGCCGTACCCAGACCGCCTTCTCCGAGGACGGCCTGCCCATCGGCTCCACCCTGGACGACCTTGGTAAGGGTCTGAGAAGCCAGGTCGGCACCATCTTCGCCACCAACGAGAAGGGCGTTCGCTACCTGGAAATGGCAGAGGGCTACATCCTTTCTCTCGGTCTGGACGAGGATAACGAGATCATCGGCTACAAATTCGTTCACCTTGGCAAGATGATGGAGCAGATCCGTCACGGCAAGGATCCCAAAGAGGCTTACGAGGGCAATGTGAAGACCTACGGCCGTTACGACAGCGCCGTAAAGTACATTGATCCTCGCGAAGAATAAGGAGGCAGACGATGGTTAAGTTTGAAGGTTACGAAAGAAGAATTGGCAAGATCAACGAGTGCCTCAAGGAATACGGCATCGCTTCTCTCGAGGAAGCACAGAAGATCTGCCTCGATCTGGGCGTCGACGTTGACGCTCTTGTGAAGGGCGTACAGCCCATCGCATTTGAAAACGCTTCCTGGGCTTATACCCTGGGTGCCGCCGTTGCAGTGAAGAAGGGCGTAAAGACCGCCGCTGAGGCCGCCGAGGCCATCGGTATCGGCCTGCAGGCCTTCTGCATTCACGGCTCCGTTGCCGAGACCCGCGACGTTGGTCTGGGCCACGGAAATCTGGCCGCCATGCTGCTCCGCGAGGAGACGAAGTGCTTCTGCTTCCTGGCAGGTCACGAGTCCTTTGCCGCCGCTGAGGGCGCTATCGGTATCGCCAAGACCGCAAACAAGGTCAGAAAAGAGCCCCTCCAGATCATCCTGAACGGTCTGGGCAAGGATGCCGCTCATATCATTTCCAGAATCAACGGCTTCACCTACGTGCAGACCGAGTTTGATTTCACCGAGAACGAGCTGAAGATCGTCAAGACCAAGGCTTATTCCGACGGTGAAAGAGCCAAGGTTCGCTGCTACGGCGCCAACGACGTTCTGGAGGGCGTAGCCATCATGCGCCACGAGTCCGTGGACGTTTCCATCACCGGTAACTCCACCAACCCCACCCGCTTCCAGCACCCCGTTGCCGGCACCTACAAGAAGTGGGCCATCGAAAACGGCAAAAAGTACTTCTCCGTTGCTTCCGGCGGCGGTACGGGCCGTACTCTGCATCCCGATAACATGGCAGCAGGCCCCGCTTCCTACGGTATGACCGATACCATGGGCCGTATGCACGGCGACGCTCAGTTCGCAGGCTCCTCCTCCGTTCCCGCCCACGTGGAAATGATGGGTCTGATCGGTATGGGTAACAACCCCATGGTCGGTGCCACCGTTGCCGTAGCCGTAGAGATCTCTATGGCTCTCAACAAGTAAGATCAAGTTAAAAAAAGAACAGCCTCGCGGCTGTTCTTTTTTTGCTTTTCCACAGGAGGAATGTCATAACGAGAAAAACCCTCTCTTAATGAAGGAGCGCAAGCAATGAAACCCGCACTGCGCCCATTTTGCCTTATGATAAGACTTGTGATGCTCGCCGCAAGGAGTTCTGCTTGACTTTTTTTCTCTTTTTTGATATATTGAATGAATAGAAGGATCGCAATAAAATACTAAAAAGAAGGCTTGAAACATTGGAACGAAAAGATAAACCGAAACTGTATATTGTCATTCCTTGCTATAACGAGGAAGCGGTGCTGCCTATTACAGCGCCCCTGTTTCTCCAAAAGCTCGAGACGTTGATTGCAAAGGAAAAGATCCACACAAAGAGCCGCATCCTCTTTGTTAACGACGGTAGCAAAGATAAAACCTGGGAGATCATTTGCTCCCTGTCCAGGCAATCCGAGTTTTATACGGGTATTTGTTTGAGCCGCAACCGTGGCCATCAGAATGCACTTTTGGCAGGCTTGATGGAAGCAAAGGACCTTTGCGACATCACCATCAGCATCGACTGCGACGGGCAGGATGATATGAATGCCATGGATCAAATGGTAGAGGAATACTTAACCGGTGCGGAAGTGGTTTACGGTGTACGCAGCAGCCGAAAGACGGATTCCTTTTTCAAAAGAACAACGGCTCAAATGTTTTATAAGCTCCTAAACGGAATGGGTGTAGAAACCGTTTACAACCATGCCGATTACCGTTTGATTTCCGCCGTCGTGCTGCATCAATTTGCCAACTTTAAAGAGGTCAATATCTTTCTGCGAGGAATGGTGCCCCTGGTTGGATTTAAAAGCACCTGCGTTTATTACGAGCGTAACGTGCGCCTGGCCGGCGAAAGTCACTATCCGTTGGGCAAAATGCTGGGGCTTGCCTTCGACGGGATCACCAGTCTGTCGGTGAAGCCGATCCGTATGATCACCGGCTTCGGAATTTTCGTTGCCGTCATCAGCATGGTAGGAATCCTCTGGTCCATCATTCGGGCAGTCATGGGCAATACCGTTGACGGGTGGGCCTCCCTTTCCAGCATTCTTTGCTTTTTGGGCGGCGTCCAGATGGTAAGCATCGGCGTGATCGGTGAATATATAGGAAAAATTTATTTGGAGACGAAGGGGCGTCCGCGCTTTATCGTTTCCGAAAGAACAGAGGCTGCGGATGAGCAAAAAACCGACGAAGAAGCAATCTGACCTGTTTGACCGTTTGTTTGATGGAGCATTGTTAAAACCGCTTCAGCCCTTCTATCTGAAACACAAAGAAAAACTGCTGTATCTGTTTTTCGGCGGCTTGACAACGCTGATCAGCATTGCAGTATTCGCTTTGTTCACAAAGCTGATTCCCTTGAACGTTTTGCTGGCAAACGTGCTTTCCTGGGTGATCGCCGTTTTGTTTGCCTTTGTTACCAATCGCACCTGGGTCTTTCAACCGGATCCCTCCCAAGGTGTGATAAAGCAGATGCTTTTGTTTTACCTCGGCAGAGTGGCAACGCTTTTGGTGGAAGAGGTGATCCTTTTGTGCTTCGTTGAGCTTCTGACGTTTGATGAAATGATCGTCAAGGTCGCAGCGCAAATTTTGGTAATTATTTTGAATTACGTCATCAGCAAAATCTTGGTTTTTAAAAGCAAAGCGTAGAACCGATACCGTTCTACGCAAAAAAGTCCTCCTGTGACAGAATCGAAAAACTGCCGCAGGAGGTTTTTTCGTTCCGCCGAAAACGGAAACGATCACAAGAAGGCGATTATGCCTATCGCTTATAACACACGGTACAGACGAATACAGTAGGGACTATCCGCATGCTCGAATTTCTCCACAAATTCCAAGCCGGAGCGTTCGGGAGATTGGATCTCAAGTCCGGAGAAGATATAATCACACCCCATTTGCTTCAGTGCCTCACCCGAAAAAGAAAGATCCTTTAAGACCACGTCCGAATCATCCTTGGTGAAATAGTAGTTCTGTCCGATCTCGGAAGAAAAGAGATAGCATCGGTTGCCCCATTGATCGTAGTAATACTTTAACGAAGCACTCTTTTCCAATTCGTCGGCAATGATCGCACGGAAACGGTGCTTGTATTCGACGTCGTAATTGTTGGAGTAGCCATCAATACAATAGAATCCGTTGTAAAGCGGCACAGACGGGAACAACGCAACACTGCCTACTCGGTACTCCTCTTGCGGAAGCCCGATATACGCTTCGATTTCATCAAACAACTCGGTGCTGTAAAAAGAGTCCCAAGAGGGGTCGGAGCTTTGGCGGTCGCGGTCAAGCATCTGCTCGTAATTTGAATATAACACACTGCTATCACGAAGCGTCGTTCCGATGTTTAACAAAAGCAACACGGTCAAACTCCACGCAAGGATTTTTTGCAGACGGAGCTGACGGGTGAACTGTAACAAAAACCAAACGCATAAGCCCAGCATGATATACCAAAGAGCGGGATACAGCCAATAAAAACGGTCGACCTGAAAGGAGGTAAAAACTCCGCCGAGACTGCGACGCAGCGTGACAATGGGATTCCAGCTCCAAAATGCGTAAAAAGCGGCAATAGCAGCCGCCACGGCCAAAAGGGCACCTAAGCCCCACAAACGGTGCTTTTCCTCTTTGCTGCGCTGATGGTATGTCAGAAAGCCGACGCCGCAGGTGACAACACACCAACCGAAAAAGACCTCGTGCAACGACGCGGCATGGTATTGACCGGTTTTAAACATTGTTTTGAAGGCTTGGATCGCAGGCTTACTTTCAACGGCCATTTCCGTTTTGTGCGAAACAACGTCCGAAGGCACGAGGATCTGTGCCAGCAGGGAAAGATTGGGCAACAGATAGATCCCCAAAAGAATGGCAAGCTGCACCCAGGCATAACGTGCTCCCGGCCGCTTGCAGATCTGCATAACCAAAGCAAAGCAAGACAACAAAAGCACGTCGGCATAACCGACCAAAACCAAAGAACTGAACGCCGCAAACAATGCCGTTAAACAAAACGCCTTGTAAGGACGCTCATTGTTCCACAGAGAAAGGCATGCATAAAACAGAAGCGGTTGCCCCATCACGGACAAGCCGTAAACAGAATAAAACGGAAGGTAGAAAAACAACAGTCCGATCACACAAGCAATCCACTTGTTGTTCACCAAACGGTCCATCAAAAGATACATGCCGAGAAAGGCCACCAGTCCCACAAAGACGTAATTAACCACAAAAGCCGTAAACGGCTCAAACAGCCAATAGAAAAGAACGGTTCCGTAGGAGGCGGGGGTTAAGCTGGTGGACGCCATACCACCCATAAATTCATCAAAGGAGGATTGAAAAAGGTTTTTCGCATTGATCACGTAAACCAATACCTCGCCGTCCAGTTGGTCGTGCCAAGGGATCGCACTGTCTTCTCCCAAAATAAGGATGGGCAAAAAAGATAGTAAAACGGCAACAATACCCAAGAAAAGCGGAAGGTTGCTCCAACGGATCTTATCGGTCAAACGGTTCATAGCCCGCACTCCTTTCTTCCAACGGTTTACTTATTATACTACCTTTTTCTTCTGATTTCAACCCTTCCCCCCATTTTCAACCGTAAAAAGGATCTTTCTTCCTCCGTTCCCGCCCACGTGGAAATGATGGGTCTGATCGGTATGGGTAACAACCCCATGGTCGGTGCCACCGTTGCCGTAGCCGTAGAGATCTCTATGGCTCTCAACAAGTAAGATCTCCTTGATATGAAAAGAACTGCTCGGTGAGCAGTTCTTTTTTCTTGCTTTTGGAAAGATTCGATGCTATAATGGTGAAAATGCGGTAAAAACCGCTGAAAAAAAGGAGAACACTATGAAAGCATCCTACCGTTTTCTTTGCTTGCTTTTAGCCCTTTGCATGCTGGGGCTCCTTCCCGCCTGCAGCTCGGGGGAGCTGGAGGAGCTCGGCACTCCCGAAACCGCCACCGCCACCGAGGAGCCTACCAAGGAAGTGAAGCCCACTCCCCAGAAAAAGCCCTTCACCTCCGTTTCGGAGGGCATGGAGCTGGATGTGATCATCTTCGGCGGCCAGAGCAATATGCAGGGTCAGACCGGCTCCTTCCCCATCGAGAACGATCCCGTGGAGGGCGCATGGGAATACCACGTCCAGTCCGATTATTACGTGCCCGTCAAGCACCCCATCGGTGAAAACATCGGCGACCGTCTCCTCAGCGCCGCCTCCGGCAACAACGGAAGCATGGTGCCCGCCTTCTGCCGCACCTTCGTTCAGGAAACGGGTCATAACGTAGCCGCCATCCACGTGGCACGCGGCAACACCGCCATTGACGAGTGGATCGGTACCGAGCGCTACACCGTAACCATCGACAAGATCAAAAAGGGTCTGGATAAGATCCGCGAAAAGGGTGCTACCATCCGCTCCATCAGCTACGTATGGCTGCAGGGCGAATCCGATGCCATCGGTCACATGCCTCAGGCCGAATACGAGCAGAAGCTCATTCAGCTGAAAAACGACCTGAAGAGAGATATCGGTCTGGAAAGATTCGGCATCGTTCAGGTGGGCTATTTCAACCGCTATCGCTCCTCCGCCGAGGTAGGACTTACCGAGGCAGAGCGCGCCGCCTTTGACGAGGCCATCCAGCGCGCACAGATGAACGTGACCACCTACGACAGCGATTTCGTCATGCTCTCTACCCTGGCCCCCACCCTCTACGGCCAGAATCAATACTTCAATCCCGAAGCCACCGGCCACTTCAATAACAAGGGTCAGGATCTTTTGGGCAGTGACGCCGCTAAGACCTTGGCCTCCATTCTGAAGGACTGATCTTAAAGGAGGAATCACCATGACAAACGATCAGCAGATTCTTGAAACCCGAGAAAACGTCCTCGCAGGCTGCGTCGGCGCCTTTCTCTTCTCCCTGGCAGGCGGAATCCTGTGGTTCATTCTTTATCAGGTGGGCTTCATGGCAGGACTCAGCGGTCTTGTCGGCGTAGTCTGCGCCATCAAGGGCTATTCCATCTTTGCCAAAAAGGAAAGCATCAAGGGCATCGTCATCGCCGTTCTCATGGCCATTCTGGTCATGGTGCTGGCTTGGTACCTTTGCCTTTCCTTGGACGTATACAATGCCTATCAGGACTGGTTTGCCGCAGGCGAGGTGGATTTCACCCTGACCTACGGAGAATCCGTTCGCAGTGCCTACCTCTTCCTTGCGGACAGTGAGATCCTGATCTCCTATCTGACGGATCTCGGCCTCGGTCTGCTTCTGTGCGTGGTGGGCGCCTACCGCTCCGTCATTGAAGCAGTCAAGCGCGTCAAGCAGGAAAAGAATCCTCCCACCGCACCCCAAGCTCCCGAGAACGAGAACCCCGAGGACCCCAACGCCTTTTAAGCCATAAAAAAAGGAAGCCTTTCCGTCAAACGGAAAGGCTTTTTTCTTATTTTCCTTTGTGGATACGCTCCAGAGTTTCGCGGTTACGGCGGGCGCCGTCCCGCAGATAATCAAAATCTGCGCCTGCGGAAAGCATCTCCGGACCGAAGCCGCTCCAGTGCGCCAGGATCTCCTCGGAATAGCCGCCCGAGGCGATGCCCACGTATTTGCCTGCCTTATGAAGACGGTCCACCGTATCGCGGATCACGCCTGTGATAAAATCGCTGAAGATCTCGCCCAGCATACCGTAGGAGCCGGACAGATCGTTGGGCCCGAAGATATAGCCGTCGATATAGGGATTTTGCATGATCTCGTCCAGACACTCCACCGTGTCCTTGTGCTCGATCTGAATAAAACAGCAAAGCTCCTCCATATTCTTTTTGGTGTATTCAAAGGCAGGAGTAAAGCCGTAATCAATGGCGTTCATGGGCCCGAAGCCCCTTTGCCCGTAGGGCGGATAGAAGGTGAAATCCGTCACGGCCTTGGCCTCGGCGGCAGAACGTACCATGGGGAAAATGATGCCGTCCACGCCCATCTCCAAAATCTTTTTGGCGGCGGTCAGATCGTTCTGCGGCGCACGCACCACCACGGGGACTCCCTCGGCGCGAATGGCCATCACGTGACCCAGCAGCGTCTCGTAGGACATGTAGCTGTGCTCCGTATCCACCCAGATAAAATCGTAGCCTGCCATGGCGGCAATACGGGCAATGCTGATATCGCTGAGCTGAACGTACATACCGACGAGCCTTTCGCCCTTCTTTACTCTCTCTTTTAAGGTCATATCCAATTCTCCTTTATTTGATTCCCGTGGCGCGGGAAACGGTATGATAATCGTCGGTGAGGACGGTATCGATGCCCATTTCCAAAAATTCCTTTGCCTCTACCGCGTCGTTGGACCAAAAGACGTTACAGCGAATGCCGTTCGCGTGAGCCAGTTCAATATCCTCCTTGGTAAAATAGGGCTTGAAGAGCTGTACCTTGTCCGCACCGATGCGAATGGCATCCTCCACCATTTCCTTGCCCGATTCCCTCTTTCCCTTGCCGAGGCACAGGTGAAATTCCGGTGCCGTCTGCTTGACGCGGGAAAGGATCTCCGCGTTGGAGCTCATAAAGTACACGTAATCCACGGCATCGTACTTTCTCACAAGACGGAGGATCTCCTCGATCTTGGGATCCTCAAAAATCTTGTCCCAAATCTTCACGTGGATATTCATGATCACTCTGCCCGCAAATTTTCGGAGGATCTCCTCAAAGGTGGGGATCTCCAGTCCCCCCAGTCCGTTCTCATAGTCCTTTCCGAAATCCAGCACACGAAGCTCCTCAAAGGTCTTTTCGTAGATCTTGCCCGTGCCGTTGGAAACGCGCTCCAGCGTGCTGTCGTGGCAGGAGACCAAAACCCCGTCCGAGGAGGTCCAAAGATCAAATTCGATCTCTCTTGCATCCATGGCAACCGCCGCACCGAAGGCGGGAAGGCTGTTTTCGGGCGCAATGGCGTGCAGACCGCGATGAGCGCAAAGGCGGGGATAGGCCATGGTCTTGTCCGTGGGCACCACCGAGGGACCGCTGTTGCGGTACAACCAAGGATTTCTGCCCGCGTCGATGTACTCGTAATGAGGCGCGGGGGGATTGCCGAAGCCCGCCGCCTTCCAATACTTTTTGTTGGGATCAAATTCCGCCACCCCTCGGCCGAATTTGCCCTTGAGATTGCAAAGCACGTCACCCGTGGGTGAAACGATCATGCTGGCGCCGCAAACGGTAGCGTTTTCATCAAAGCTCACGGAAGAGCGAAGCACGTAAGCGTTGGTGTGGTAGGCAAGGAAGCGGCAAAGGATCTCAATGGCATCGTGAGTATCACTGCGCTGATGAGAACAGCCGATGATCACGTCGGGCTTGGCCTGCGCCAAGCGGGCATAGCCCTCGTAAAAATAAAAATCGTAGCAGGTGAGAAAAGCAAAGCGCAGCCCTTCCATTTTCAAGACGTAAGGCTCCACCGGCTCCTCCGTATAAGCGTAAGCCACGTTCTTTCTCATTTCGCCGATGGGAATGTGGGTCTTGAAATACTTTCCCGCCAGTTCTCCCTTCCGATTCAGACAGTAGGTGGTGTTGCGCCATCCGTCCGCCTCGCGGGACAGGGCGTTGAAAAATACCATGGCGTGGCAGCGAAGGGCCGTCTCGCGGCATTTTGCCATCAAAGCACCGAAATATTTTTCGTGGTATAACAGCGTCTCCTCCTCCGTTTTGGCAACGCAGGGCAATTCGCAGTATTCGGGCAAAACGACAATGTCCAGATCCTCCTCGCACTCCTCCAGCTGTTGCAGGGTAAAGGCGATAAATTCATCATTTCTCGAAGAATCCGAGCCGTAGGGCGGTTGAATCACACAAGCCTTCATTTCACTCTGTCTCCCTTTCGCTTTTTCAGCCGAAGCCGCCTCTTTTCTCCCCATTCTACCATAACTCCCCCTCCCGCGCAACCGACAAGTGCCACTTCCCCTACTTTTTGCCCCCATTTGCCAATTTTTTGCCCCTCAAAAAAATCCCGACGGTATTTACCGTCGGGATTTATGTATTTATGGCTTTTTATCTCTTTTTGAAAATAAGAAAATACCAAGCAGCTGCACCGGCACCACCAAGAACAGCAACGGTGGAAACAACGGAAATAACTACGATGGTAACAGTAGAAGTTTCATCTTCCTCCCCTGCGGGTGCTGTGGTGGCGGGAACCGTGGTGCTAGTCTCAGGTGCATCCGGATTGGTTTCGGCGGGTTCCTCGGTTTCAGGTTCCGTTCCAATCATGGGGATTTCCTCGGTCTTGGTTTCGCCACAGGTGGCACAGGTAAAGGTCTTGCTGCCCTTTTCCGTCTCGGTGGCTTCCTTCGTTACAATCCCTTCTCCGTAAGCGTGTCCCTTGGCGGGAATGGTATTAGTGGTGGTCTGCTTGCAATTGGCACAGGTGCCGCTTTCAATACCCGTTTCCGTACAGGTAGGTTGCTTCGTCACCGTAGGATTGGAGAAAGCATGGGAAAGTTTTGCGATTTCCCGATTTTCTGTTTTTTGACAGGCAGAGCAAATGCGGATTTCAATACCAGATGCAGTGCAGCTCGCAGCAGAGGTCTTTACCCAATCCGAGAATGTATGCCCTGCAGGGATATCTCTGGTTTCCGTCTGACCACAATTAGAGCATTTTCTCTGTTCCTTGCCAACCGTTGTACAAGTAGGCGCTTGGGTTTGCGACCAAGCGGAGAAGGTATGAGAAGTGCAGGACTTAAAATGCCAAGTGGCAGCAAAAAAAGCCTCATTTCCGTCTTTTGAATACATATATCCGGTCGGTAGCTTAGCGCCCTTAACATAAACATCCTTTAAATTCGTGCAATCGGAGAATGCGGAGCGACCAATTGTTGTTAGTCTGTTCCCGACGGTGACGGAGGTTAGACTCGTGAAGCCTGAGAAGGCCCACGCTCTAATGGTGGTGACGTTGTCCGGGATGACAAGATTAGTTACCTTATCCCCGTTCAAATACAAATTATGGACATAATACAGAGGGTTGGCATCATCGTCGGTAAAAGAAATGTTACACCAAGCGGCAAGGTCGGTAATATGCACGGCGGTAAGATTCGTGCAACCATGGAAGGCCCTCGTCTCAATACTTGTGACGCTACTTGGAATGGTGACGGAGGTAAGGCTTGTGCAACTATTGAAGGCACCAATGCCAATGCTTGTCACGCTATTGGGAATGGTGATGGATGTGAGGCTGTCGCAACCACCGAAGGTATACTTGCCGATGGTGGTCACTCCATTCCCGATAGTGACGGAGGTAAGACTTGTGCAACTATTGAAGGTATACTCGCCGAGGTTTGTCACGCCATTCGGGATCGTGATAGAGGTAAGGCCTGTGCAACCTTGGAAGGCGTACCCGCCGAGGCTTGTCACGCCATCTTCAATGACTACCTCGGTAATGGAGTTCCCCCAAGGTGCGGTGGTAACATAATTTCCATTGACATATGTATGAAAATACTCCCCCATCTTACCATTACCCGAAATAGTAAGCACTGTACCATCCAAAGTCCAAGTGCAGTCACCGGTTGTACCGCTGGTAGCGGCTGCAGCAGGGAACGACAATACCCCCGCAGGACACAGCGGCAGCACCAACGCCAGCGCCAAAAGCAATGATAATATTCGCTTCTTCATTTTTTATTCCTTCTTTCGATTTCTTTAATTGCCATGATCCGACCTTTTGGAGATAACACATAGTTCGCAATTCCAAGAGAAGTTTTCGTCAAATATTCTTGTAAATACCCTTGATTCATACAAAAATCAACGAAATCTTTGTAAATACCAAAATCCATGCGTCGCATTTGTTCTTTAGTCATTGGACAGTTATTCCGCACCTCTAACGCAATCAAAAGATCAATCGGTTGTTTCATTTTGGCTTTTCCTCCAGAACCTTCATGTTTCCGTTTTTTAGAAAATCAAACACAGGTAATACATATCCGTTGTCACTTGTCTTTGGTTTCATTAAAATAGCATAATTGAAGAAAAACTCTTCAAACTTTTTCGGCGAAAAAACGAGAATTTTTTCGTACACGTTGCCAAACTTCTGGTACATTCCCGTTTGCTTGTAAAAAGCCTCAAAAGATAAGTTTGAAATCTTTGACACTTTTTTTAAGAAAGTACTGTTGAGAGAAAAGTTTATATAAAACTCATCGATCTGCCACTGCGAACGTTGTACAGCAGCATTCCAAGCTACAAACAAATCAAGCTTTTCGTTATAGCTGATAAAAATATCAGCCTTAGCAAGAGATTCTTTCAAAAGTCGATGGGTGCTTCTCTGAGATTGGCCAAAATACATTGGTTGTTCCGGTGCTTGAGCAATAAAATCTCTGATTACTTTCGGCCATTTTGTCATTTTAGCGGTACCTATTGGATTTTTCATATTTTCCCTTTCTTTAAAACATCTTACTAAAGTGCGCATTTTGTAAGTTTTTATCAATATTAGTCACTTTGATTTTATAACAACAAAAAGTTGTTGTCAACAACTACAAATAGGGGTTTTTCAAAACAACCTTTAGTGGTTAAAATAGAATTGGGTGATGAATATGGTAAAGAATTTAAAAATGCTCCGAAATCAAATGGGCATTAGCCAGCAAGGTTTGGCAGATGCGCTTGGAATCAGTCAGCAATCGGTTAACCGCTACGAAAACCACAAAGTCGAGCCGGACATTGATACACTTATCAAAATTGCGGATTTTTTTGGGGGTTTCGGTGGACCATCTTATCGGAAGAACCGCCTTCAACACTCTTTCCGAATTACATTCATCTCCGTTTCTGCAAAAATACAACGCACTTGGCAAAAAGGAAAAGGTTTGTGTTGACACTGTCATCAATACCCTTCTTTCGAAATAAAAAAGCACCCTCTCGGGTGCTTTTTTCTATTCAGGCATATTTTTCAGCATGTTTTCAATAAAGATCCCGTAGCCGCGGGCGGGATCGCCCACAAGCACGTGGGTCACCGCACCCACCAGCTTTCCGTTCTGCAAAATGGGACTGCCGCTCATTCCCTGCACGATGCCGCCCGTTTGGGCGAGCAGGGCGGGGTCGGTGACGCAGATCACCATGTTTTTATCGCCTCCGCGGGGATTTGGGATCTCCTCGATCCGCACGGCGTATTCCCGCTTTTCCCCGTCCGTCAGTGTGCAAAGGATGGTGGCGTCACCTACGGTGACCTCCTCCCGAAAGCCCAGGGGCACCGTCACCGCATCGGGCAGGGGCGCGCATTTTCCGAAGATCCCGCAGGAGGTGTTGGACAAAACGTCCCCCAGATCGTCCTCCTCCAGCCGTCCCCGAAGCTCACCGGGGGCACCGTTTTCCCCCTTGCGAATGCCGATCACGCGGGCAGGAGCCACGTCACCGTCCTTTAAGGGAAAGATCAGCCCCGTATCTCCGTCGCACACCCCGTGTCCCAATCCGCCGAAGACCCCCGTCACGGGATCGCGAAAGGTCACCGTTCCGATGCCCGCGGCGCCGTCACGCACCCAGATCCCCGCGCGGTAGCCCCCCTCATCGGCAGCGGAAACGGGCGTCAGAGAAAGGGAAAGGGGCTTTCCCTCCCGCTCCAGCGCCAGTGTCACGGCGCGCCCCTCGCTTTTGGCAAGGACCTTGGAGAGCTCCGCCGCCGTGGACAGGGTCACCCCGTCCGCCGTCAGAAGCAGATCGCCCTTTTTCAGTCCCGCCTCCAGAGCGGGAGAGCGACTGCCCGAGGCAGTCTCCACCTCCCCCAGCGCGGTCACCAAGAGCCCGCGGGAGCGCAAACGAACGCCGAACAGCTCACCGCCCACCACCACCTCGGTCTTGGGATAGGCCTGCACCTGCACCGTTTTGACGGGCAAAAAGCCCAGAGCCAGCACCGTTTTATTTTGCCGAAGCACACCGCCCGTCCCCGCCGAGGCAGGAAGGGCATCCTCCCCCGCAAGAGAGAAAATGCCCCGCTCCGCGGGCATTTCGCCCTGATGGCAAAAGAGCACGTCGGGATAAGCCAGATCCCCCAGTCCCACCAGCGCAAGGTAAGAAAACATCTGAAAAACAAGCAAAATAAACGCGATTTTTACCGATTTTTTCAGCATGAACGTCTCCCCTTGATTTTTGTCCTTTCAGACGTCTTTAATTTGCGCAAAACGGGGAAAAATATGTTTCGATAAATCTGCCTTTTCGGAGAAGAAAAACCAAGTCCTTTTTTTTCACGCACCTTGCAATGTCGGGAAAAATATGGTAAAATGGAAAAAACTTTTTTTCTAAGGAGTCCTCATGAAAAGCGGCGGAAACGAATTTTTGCCCAATTACGTGGAATATCTTGTTCCCCTGACCGAGCCGAAAAAGCTCCTGCCCAAGAAGCTTGGCATCATTGCTCTGGCGGCAGTGCTCTTTCTGGCGGTCTTCATCTCCTCCTTCACCGTGTTGAAGGTGGTCCCCGCCATCGTTCCCTTTCTTCTCTTCGGCGTATGCGCCGTCGTGTGGTATCTGTGGCGCTTCGTCTCCGTGGAGTACGAATACACCGTGCTGCAGGGAGAAATGACCTTTGACGTGATCTACGGCCGTCGCCAGAGAAAGACCCTTTATACCGCAAAATTAAACCGCGTAACGGAGCTTGCCCCCGTGGGGGAAAAGCGCTCCGCCGCCGATTTTCAGGGCATCACCCGCGAATATTTCTTCGCAGGCGCCTTCTCCCGTCCCGACACCTGGTACGCCGTGGTAGAGGAGGAAAAGGGTGGCCGTACCCTCGTTTTCTTTGAAATGACGGAAAAAACCGAAAAGGTTCTGCGCTTTTATCAGCCCCGCGCCTTTTTGAACCGCTGATTTTCAGGACTTCTTCACATTGCCTTCATTTTCACAGGCTACACTGTAAGCGTAAAAATCCATTCCGCGAAAGGAATCTTCCCATGACCGACCAATTTGAAAACCGTCCCGATCCCGTGCAGGATCCCACC
The DNA here is from genome assembly GCA_017414535.1 of Clostridia bacterium. GTDB lineage: Bacteria > Bacillota > Clostridia > Oscillospirales > SIG627 > RGIG5579. Next base: position 5,244 of record JAFQMA010000011.1, on the reverse strand, counting down.
CCCAAGGCTGAGCCCTCCCCGCAGGAGGCTCCCGCTCCCGCACCGCAGGAAATGCCTCAGCAGCCTCCCGTTCAGCAGGAAGAGCCTCAGCAGCAGGTACCTCCGCAGACACCGTATAACACCCCCTTCGCTCCTCCCGCAGGCAGCTCTTATCCGCCCTACGGCACCGAGCCTCCCGTTCAGCCCCCCAAGAAAAAGGGAAGAGCAGGCTGGATCATCGGCCTCATAGCACTGTATCTGGTGCTGGCTGCCGTGGTCATCGGTCTCATCGCCTCGGGCGCCCTGCGCTTCGGCGAGGAGGACGGCCGTGAAACGGGCGAGAACGTTCCCGCCACCGAGGAAAAGACCACCAACGCTCCCATCGTGCAGGATCCCGATGCAGATGCCGACCACCCCATCGTGGACAAGGATTATTCGGGTGAGATCCTGTCCTACGCCTCCCTGTATGAAAAATGCGTTCCCTCCGTGGTGTTCGTGCAGGCCAATTACAGAAACGGCACCTCCACGGGCTCCGGCTTCGTCATTGATTCCCAAAACGGCTATATCCTCACCAACCACCACGTGGTGGACGGCAGCAACGATCTGGCCGTGACCTTCGCAAACGGCGATTCCTATACCGCAAAGCTGGTGGGAAGCGACGCTATCAACGACGTGGCCGTGCTCCGCATCGAGGCAGAGGGGCTGCAGCTGACCCACGTGACCGTGGGCAATTCCGACAAGATCCGCATCGGCGATGCGGTCATGGTCATCGGTAACCCACTGGGCGATCTGACCTTCACCATGACAAGCGGCATCGTCTCCGGCAAGGACCGCAGCATCAACACCGGTGAATACACCATCAAGACCTTCCAGACCGACGCGGCCATCAACTCCGGCAACTCCGGCGGCCCCGCCTTTGATTCCACGGGCGCGGTCATCGGCATCGCCTCGGCCAAATACGCCGCCTCAGGCGTGGAGGGCATCGGCTTCTGCATTCCCATTAACGACGCCCTGCGCATTGCCAACGATCTGGTCGATTACGGCTACGTCAAGGGCCGTCCCAACTTCGGTATCACCGTATCCGATTCTCTCGGCTACGAATACACCACCGACGAATACGGCAGAAGAGTCATGATCGAGACCGCCCGCGGTGCCCGCATCGAGGAGGTGGGCAAGGATTCCTGCGCACAGAAGGCAGGCCTTCAGGCAGGCGACATCGTCACGAAGCTCGGCGATAAGAAGATCCTCACCGCAAACGATCTCATCAATGCCAAAAATACCTCCTACAAGGCAGGCGATTCCGCCTCCATCGAGGTCTATCGCGGCGGAAAATACCTGACCCTGACCGTCGTTTTCGACGAATATTCCCCCGAATAAAGCACGATCCCGAGCCCTGTGGCTCGGGATCTTTTTTTCCCCTTTTTTCGGAAAAAGACGGCTACTTTTTTCTGCGGTGGAAAGAATAGGATAAAAGAAAAAAGAAAATCGGGAGCCGAATATGAAAATTCATAAAAAAGAATTGTTTTTTGTAAAACTGTATGATAGAATGGTGGGGATTGTCGGTAAGAAACAAAAAAAGGAGAATACAGCCTTGTACCATAAGAATGATTTCATCCTTCTGAAAGAGGAAGAACCCCAGACGGAAGTAAAGGAAACACAGCCCGCCCGTTCGGGCAAGAGCCGCAATAAAAGCACCGAGGTCAAGCACCCCGGGCTCTGGAAAAAGATCCTTTTGTGTGTGGGCACCTTTCTGGGTCTTTTGATCGTGACGGTCATCGCCGTCTGCCACGTGCTGCTGAACGGCCCCAGCCCCACCATGCGTGACGCGCTGGTGCTCTCCGCCAAGCAGGCCTCCGCCACCAAGTGGCTGCCCGGTCTTTTTTTGGACGATGCGCTTGTAGCACAGATCGAGCTGGATTCCAAGACCGTCACCTACGACGTGGTTTCCATTGACGATATCGCCCCCAAGCCCGACGCCGAAGGCAAGGACGAATGGGCCGATGCCATCGACGGCATCAAATTCGTCCGCATCGACAAGCCCGCCTTCAAGGCCTATCTTTTGATGGTCAAGGATCCCTCCCGTCTGTTCGTGGGTACCTCCAGCGATTTCAAATCCGGCGCCACGGGCGGTAAGATCATTTTCGACATTGCCGAAAAGTATCAGGCCGTCGCCGCCATTAACGGCGGTGAATTTCCCGACACGGGCGGCGTGGGCAACGGCGCCGTCCCCATTGGCATCACCTTTGCAGGGGGCGAGCTGGTCTACAACGGACACACCAACCGTACCTTCATGGGCTTCACCAGCGACAACCGCCTCATTGTCAGCGAGGGCATGACCGCCGCCCGCGGCAAGGAGCTTGGCATCCGTGACGGCGTTTGCTTCCAGACGGGCAACTGTCTCATCACCAACGACGGTCAGAACGTGACCCTCCACTATGCCGACGGCAACGTGGGCAGAGCACAGCGCACCGCCATCGGTCAGCGCGCCGACGGCACCGTTCTTTTGCTTGTCACCGACGGCAGAACCGCCTCCAGCGTGGGCGCCACCCATAACGAGCTCATCGAGATCATGCTGGAATACGGCGCCATTGCCGCAGGCAAGCTGGACGGAGGAAGCTCCGCCATGATGTACTATCGCGATTATTACGATCTTTACGATTACGATATGTCCACCCTGGACGAGTACCAGCGCAAGGGACTTGTCAATAACTACAAGGCCTTTACCAAGCCCCGCAACCTTCCCACCTATTTCATCGTAGGAGCGTCGAAACAATGACAGTGAAAGCATTGAAAAAGCCGAGCCTGTTCTGGATCATCTACGGTGCCGCGGTCCTTTTGATCGTCGCCGCCGTTGTCACGGGCCTTTGCCTGCTCTCCGATTATCTGGAGGCCTATGAGGCAAGCCAGCCCATTCACAGTGCCGAAAAGGTTTACGAGGAATATTTCGTCACGGAAAAGTACGTGGATGCCATGGCGCTGGCAGGCTTCGAAACGGGCGAATTTGAAACGCGGGAGACCGCGGCTCTGATCCTTGCCGCCAAGAAGGAGGGCAAGGTCCTCTCCTATTACGCCACCGGTGCCGATGAAGAGACCGCCTCCTACAACGTGGTCTTTGCCGATCAGTCCGAGCCTCAGGCCCCCGCCGACTTCGAGGGGGACGCCTCCTCCGAGCTGGCCGTGCAGAGCATCCCCTCCACCAAGATCGCCACCATTCGCTTAAAGCGCAGTGCCGAGGAGGGCAAATGGGGCTTCAAGGGCTGGGAGTTTGACAGCCTCGAAATGTTCTTAAAGCCCACCGAATCGGTGAAATTCACCGTTCCCTCCACCTCCTCCGTCACAGTCAACGGCAAGGCAGTGGCCGCCTCCTACCTGGTAGAGAGCGCCCCCCATCGCTTCAACGAGTTCCTGCCCGAGGGAGTCGAGGGAATCACCCTCAATACATACGAGATCACAGGCCTTTTCACCAAGCCCGTTCTGACCTGCACCGATAAAAACGGTCTGGAGCAGACCCTCACCCTCAATGAGGAAAGCGGCATCGTGGAGGCAAGCCTCAATTACGATGCGACCCTTCTGGAGACCTACGGTCAGAGGATGCTCACGGGTATGCAGGAATACGCCAAATATATGCAGGATGACGGCAGCCTTTACGAGGTCAGAAAGTATTTTGACACGGCCAGCATGTTCTACCGCAATATTTACGAAAATCCCTCCTACTTCGTGTGGACCCATCAGGGCTACTATTTCAAGGATGAATACGTGGGCGAATTTTACGCCTTCGACGAAAACACCTTCGTTTGCCACGTTTCCTTCGGTCACTATCTGAAGCTGGCAGGCCGGGAGGACTACCATGATCCCATGGACTTCATGGTATTTGCCCGCAAGAAGGGCAATAACTTCTACATCTACGACCGTATCCTTCTCTGATCATGGCTTGGCTGATCCAATGGGAGCTGTCGCTCCTTCATCTCATTCAGGACAGCGCCACCGCCGTCTCGGACGTTTTCTGGACCTCGGTGACCATGCTGGGGGAATCGGGCATCTTCTGGATCGCCCTGTCCCTTCTTCTCATGCTGATCCCCAAGACCCGTAAGGCAGGCTTCACCATGGGCCTTGCCCTGCTTTTGGGTGTGATATTCGGCAACGCAGTGCTGAAAAACGCGGTGGCCCGTCCCCGCCCCTACGATCTGGACCCCACCTTATTCTGCCGTCTTGCCTGGGGTGAGATGTCCACGGACTTCTCCTTCCCCTCGGGACATACCCTGGCCAGCTTTGAAGCCGCCGCGGGGCTGTTTCTCTATCACAAAAAATGGGGCACCGTCGCCCTGTGCGCCGCCCTTCTCGTGATGCTGTCACGGCTTTTTCTGGTGGTGCACTATCCCACCGACCTGCTGGCGGGCGCGCTCCTCGGCATTCTCTTCGCTTGGCTCTCCGCCAAGGCGATCGGCTTCCTTTACGCAAAATTCGAAGAAAGAAAAGCAATGGGAGGTAAAGCATGAATTTTCTGGAAGAACGCATTTTAAAGGACGGTCAGGTCAAGCCCGGCAACGTCCTGAAGGTAGACAGCTTTCTCAATCATCAGATGGATATCTCCCTCATGGAGGAGATCGGCCGCGAATTTAAGCGCCGCTTCGGCCATAAGGAGATCACCAAGGTGCTGACCATCGAGGCCTCGGGCATCGGCATTGCCTGCTTTGTAGCCAAGGAATTCGGCGTTCCCATGGTCTTTGCCAAAAAGTCCAAATCCGTCAATTTGGAGGGCGAGATGCTGGTGGCGGAGGTGGAAAGCTTCACCCACAAGAACCGCAATCAGGTCATCGTGGCAAAGAAATTTCTCTCCCCCGAGGATAAGGTCCTCATTATCGACGATTTTCTCGCCAACGGCTGTGCCCTGCAGGGGCTCATCTCCATTACGGAATCCGCAGGTGCCACCGTGCAGGGTCTGGGCATCGCCATCGAAAAGGGCTTCCAGATGGGCGGCGGCGTGCTGAGAAATCTGGGCTATCACCTGGAAAGCCTTGCCATCGTGGAAAGCATGAACGACGAAACGGGCGAGATCCTTTTCCGAGAGCAAAAATAACGAAAGCACAAGCAAGGCGCACCCCTTAGTAGGTTGGACTTAGGGATAAGCCCAACCTACAATGAAATAGATTTGCCGTGCAAATCTGTGAAATTCGTCTGCGACGAGTGAAATGGGCTTTGCCCGTGAAATATTTTCTTCGAAAATATGAAGGAATAAAAATACTCCGTTGAAAAACAACGGAGTAT
>JAFQMA010000010.1 GCA_017414535.1 Clostridia bacterium | reverse complement strand
TAAGAGTCCCACAATTCATACCGACTGATATTTTTGATTGAACCGCAGAACATATCCATATGTCCGCAATCGTCTTTATCAAAAACACCCTCTATGACTACATAATCGCCATTAAATTTTTGTGCTTCTTCGTATGAAATTGCTTTTTCACCGAGTTCAATCCAAATAGAATTGCCAACACCGTATTTTAAATCCTCTTTGCTGAGTGAAATGCAATTACCTTCAAATTCAAGATTACCCACACCGATAACTCTAACAAGTTGACCGTCATATTTTTCGGGAGTAGCAATCAATTGAAGCATAGTTACGTCTTTGGCATATTGATTAGCAGAATTTGGCGTTTCGCTATAACCTGATTCAACAAGTTTGTCTTGATATATCTTTATACCAAACAAGACAGCAAAAACAACTGCTAAGGTGATAAGAACGGAAAGAATAATTGTTATTATTTGTTTTTTGTTTTTCACAAAATCACCACCTTTGATTTATTATAACATATTTCATTTCAAAAGTAAATCTATGCAGTATAAATTCCCACGAGTTACAAATAATAGTATCACAATTTGCAATTTAAGGAGAAATGTATATATGAAAGCTACTGGAATCGTTCGAAGAATAGACGACCTTGGTCGTGTGGTGATTCCCAAAGAAATCAGAAGAACAATGAGGATTCGTGAAGGAGACCCATTGGAGATCTATACGGATCGGGATGGGGAAGTGATCTTCAAGAAATATTCACCCGTGGGGGAGATGCTGACGGAGGCACAGGGGTATTGCGATACTCTCTATAAAAGCTGGGGCATTGCGGTGGCGGTGTGCGATCGGGATGGGGTCATTGCTTCTGCAGGCGTGCCGAAAAAGGGTATAATGTCGGAGCGACTTTCCGCAGAGGCGGAGAAGATCATGGAGGGGCGTAGCCTTTATGAATTCACCATGGAGGCGCAGAAGATCCCCATGGGGCCCGAGGGCTATTACGTATCTGCCATGATGCCCATTTTAGCGGAAGGGGACGTGATCGGCGCCTTCATTCTGCTGAAAAACGAGCTGAAGCTTCCCACGGAGGCGGAAAAGGCGCTGATTCGCACGGCGGGCTTATATTTGGGCCGTCAACTGGAGGAATAAAAAAGCACCCGAATTTTTTTCGGGTGCTTTTAGTCTTGAATGAACTGTTTTTTGTTTAAAAAGCAGGAATTACTGCGCATTTAAGACTTCTTCTTCAAAATGATGACACATCTTTGCATTGAAAAGTTGCTTTAAACTGTTATTCTTGTAATAGGTGGGTTCCTTTTCTCGGCAAGATTTTTTATAACAGAGGTAATGATGAAAAACAGTAGTCTTTCTTTTCAAGTTGGAGAAGATACGGTATTTTCCCGTTTTGAGATATCGCGTATTCCGCGCTCCCGATACGAATGGCAAACCAACCGCCATTGCAATCCCGATTATGAGCTGCATCTCATTTTGCGCGGGAAAGGCGTAGCCGAGGTGGAATACGACCGCGTTGAGCTGTCCGCACAAGGAATTTTGATTTCGCCCGGTGCGTACCATCAGACCCGCGTTTTGCCGGAGGCGTTTGAGCGCTTCACCTTTTGCTTTTATTTATCAGAGGGAAAGCTTTTGGATTCTCTCCAAAGGCAGTATCCTTGTTACGGGGTGTTCTCTCTGACCTCTGAATTGGTGGAGCTGTGTCGAAATTTTTATTACGAATACGAAGCTAATAATCTTTTTTCAAAGGATATGCAGAGCTTGCTTTTGAAGGAAATCCTTATCAAGTCCTTCCGTCGTCTCCGACTCGAAAATTTCCAGCGTTCTCTCCCCGAAAAGGAGGGCGCGGTGGAGGGCACCACCATGATCGATACCTTTTTCGAAACGAGGTTTTCCGAATACATTACACAGGATACCCTGGCACAGCTGTTGCATATTTCCACGCGTCAACTTTCCAGAGTTTTAAAAAACAACTACGGGATGAGCTTTCAGGAAAAACTTATTGCTACACGTATGGATCACGCTGCATACTTACTGTTTACTACCAAAAAGAAGATCGGCGAAATTGTCGGACTTGTGGGATACACCTCGGAATCCTCTTTTTTCAAGCAGTTTTACAGACATTTTCATATGACTCCCCAGCAGTACCGTAAGAGATACGAGAAGAAAAGAAATTCAGGATTTTTCATTGAGGAACAAGACGAAAACAGATAGGAGAGCGTGCAGGATGACAGAAAGAGAACGGTTTATCAAAGCCTTAAAAAGAGAGCCTATCGAGGGCCATTGTCCTACCTTTGAAATGATGTTTTTTTTGACCCTGGAGGCTTTGGGGCGCATCCACCCCTTTCAGAAAAGCCTCGACCGTTGGGATCAAATGACTCAAAAAGAAAGGAGGCTGCATATCGAATACGACGCGGAGACCTACATAATGACCGCGGAAAAATATCAGCACAGCGCCATTTTCATAGAATTCGGCTTTAAGCAGATGTCAGAATACGACAAGATCCTGCGTCTTTTGGAGACCGTTCGAGAGAAAACCGGCGATCGATATTTTCTTATGCTGGAGGGGGATCCTACCTTTGCCATGCCCGACGGCGAAAACATGATGTCCTTCACCGAGCGGATGTATGAGGATGAGACGGGTCTGAAAAAAGAAGCGGAGGAGCGTCTTGCACGCCGCTTGGAGATCGCTGAGGTGCTTTCCAAGAGAGGGCTGGTAGATGGCTTTATGATGGCCAGCGACTATTGCTTCAACGTCAATCCGTTTTTCTCTCCTGCCATGTTCGAGACCTTTATTGCTCCGTATTTGAGCCGCGCTATCTGTGCCTATCGGGATATGGGCTTTTATTCCATCAAGCATACCGACGGAAATGTGATGCCCATTCTGGACCAGATCGTGGACTGTCAGCCGGATGCCTTGCACTCCCTTGATCCACAGGCGGGAGTCAGCCTTTCGGAGGTCAAGCGTTTGTACGGCGATCGAGTTGCCCTGTGCGGTAACGTGAATTGCGGCTTGCTGCAAACGGGCACCGAGGAAGAGGTCGTTTCCGACGTGCGCCGCTCTTTGAGGGAGGGCATGAACGGCTTTGGCTATATCTTCTGCACCTCAAATTGTGTTTATACCGGGATGCCATTGGAGCGTTACGAATTGATGCATCGCATCTGGCGTGAAGAGGGCAGTTATTAAATGGAAAGAAATTGGAGGCAGATCAAAGTGATTTTAAATGAAATTTCCCTGCAGCTGCAGAGCGGCAAGGCAAATGCCGTTAAGGAGCTGGTGTGCAAGGCCTTGGAGGAAGGGATCCCTGCCGAGACCATTTTGAAGGACGGGCTCATCCGGGGCATGAGCGTAATTGGCGAGAAGTTTAAAAACAATACCGTATTCGTGCCGGACGTGATGATGGCCGCACGTGCCATGACGCAGGGCTCGGAAATGTTAAAGCCTCATCTTTCCGTGGAGGAGAGCGGTATGACGGGCAAGGTCTGTCTTGGCTCCATTAAGGGGGACATCCACGACATTGGTAAAAACTTGGTTAAGATGATGATGGAATGCAAGGGGCTGGAGGTCATCGATCTCGGTGTCGACGTAGCTCCCGAGACCTTTGTGGAAACGGCTCGAAAGGAAAATTGCAGGGTCATCGGCATTTCCGCGCTTCTGACCACCACCATGGTGACGATGGAGGAGGTGGTCAAGGCTGCCGAGCGTGCGGGCGTACGCGATCAAGTGAAGATCATGGTGGGCGGTGCCCCCGTGACCGAGGACTTCGCTCACAAGATCGGCGCCGATGCGTTTTCTTCGGATGCTGCCACCGCCGCCGAGGTCGCGCTTGCGTTTTGTAAGGAATGAGGAAGAAAAAATGAACGTAAAGAAGCTGCTTTGGCAAGCGGCCTCCGCTTCTTCGCGCCGCGCCCTGCCTATTTTGTCCTTTCCCGCCGCAAAGCGGCTGGGGATCACCGTGGAAGAAATGGTGAAAAGCGCCGAGCACCAAGCCGCGGCCATGACGCTTATTGCCACCGAAACGGATACGCCGGCGGCTATCAGCCCCATGGATCTTTCGGTAGAGGCGGAGGCCTTTGGTGCCGCCGTGCGCTTTTTCCCCGACGAGGTACCCGCTGTTACGGGACGGCTGATCACCTGCGCCGCCGAAGCGGATGGGCTTGCGGTTCCCTCCTTGGCGGCGGGGCGCATTCCCTTGTATATTGAGGGCGTTGCCTTAGCCAAGGCGCAAATCAAGGACAAGCCCGTCTTGGCAGGCATGATCGGCCCCTATTCTTTGGCGGGTCGCTTGATGGACGTGACCGAGATCATTTATTCCTGCTTTGACGAGCCGGAAACGGTGCATACCGTTTTGAAAAAGGTTACCGCCTTTTTGATCTCCTACGGACAGGCCATGAAGAAAGCGGGTGCCGACGGTGTCATGATGGCGGAGCCCTTGGCGGGGCTTTTGGGGGCCGATATGGCTGAGGAGTTTTCCCATCGCTACGTGAAGGAGATCGTTTCTACCCTGCAGGAGGAAGGCTTTTCCGTGATCTATCACAACTGCGGCAATTCCGTTGGCGGAATGCTGGACAGCGTGTTCGCCTTGGGTGCGGATGCGTACCATTTCGGCAATGCGCTGAATATGGAGACGGTGCTGAAAAGCGCCCCTGCCGATGCTTTGTGCATGGGAAACGTGGATCCTGTGGCAAAGCTGGCCAACGGCACTCCGGAGACGGTGAACGAGGCGGTCAGGGACTTGATTGATCGGCTCGGCTCCTATCAAAATTTTGTGCTTTCCTCGGGCTGTGATATTCCCGCCCATGCCCCTTGGGAAAACCTGCAAGCCTTCTTTTCTGCCGTTTCATGACGGATCTTGTTCGCTTGGCCTTGGCATGCGGTGCCCGTAAGGCGGCGCTTCTTGCGGGCGATCGGGTCGTTCTAAACGAGGAATTTCGTAAAATTTGCGAAAACGGCGGTTGCGGTAATTACGGCCGCTGCCATACCTGCCCACCCTATATTGGCCCCATCGGGGAATTGATGGCGCGTGTGCGCTCCTTTGAGAGTGCCATGCTCTATCAAAGCATCTGCCCCATTGCCGATTGCTTTGATTTTGAGGGAATGATGGAGGCAGGCGCCTTCCACGCGCAGATCAGCCGTCGCATCGGTCGCGCTCTCTCAGATCGCGGAAAAGAATATCTTCATCTGTCGGGTGGCGGATGCCACCTGTGTCCCGTTTGCGCCCAAAAGGAGGGGCTTCCGTGCCGTCATCCCGATGAGGCACTACTTCCACTGGAGGGCTACGGTGTGGACGTTTACCGCACGGCGCAGGCGACCGATCTGGCGTATCAAAACGGTATCGATACGGTTACCTTTTTCGGGCTTGTGTTATATCGGGAGTGAAAAATGGGTGAACTGCAAATATATCAAAACGGGAAGCATGTAACGTGGCCGTTCCGAGAGCCGACCCCGCTTTTTCAGTTGTTGGAGGAAGCGGGTTTTTCGATTTTCCGTCCCTGCGGGGGACGTGGTCAATGCGGAAAATGCGCCGTGGGTCTGTGGGGCGCGGTGTCCCCGCCCACCAAAGCGGAGCAAGCGGCAGGGGTTCGTCTTGCCTGCCAAGCAGTGGTTCGAGGAGATGCCGTGGTGATTTTGCCTTTCACAGCGGAGGAATCCATTGAAACGGCCACCGTCCCTGTTCTCATGGAAAGACCTGTGGCAGGTCACGTGGGTGCGGCGGTGGATCTCGGCACCACTACGGTGGTCTTGCGGCGCTATGATCTTGCGGACGGTCGTCTTTTGGGTGAGGCATCGATGGTCAATCCTCAAGCGTCTGTAGCCGCTGATGTCATGGGGCGTATCGATGCGGCCATGCACGGCCGGGCGGGTGCTCTGCGCGCGCAGATCACCGATGCCATCAAGCTTCTTCTTCATCGCGCCGGCGGCGAAGCGGACCGCTTTGTGGTAGCGGGGAACACCGCTATGCTCTATCTTTTGACGGGGCGCGATCCCGCGCCGCTTTCTTGTGCCCCCTTTGAGGCCGATTTTCTTTTTGATCGGGAGTGGGACGGCGCCTATTTTCCTCCCTGCATGCACGCCTTTGTGGGTGCGGATATAACCTGTGCCGTATTGGCCTCCGGTATGTGCGAAAAGGGAGAGACCGCGCTTCTTTGCGATGTGGGCACCAACGGCGAAATTGCTCTTTGGAAAAACGGAGTGCTCCACGTGACCTCTATGGCGGCAGGTCCTGCCTTTGAGGGAGCCGGCATCTCCTGCGGTTGCAGCGGCATCGCGGGGGCGGTGGATCGAGCTTGGGCGGAGCAGGGAAGCGTTCGTATCCATACCATTGACAATGCCCCTGCCGTGGGCCTGTGCGGAAGTGGGCTGATCGACGTATTGGCGGTGCTGATTTCTTTGGGGCAAATGGATGAAACAGGCGCCTTGAAAAAGGACCCCGCGGTTTTGGATCCCCACGTCATGCTGTCTCAAAGGGACGTTCGCGCCGTACAGCTTGCCAAGGCTGCTGTGGCCGCGGGCATTGCCACTCTTTTGAACGACACGGATACGGAATGCTCGGAGATCTCACGCTTTTATTTGGCGGGTGGATTCGGCAGTCGTATCAATCTGAAAAGCGCCGCCTCCATTGGGCTTTTTCCAAGGGAATTGACGGAGAAGGCCTGTGTGCTGGGAAACGCTGCCTTGGCCGGCGCTGCCCGTCTCCTCTTGGATCGGGATAGCGTCGGAAGGATCCGTAAGATTGCCGCATCTTCCGTTCACCACGAGCTGGGCGGAACGGAATTCTTCCATCGACGCTACGTTGAGGAAATGTATTTTCCGAAAGAATAAAAAAACACCCGAAAGGTATCTTTCGGGTGTTTTCACTTTTATTGCTTAGTCTACCTTGATCTCGTCAAGGAACACTTCTCTGCCGCCTTCCTCGCGGGAGCGGAGACCTGCGATGACCATCTTCATCAGCTCTACGCTTTCTGCGAAGGGGAAGGGCTCCTCGCCGGTGCGCAGCCAGTGCACGAACAGATCCAGCTGTTTCTTGAAGCAGTAGTAGGAGTCGCCTGCGGTCAGATAACGGGAACCGTGCTCGCCGATGACCAGCATGCCTGCGCCGCCCATGCCAATGCCCTGGATAACGTTCACGTTGCAACCGTTCTCGTGCTTGATGTGTGCCACGGTGCGTTCAAAGGTACCGGTGTTACGAACGGATACGAAGCCCTGACCCAGCAGGGGGTACATGGCCTCCAGTGCGTGAATGCCGTAGGTCTCGTACTTCTTTGCCATGGGAGAGCAGATGTAGAAGAGCTTGCCCAGCTCGTAGTGGTTTTTGTAGAAGATCTCGTACTCCTTCGCGTAACGCATGCAGGAGCTGGTGATGAACTGAGCGCCTTCTTTTCTCCACTGCATAAAGGTTCTCAGATCCTCCTCCTTGTTGACGAGGGGCTTGTCGATAAACATGGGAATGCCTGCCTCGATGAAGGGGCGGCAGCGATCCACGTGCTCGTTGCCGTCGTCGGTAGCCACGATAACGGCGTCTACGTTGCCGATCATTTCCTCGGGTCTGTCATAAACGGTGGGGATCAGAGCGGCTCTTGCCATGTGCTCTGCCTCTTCTCTTTCAGCGTAGCCGGTGCAGCAGATGCAGGTGATCTTGGCGCCGGGGATACCGAAGGTTTCGGGGGGCTGCTTTTCAAGGTATCTGGGGATGACGGGGAAGCCGCAGGTCTCCATTTCTTCCTTGTTGTAGCCGTTGAACATGGCGCTCCAGGAATAGGGGTGACCGTTGCCCTCGGTCATACCGAGGATACCGATGCGAAGTTCTTTATCTCCGAGAGGAAAATTCATGGTATATCTCCTTTGAGTCTATTTATTTTTGGGGCTTGGGACGGCTGAGGACCTTCATGATCTCGGGGATATCTACGAAGGCAAATTCCTTCTGCAGACGCTCCATGACCTTCTTGTCCAGTGCGGGTGCGTCAAAGTAGGCAATGTTCTCGCGCACCTGATCGGGGGTGTCGGCACCCAGCACAAGGCTGGTAACGCCGGCAGTATCGCGCATGAAGGCGATGGCCAGCTGAGCAATGCTCATGCCCTCAGCCTTAGCGATCTCGCGCAGGATGCGGATCTTGGGAGCGGCGTGCTCTACAAGGATGGGATCCTCAATCTTATCGGGATCCAGGAAGAACAGACCCTGCAGGAATACGCTGCGAACGAATACGGTGTAATCCGCATTTTTCAGATTCATGGTGGCTCCGCTTGCGATCAGTCTCTGATCGAAGATGCTCATGGGAACCTGCGTTACGTTATACTGGGGGTATTTCAGCATTTCGTCCACGTCCTCCTTGACGTAGCCGGAAACACCCACCTGATCGGTGTAGCCGCGACGGATCAGCCCCTGCATGACGTCGGCGATCTCGTTGCCGTAGGCGTACATATCTGCCACGTTGTGTAGCATGACGGCATTGACCTTCTTCACGCCCAGTCTTTCCAGAGAGGTTTCTACACTGTTGATCACGTGCGCCTCAAGGCTCGTTTCGCTCTGAGAGTTGCTGTGCTGGGGCACTTTTGTGGTGATGTAGGGAAGGGGACCCTCCCAGGTCTTCAGGAATCTGCCGATCACGTCCTCGGAGTTGCCGTAGGCACGGGCCGTGTCAAGGGAGGTGATGCCGTTTTCGAAAGCGGCACGAAGCATGGAAAAGCTCTTCGCCTCATCGGGCTGACCGCCGTTGTTGGCGATGCCGTAGTTCAGACCCAGCTGAACGGTGCCGATGGTCATGGAAGAGACCTTGTTGGGTCCAATCTGTTTGAAATTCATGTTATATCGCCTCTTTTTCTTGTGGGTTTTTATACGTTGCGAATGTCTCTGTCCTTTACCTTATCCGCCATATCCTGGAAGTAGGTGAAGAGGGCGACCACGTCAGCACCGGTGCTGATGAAGGTGTAGCCCATGTCAGCCAGAGCGTCGAAATTGCCGGGGCCACCCACGGTGCCTGCGAACTTGCCGTACTTGCGGGCGGTCTTGGCGATGAGCTTCTTGGTATCCTCGATTCTGGGATCTGCGAAATCGCAGGGATTGCCCAGACCCTGGGAGAAGTCAGCGGGTCCGAAGAAGATCATGTCGATACCGGGAAGAGCACAGATCTCCTCCAGCTCGGCCATGGGTTCGGGATCTTCGATCTGAACCACGGTAAATCTTTCCTCGTTGGCTTCCTTTACGTAATCGGCACCGTCAACCAGACAGTACTTGCCGTCGGCGTTACCGCCGTCCAGGGGACGACGTCCGATGGGATGGAACTTGCTGTAATATACGACCTCCTTGGCTTCTTTCAGGCTCATCAGGTGAGGAACCATGATACCGGTGGAGTCAGCCTCCAGAGGGCGGATCAGGTTGCTGTAGCAACCGCGGGAAATGCGGGTCAGAACGTCTACGTCGTAGATCTTGGCAGCGCGGACTGCGTCCTCGACGCTGGCCATACTGTTGGGTACGTGCTCCAGGTCGATCCAGATGCAGTCAAAGCCGCACATAGCGGCGATCTCTGCAGCTCTGGGATCAGCCAGATTCAGTTTGGTACAGGTGGCAACCTTGCCGTTTCTCATTTGACGGAGCACGCGGCTCTTTCTCATATGCATGGACATATCGATCTTCCTTTCGATCTTACATATTATTTTGCAGAGCATACCCGCATTTTTGTCTTTTTCAAGGAGCTCGGAGGGCCGATCTTTCTTGACAAAAACCCCTTTTTTCGGATGATACTATACAAACATAATTATTGTATCATTTACTCTTGATCATTGTCAATTGCTTTTGACAAAAAAATGGGAAATTTTGAACAATTCCGGGGGATTTTTTTGTTATCTCTTCTGCCTGCCCGCAAAGCAAACGAAAAGGGAAGCGACAGAAGTCGCTTCCCTTCGGTTTTTTATAAAAAATGCTGTTTATTTCAAAAATTCCTGCACGGTACCGGCTACGTCTGCCGCACCGAATACGGCGGAGCCTGCCACCAGAACGTTGGCACCCTCGTCCTTCACGATGGAAGCGTTCTGCAGATTGATACCGCCGTCTACCTCCAGATCCATGTCCTTGCCCAGCGCCTTGATGGCACGGTTCAGCTTTTTGAGGTTTTCCACTGCCTCGGGCATAAACTTCTGTCCGCCGAAGCCGGGTTGAACGGTCATCACCAGAGCCAATTCCAGATCGGGCAGGAAGGGGACCATCAGGTTAGCATCGGTGTGAGGCTTTACGCTCATACCGGCCTTGATGCCGTAGGAATGGATCTTGTCGATGACCTCTTTATGATTGTCGCAGGCCTCGTAGTGGAAGGTGATGATCTGGGCACCTGCCTTGGCAAAATCGTCAATATAGCGGATGGGATCGTCGATCATCAGATGCACGTCAAAAACGATATCGCATACCTTACGGATGGAGGCGATCATGCCGGGGCCCATGGAAATGTTGGGCACAAAGGAGCCGTCCATGACGTCCAGATGCAGGTACTGGGCGCCGTTGTCGTATACTTTTTTTATTTCTTCCCCAAGGCAGGAAAAATCGGCGGCCAAAAGGGAGGGAGCGAGCTTGATCATGATATTTACTCCTGTTTCTTCAATGATATTCGTGCTTTCATTGGTAGCACCGCCGTGATTATATCATAAAATAACCTTGGGTGCAACACCCTTTTCGCCCATTTTTTTAAAATCCCGCGGCGCCCGCGGAGACCGACGAAAAAAATCAAGGTTCCCCCAAACCCATCTCCCTCGGGCATCGCGTACTCATAAAAAGGCAGACGTAACGTCTGCCTTTTTCGCTTTTTTTCGGAAATTCAAAAACGGTAATTTACAATTTTTGCGGCGTATGATATAATACGTGTGAAACAGCCTTGCCCCGCTCTGTGGGGCGGCAAACCAGAGAAAAAGGAGATTTTGTTATGGGACTGATCAAAGCTGGCATCGGTGCCTTGGGCGGTACTCTTGCCGACCAGTGGAAGGAATTTTTCTATTGTGATGCGCTCCCCGCAGACGTGCTGGTGAGAAAGGGGCAGAAGCGCCGCGGGAATCGAAGCTCCAACACCAAGGGAGACGACAATATCATCTCTGACGGCTCCGGCATCGTGGTGGCCGACGGTCAGTGTATGCTTATCGTAGCGCAGGGACAGATCGTGGAATTCTGCGCCGAGCCCGGTGAGTTTACCTACGACACCTCCACCGAGCCCTCCCTGTTCACGGGCAAATTCTCCGAGGCCGTGAAGGAGACCCTTAAGACCGTTGGCCGCCGCTTTACCTATGGCGGCGATACGGGGAAGGATCAGAGAGTTTACTATATCAATACCAAGGAGATCATGGGCAACCGCTTCGGCACCCCCAGCCCCATCCTTTTTGACGTGGTCAATGCCCGCATCGGTATGAGCAGAACGGTACAGGTGCGCTGTAACGGTGTGTATTCCTATACCGTGTCCGATCCCGTTTTGTTTTACAGCAAGGTCTGCGGCAACGTTTCCTATGAATTTTGCCGTGACGAGATCGACGAGCAGCTGAAAACGGAGTTTATTTCCGCCCTCCAGCCCGCTCTGGGTGAGCTGTCTGCGCTGGGTCTGCGCCCTGCTCAGCTCCCTGCCAAGGTGAACGAGCTAAAGGACGCCATGAACCGCGCCCTGCAGACCGAATGGGCAGAGAACCGCGGCCTTTCCATCGGCCGTATCGCCCTGAATCCCATCACCCTCACCGAGGAGGATATGAAAAAGATCAATCAGATGGAGGATGCCGCCACCTACGGCTCCAACGCCTTCATGATGGCCGGCCGCATGACGGAGGCTACCGCCACTGCCATGGAAAAGGCCGCCGAAAACGAGGCAGGCGCCATGACGGGCTTTATGGGTATGGGCATGGCCACTCAGAACGGTGCCATGAATACCGTCGGTCAGCTCTATCGCGAGGGCGTGGCGCAGGAGCAGGCAAGGAATGCCACCGCTCCCAAGACCGAGGAGGGCTGGAAATGCACCTGCGGTGCCGTAAATAAAGGGAAATTCTGTGCTGAATGCGGGGCCAAAAAGCCCGAGGAGGGCTGGAAATGCGCCTGCGGTGCCGTAAACAAAGGAAAATTCTGCACCGATTGCGGTGCCAAAAAGCCTGCGGGTGAGCCCCTTTACCGCTGTGATAAATGCGGCTGGGAGCCCGAGGATCCCAAGTCTCCCCCCAGGTTCTGCCCGGAATGCGGCGATCCCTTCGGTGAAGAGGATGCCCGCTGAGCCTTTTTGAAAGGAGAAAAGCACCTTGTCCGAGATCAAGCAATATAAATGCCCCCAGTGTAACGGTGGCATTGAATTCAGTGCCGGCGCACAAAGAATGAAGTGTCCCTATTGCGATACGGAATTCGACGTGGCTGTGCTGGAGAATTACGCCGCCCAGCTGGATAGCCAAAAGGAGGATTCCGCCTCCTGGAGTGACTTTGGAGGAAGCGAGTGGCAGGAGGGGGAGGAGGGAAGCCTCTCCGTCTTCACCTGCGAGGCTTGCTCCGGCCAGCTCATTGCCGATGAGAATACTGCCGCCACCGCCTGTCCCTTTTGCGGCAATCCCACGGTGATCCCCTCCCGTCTGTCCGGGTCTCTTCGCCCCGATTACGTGATCCCCTTCCGACTGGACAAAAAGGCCGCCAAGGAGGCACTGAAGCGCCATCTGCAGGGGAAGCGCCTGTTGCCCCGCTCCTTCCGTGAGGAGAACCGTATCGAGGAGATCCGCGGCATCTACGTACCCTTCTGGCTGTACAATGCGGATACGGATGCGGATATCCTCTACCGTGCGGAAAGCGAGGATCGCTGGGAGGACGACGATTACGTCTATACCAAGACCGAATACTATTCCGTGCGCCGCGCGGGCAATATGGCCTTTGACCGCGTGCCCGTGGACGGCTCCGCCAAAATTGACAATACCCTGATGGAATCCATCGAGCCCTACGATTTTTCCGACGCCGTGGATTTCAATACCGCCTACCTTTCGGGCTTCTTGGCCGATAAGTACGACGTGGATTCCCAAATGTGCGCCCCCCGTGCGGAGGAGCGTATCCGTCAAAGCACGGCTGATGCCTTCCGCAGTACCGTTACGGGCTACGATTCCGTGCGCACCGTGTCCTCCGCCATTGTATTGGAGAATGCTTCCGCCAAATACGCCCTCTATCCCGTGTGGCTTCTCAACACCAACTGGGAGGGCAAGCGCTATACCTTTGCCATGAACGGACAAACGGGCAAAATGGTGGGTGATCTGCCTTTGGACCGCTGGGCCTATTGGCGCTGGTTTTTGGGGATCTGTGCCGCCGTTACCGCAGGCAGCTTTGCTCTGTGGACGCTGATCTCGCTTTTGTAAGGAGGAAAGGAAAATGAAGAAATTTTTACTGATCCTTTGCGCCGTCCTCTTTGTGGGACTTGTGACCTTTTTCCTTCTGACCATGCCCGATCCCATCACTCTCGGCGTATGTGTGGTCATCGGCATCGTAGCCGCCGCCATCTCCTGCGGAGTCATGAAGGGCAAGCTTCGCACCGTCCGTCCCCAGTACCGTGCCGACAGCTACGTGCGCCCCGGCAGCTTCGAGCTGACCGTGCAGAGCGACGTGTATCTTTACAGCACCACCCGCCGCCGTGCCAAGCCCAAGCAAGACGATCGAAGCTGAAGAAAAAACAAAAAAAGCACTCGGAATTTCCGAGTGCTTTTTCACTGTGCGATTTATTTCTTCTTTTTCAGAACGAGCACGATCACGACGATCACGGCCGCCAGAACCAGCACGCCGCCGGCGATGCCGAGGATCAGGGGAAGGTGGCTCTTCTCCTCTTCACCCTTGCCGTTGTCCTCCTCTTCCTCGGTCTCGGGCTGAGCGCCTTCCTCCGGCTGAGCACCTGCCTCGGCGTTCTCCTCGGTAACGGGAAGCTGCACGTCGGTCTTGTCATCGGGATTGATCACGGGTGTGGTGTGCTGAGGGGTGGTGGAAACGGGAGGTGCGATGGAGGTGGACAGGCCGAAGGTGCATACGTCGCACTTGTTGTCACCGTTGAGATCGGTGTGAGAGGCCTTTAAGGTCACGATCTCACCGCAAGCGGCGTCGGCACAGATCTGCCAGTGTCCCTCGGTGTCGCTCTTCCAATCGGTGGCGGCACTGTGGGTGTGATCCTTCTTCAGTGCGGTAAAGGTGACGGAGGCGGTGATGCTGCCGTCGTTGCCGCGCTCTAAGGCGGCGGTCTTGCCGTTGATCTTTACGGCGGTGCCTTCGGTAAATTTATAGCCGTCCCGGGGTAACAGGGAGACCTTCAAAATGTAATTGCTTTCGGCCTTGAAGGTCTCGGTAGTGCCGGGAGAAACGTAGGAGGTGGCGGATTTGAACCAGGCGATGCCGTTCTTGTAGATGGCCGTGGAGGAGCCGTTCAGACCGTTGTCGCTGTAATAGCCCGTGCCCTCCAGCTTGGTGTAAACAGGCTTTTCGCCGTCCTTGGGAGCGGGCACGTTCAGGTCGATGCTCTCTACGACCTTTTTGCCGTCACCGGGAGTAATGCCGGTCAGATAAACGAAGATTACGATGCCTTTGTCACCGTTTGTTTCGAGTGCGATGATGGAGGCCTTTACGCCGTTGATTTTGGCGCTCATGCGTGCGTCAAAGTAATAGGTGTCCTTGGCTTGCAATATGATTCCCACGGAATAGGTGGTATCTGCTTGAAAGGGGTTACTGGTATTCAGTGCTACGCCGGTCTTGTCGTTCGACCATGCCACACCGTTGTGGTGGTAGGAGGGCCAAGCTGAATGGTTGGTGCTGTAATATTTCTCGGTATCCACCTTGGCGAAGGTGGGCGTTTTACCTGCTACGGGATTGACCACCGACAGCTCCACAGAGCTGATGGGATTCTTGCGGTTATCTCCCTTCGCCCCTTGGTAGGAAATGTAGCCGACGGCCTTAGCGCCGTTCGACTGCGTTACGCTGCCGCTGAGGTTTGCTTTCACACCGTTGATATTCAGGACAAAGTCGCTTTTCAGGGAATTACCCGCGCTTGCTTCCAGGGTAACGTACAGCACGTACCAATAGCCTTCCTTGAAGGTGTCGTTTGCCGTCATATCTTTTTCCCATTCCCAATCGGGATCGTATTCGACCCATTCAACCTTGGTGATGGAGACGGCCCAGTTGGAGGAGGCGTTGGTGCCGCTGAGTACGGCGGTAAAGTCGGGTTTTTCTCCGTCCACGGGCAGAGCGATTCCATCTACGTTAATGCTTGCAATGCTTGCCGCAAAGGCATTTGCGGGTAGGATCGATGCTGCCAGCACGAGGCAAAGTAAGAATGCGATGATCTTTTTCATGGTTTCTTTCCCCTTTTTTGTGGTTTTCCCCCTCTTGAAAAAAGAAGGGGATTGTGCTATAATGAGAGAGCGTAGGCAAGGCGTGCCCGTTCTTTCTATTATTACGTACTTATTATATAGCCCCCTTACCCCCGTGTCCCCACCCCTTTGGTGTGGGGTAGGGTGTTTTTGAATATTTTTTTAACAAAGGAGGCCGTGCTTTGCGACAAACGAATACCGTGAAAAAGCTTTGGATCGTCATCTCCCTGTGTTTTTCGTTTCTCCCCTGCCTGACCGCCTGCACCGCGCAGGGAAAGACCTCCAGCCTGCTGTTTCTTTACGTGGGCGCCTTTGTGCTGTCCCTGGTGCTCCTTTTGGCGTGCTTTCTTTTGGTAAAGAAGGATCGCCTTCTGTTCCGTCTTTTGTTTTCTGCCGTGGCGCTGGTGGATCTGGGCTATCTGCTTCTGGCCTTGGCAAGGGATCTGCCCTTCGCCCTTTTTGCCAACCGCGTGGCCTATCTCGGCTCAGCCTTCCTGCCGCTTTTTATGCTGCTGATCCTTTTGCGGGTAACGGGAAGCCGCATCCCCAAGGCATTGGGCTGGACTCTGCTCGGTATCTCCGCGCTGATCTTTCTGATGGCGGCAGGGCAGGATCTGTTCGGGCTCTATTACCGCTCCGTTTCCTTCTCCGTGGAAAGCGGCGTGGGTACCCTTCAGAAGGACTACGGACCTCTGCACGTGGTCTATCCGGTCTTCTTGGTCCTGTATTTTTCGGCTATGATCGCCGTGGTGTTCCGTGCCATCTTTAAAAAACGCGCCGCCTCTCCCGCACGCGGGGTGATTTTGGTGCTGGCGGTATTCGTCAATCTCATTATGTATTTTGCCGAGCAGATGATCGATCTGCCCTTTGAAATGCTCTCCGTTTCTTATCTGATCAGCGAATCCTTCCTTTTGTGTCTGCATCTTGTGATGAACGAAATGCAGCGTCTGCGCACCGCCGTTTCCTCGGCGGGGGAGGGAAAGGAGCAGCTGCTGGAAAGCCCGCTGGAGGGTGTGGACGGAGAAAAGCTTTCCGCCTTCCTGGCGGGGATCGCAACCCTCACCGCCACGGAAAAGGCCATCTACGAGGCCTACGTCTCCCGTGCCACCACCAAGGAGGTCATGGCGCACCTCGGCATCACGGAAAATACCCTGAAATTCCACAATAAGAATCTTTACGGCAAATTGGGCGTCTCCTCCCGCAAGGAGCTTTTGGAGCTCTACAAGCAGGGACTTTCCTCCATGGAATAACAAAAAAAGCACTCGGAATCCCTCCGAGTGCTTTTTTTGTCCTTTTTATGGGACACCTTCTTCTTTATACTGAGGGTGTAAAGAAAAAGCGGCATCGCCGCAAAAGGAGGAGACCATGTCCGTTATTTTTTCCGTTGTCAGCATTTTCGCTCTAACCCTTCTCGTACTGTTCACTCTTTCTGCCGTGCTTCCCGCGACGGGGGCGTATCTTCTTTCTCTTCTGGGGAAGAGTCTGGGGCTTTCCCGTCGCTGGTGCGCCGCCACAAGGCTCTTCGGCCTCTCGCTGGGCGTGGCCGGCCTTATGGATAGCATCTGGTGGCAACAGGGAATCCTCAGCGATCTGCTTTGCGCCTTGGGCGCCTGGGCGCTGCTTTCCATTCCCGTAGCTCTGTTCCGTCCTGCGGCAAAGCACATGTCGTCCGCCGCTCGCCGCCTGCAGGATACCCCTACCCACGTCCGTCAGCATTCCTGAAGGGCGGCCGTGAAAAAATATAAAAGCGCCACAGGCGCTTTTTGTGCATTTCGTCCCCTTTTTCTGAAAAAAACCATGCGAAAGCAAGGGGATTTCTGCGACTTTTTCCTTTCTTTTTTTGAATATTATCCAAAAAAAGTCGAAAATGTCGCTTTTTATGGAAACATTCATAAAAAAAAGAAAATTATTCAAAAAATGAAAATAATCGTAAAAAATTAGTCATTTTTCACAAAAACAGCCTTTCTTTTTCGCTTTCTCCGCTCTCTTTCCCGTCGTTGCTACAAAAAAGAAGTAAAGCCCACTTTTTTTGCCCTTGCTTTTTTCTTCGCAATGGGATATACTGCGAGGCACTGTGCTTGCGGGAGGTGAAAAAGTGATGGAACAAGATGGCGTGCTTTATGAGGCGAGCTTTCCCTTGGCGGGGGCGAGGGCATTCTATCGACTTTTTTTCTCCGCGGGCGGGCTCTGTCTTGAAGCTGCGGACGGTGCGGAGCGCTCCTTCTTTGATCTTTCCGGCATTCCGAAGGAGGAGGCGCTCTCCTTTGTCCGTGCCTTAGCGGAAAGCGAAACGGCGCCCTGCATGCTGGAGGAACTTTTTGAGGAGGTCTTTCCGTAAAAAACGCGCCCCCTTGCGGGAGCGCGTCGCCCTTATTTAAAATCAAAGCTGAATACGTGTGCCCTTTCGTCACCGAAGGTGGCCAAGGGGATCAATTCCAGTTTTTTTGCGGTACGGTTCACGGGAATGCGCACCAGTCTTTGATGGTTGTCCTCCGTGCGGAAGATGATCTTTCCGTCGACACGCAGCTCAAAGGCACGCGTCATGGTGGTAGGAAATTCGTAGGGCTCCATGGAGCAGGGACGGTTGCACATGGTAGGCTCGAAATGAAGCTCCTCCACGCCGCCGCGTACGGTCTCACGGTTTAGGTCGCTGTCAAAGATAAGGCGTACCTCCCGAACGAAGCTCTCCTCCTTTAAGGTGTAGCACACGCTCTTGCCCAAGGGCAGGAAGCAGCCGTTATCACCCTCCTCATCGGTGGGGCGGTCGATACCGTTTCTGAGGTTTTCCTTATCCTCGGCTTCCGTCTCAAGATCTGCCTCGGTGCAGAGGGGAGAGATGCTTCTCTTGTGCCGGGGAAGCCACAGATCTTCCTCCATGATCCTTTCCTGAAGCTCGGGCATGAATTGATTTACCCCACGGGGCAGAACGCCCTTTTCCAAGGCCAGTGAGGCGGCAATGCCCGCGGCCTGACCCAAAATGGCGCAGGTACCCATCACGCGGGAGGAGGCCATGGCGGCATGAGTTACGCTGATATTGCGCCCTGCAAACATGAGATTTTCCACGTTGGCGGAGTACAGACAGCCGTAGGGAATGCCGAAGGGGGAGGGACTGTAATGATTTACGTTGGGGTGTCCCACTGCCTCAAAGCCCGCAGGGGGATGATCGTCAATGGGCCATCCGCCGTAGGCCACGATGTCCTCGAAATGCCCGCCGGACTGCACGTCGCCTTGAGTGAGGATGTGGTCGCCCTCGTAGCGGCGGCTCTCGCGCTTGCCCGGCAAAAAGCCCGCCCAGTCCAGATCCCAAGTTTCCGCACCGTGATCGCCTCGATTCTTGATATGATCCCATACGCCGAAGGCCAGCTTTAACAGCTCGTCGCGGATCTCCTCCGCATCCTCGATGGTATCCTGCTCTCCGCCCAGCTCCAGCCACCAGAAGTTGTTATCCACAAATTGGTCGGGGCGGTGGGGGCGGGTCTCCAGAAGACTCTCGTCGGGTAGGCTCCTCGCCCATGCAGGCGGAGAATAGGGAACCTTATTGGGGGTCTCTCTCAGCTGCAAAAGGCAGGAGTTGCCCATGGTCTTGGCATCGCCCGTCTCGGGGGCAATGCTCTCGCCGAAGTCCTCTCTTGCCTCGCGTCCCATGCGGAATCGAGCGCCGCTGGGGACGGCCAGAATGCTGTCGCCCGAGCAGTCGATGAAAAGCTCCGCCTCTACGGTGAAGCGGCGGTAGGTGGTCATCTGCCATGCGGAAACGGAGGCGATCCTGCCTTCCTTTGCCATGACCGCATCGGTCACGGAGCAGTTGAAGAGGGAGGTGATGCCCTTCTGAAAGCGTACCGCCTCAAACATCACTGAATCCCACAGAGGCCAGTTACGGGTGGGATTGCGGTACATGTTTTCCAGCAGAAGCTCCTCGAACAGACCCGTTTCGCGGCGGTTCCTGCCGTGAGCGCCCATGGGCCACATACGCACCTCGGAGGAGGCGTTGCCGCCGGGCATGGGACGGTCGTGGATCAAAATTACCTGCCTGCCCGCGCGGGCCGCGGCAATGGCGGCACACATGCCAGCCAGACCGCCGCCAACTACGCAGATCTCAGTCTTTAAGCGATGAACGTGCCCCTTTTCAGCATCCAAATGCGTCTTCATTCCAGCCTTCCTCTCTCATGATCCTTACGACCTCCTTCGTCTTTGCCTCGTCGAAATACGTCAACGGGAAGGCGCAGCGGCCTACGTCAAAGCCCATTTCGGTAAAGATGGCGCGGTCAAGGGCGATGGAGTTGAGGTTGTATCGGCGCATGGCCGCAATGATGCGAACCACCTTGTTTTGGTATTCCATGGCCTTCTCAAGATCTCTTTCCTGATAAGCGTCGTACACGCCTCGGAACCAGCGGAACATGAAGTTATAGGTAGAGCCGATGCCGCCGTCCGCTCCTGCCACAAGACCCATCAGCAGCATTTCATCGGGACCGTTCAGCACGTTCATTTCGCCGTTCGTCAGCTGCTTTAAGCGCATAAGACCGAAATAGTCGGAGGAGGTCCATTTCACACCCGTAATGTTATCTACCTGAAAGGTGCGATTGAGAAAATCGGGGGTCAGAGGGAAGCCTGCCAAGGGGGAATTGTAAATGATTACGGGGATGTGAACCGCATCGGCCAGCGCCTTATAGTAATTGAAAACGTCGTCCTCACAGTAGCGGAAGAACAGGGGGGGCGTGGCGGAAATGGCGGCGGAACCAATGCTTTCCGCGTGCTTGGCCAAAGCGATAGCCTCGTTAAAATCGGTGCTGGCAATCTGCATGATGCAGGGAGTCTTTCCTGCGCTTGCCACGGCGGCCTCTGCCAGACGGCGTCTTTCGCCCGGGCGGATGGCAAGGCCCTCGCCCGTGCCGCCTGCTACGTAAAAGCCGGAGGCACCGTTCTTAACGAAAAACTTAACGAGCTGTTCCACCACGTCTGTGCGAACTCTTTCAGCACTGTCCAGAGGGGTGACCAGTGCGGGCATCACGCCGGTAAATTTCATGATACTTCTCCTTTACAATAAAAAAATATGATGCTATAATCATTGTAACCAAAGGGAGAAGATTTTTCAATTCCTGAAACTGACAAAATCCTCCCCCTAAAGTCTTTTTAGGTGATAAGTATGAAAAATGAGCTGAACGTGACCGTTGGAGAGCAGAGCTTTAAGTGCATCTTGATGGAGGGCTTTCCCAGCGGCGTCTTTCCTACGGCGCGCCTGCACCGCCACGGCTATGCGGAGCTCCACGTGCTCCGCGGCCCGAAAACGCTGCTTGAAATGGACGACCGCCTGATCCCCTTGGAGGGAAACTGCGTGTTCGCTCTGCCCGCAGGCTGTATGCATCGCTTTCGCGATCCGCACCCCGACGTTTGCCATTCCGCCTTCCTCACCTCCTTCCCCTTTGAGGATTTTTGCTCCATGAGTCTTTCCGAGCCGCTTCTTTCGGATTTTCTGGCGGAGACCGTCCGTGCCACGGAAAGCGGAAACTACGCCAAGATCGCGGCCTTCATTTCTTTATTTTTTGCTCAGCTTCAGCCCGCTCTGCGCGCCGAGGCAAGGCCCGTGACGGATCTGAATTTTCTCGTCAATAACTTTTTCAATCTCAATTACGATAAAGAAAAAAGCCTGGCGGATCTTGCCGGTGAGCTTCATTTTTCCGAAAAGCAAACGGCCCGCCTGGTGCAGAAATATACGGGTCAAAGCTTTAAGCAGGCCATGGTCAATTACCGCATGAGCGTGGCAAAATATCTGGAGGAAAAAACCGATCTTCCCTTAACGCAGATCGCCCTTCTCGTGGGCTACCGCTCCTATAACGGCTTCTGGAAGGCTTATAAGGCCTATACCGAGGAAGAAAAATAATAAAAAAGCACGGTTCGTTGAACCGTGCTTTTTCACTTCATTTTTTCAAAAGCTCCGTGGCGTAGCGCACGCCCGCCATGGCGTCCCTTCCGTAGGCATCCGCGCCGATCCTTTCAGCGTAATCCTCCGTCAGGACGGCACCTCCCACCATCACGCGGCAGAAGGGGGCTTCCTTTTTCAGCAGAGCCACCGTCTCCTCCATGGCAGGAACCGTGGTGGTCATCAGCGCGCTGAGCCCCACCAAGGGTGCCCGTCTTGCCTTTACCTCCCGAAGGATCGCCTCGGGGGCAACGTCCTTGCCCAGATCGATCACGGCAAAGCCGTAGTTTTTCATCAGAAGGGAGAGAATGTTCTTTCCGATATCATGAATATCGCCCTTCACCGTGGCAAGGATCACGGGGCCAAGCCCTGTCTCCTCCGTTTTGGCGGGCATTTTGCGGGCGATCACCTCAAAGGCCGCTCCCGCCGCCTCCGCGCTCATGAGGAGTGAGGGAAGAAACAGCGTTTTCTTTTCAAAAGCCTCTCCCACGCGGTTCAGCGCGGGAATGATCTCCTCTTCAACGAGGGCGAGGGGCTCCGTTTTTTTAAGGGCAACCTCCGCCTCCCGGGCGGCCCTTTCCTTCAGACCCTTTTCAATGGATACGGAAAGGGTCAAGTCGCCCTCCGCTTCCTTTTTCGGAGAAAGGCTAAAGCCCTTTCCCGTTTCTTGAAAGGCGTCGGAGGCTACCAGATACCGACTGCAGTTTTCGTCCAGTCCCTTCAGGGCAAGGAAGGAATAGTAGGCCTTTTGCATCTCCACGGAATAGGGGTTGATGATGCCTGCGCTCAGTCCGCGCTCCAGCGCCATGGTGAAGAAGGCGGCGCCGATAGCCTCACGGGCGGGCAGACCGAAGGATACGTTGGAAACGCCGAGGCTTGTGTGGCAGGAGAGCTCCTTGCGGATGCGCTCCACGCATTGTAGGGTCACCTTGGCGGCATCTTTATCGGCACTGACCGTCAGCGCCAGGGGGTCGAAGATCAGATCCTTTTTCTCAATGCCGTATTCCGCGGCACGGTCAAGGATCTTTTTTGCCACCGCAAGGCGGCCCTCTACCGTTTCGGGAATGCCGTTTTCATCCAGCGTCAGGGCAATGACCGCACCGCCGTATTTTTTCACCAGCGGGAAAATCGCGGCCATGCTTTCCTCCTTGCCGTTGACGGAGTTGATCAGTGCCTTGCCGTTGTAAACGCGCAGAGCTTCCTCCATGGCGACGGCATCACCCGTATCGATCTGCAAAGGCAGATCCAGCACTGCCTGCAGCTCCTCTACGGCGCGGCGGAGCATTTCTCTTTCGTCGATCTCGGGTAGACCCACGTTCACATCAAGAACGGCTACGCCCGCCTCCTTCTGGCCAATGCCCTCGGTGAGGATATAGTTCATATCACCCGCCCGCAGGGCTTCCTTAAAGCGCTTCTTACCCGTGGGATTGATGCGCTCGCCGATCAGTACGGGCTCCTCTCCGAAGACGACGGTATGAGTGTAGGAGGAGATCACCGTTTTCTCTTTTTTTGTCAGAGGCACGGGGGAAAGGGAAAGGGTATCCTCTCTTAAGGCTTTGATATATTCCGGTGTGGTTCCGCAGCAGCCGCCCGCCAGGCGCAGACCCTTTCGGATCAGTTTAGAAAGCTCTGCGGCAAATTCCGCGGGGGGGACGTCGTAAAGGGTCTTGTCACCCTCCATGCGGGGCAGTCCCGCATTGGGCTTTAAGAATACGGGTACGCTTGCCACGGTCAGCATCCGCTCTGCCACACCCGTCAGCTGCTTCGGACCGAAGGAGCAGTTGGCACCTACCGCGGCGGCACCCATGCTCTCCAGCATGGCCACCATGGCCTCGGGAGAAGCCCCCGTCATGAGAGTTTCTCCCTCGCTGAAGGCGCAGGAGACCAAAACGGGAAGCTCGCACTCCTCCTTGGCGGCAAGGAGCGCGGCCTTGGCCTCAAGGCTGTCGTTCACGGTCTCAATGAAGATCAGCTCCGCGCCGTATTTTACGCCCAGTGAGACGGTTTTGCGAAAGACCGAAACGGCCTCCTCAAAAACCGTATCGCCCAAAGGGCGCAAAAGCTTTCCCGTGGGTCCGATATCCAGTGCAACAAATCGCGGCCCGTCGCCGAGGCTCTCCCTTTTAGCACGGTGGGCGAGCTCCAGTGCGGCGGCCACGGTCTTTTCCAGCTCCTCCTCCGAGAAGTGATACAGATTGGCCCCGAAGGTGTTGGTGCAGACCACGTTTGCCCCCGCCTCAAAATAGGCGCGGTGTACCCGATAGACGGCCTCGGGATGGGTCAGATTCCAAAGAACTGGGCTTTCCCCCGCCTTCAGCCCCTGCGCCTGCAGAAGTGTACCCATGCCGCCGTCCAGCAGCACCACGTTATCCTTTAAAAATTCAGAAAAATTCATAGCTTCCTCTTTTTCTTCGTAGGAATGGTCACCGTAGGGCCACGAAGGCCGTCACGGTTTTGGTGGGGCTCATGAGAAAGCCCTCCCCAAGGCTTACGCCCAAATATTTTCCCGCCTCCGCAAGGGGCAGGATCTCCCTTTGCAGAGAAAGGGGCAGATCCCCGTAGCCGGGGCTGAAACGAGGCGGCGTGGGAATGCCGTATTCCATCCCCAGCTTTTCGCAAAAAGCATCGCACAGTGCCTCCACCCGCTCTGCGCCCAGCGCCTGAAAAAGCAACGCCTTGGCAGGGGAAAGACGGCCGTAACGGGAGATCAATCGGTCAACGCCGTGCCCCACGCTTGCACAGAAAAGCACGCCCTCGGTCTTACTTCCGATAAAGCGGGCCAGATCGCGGGAAGCAAAGGACAGGGGCCCTGCCGATACCGCATTCTCCGTTACCGCAAGGGGTAGGGGGCGGTAGCTTACCCCGAAGCGAAGGGTCCCCTCCGCCTCGCGGAGACATTCCTCCAGAAGAGGTAGGATCTCTTCTCCGTCTCCCCGTTCCCCCGCAAAGCGCAGGATCGCTTTTCTGTTGACGGGCGGAGCAGGGAAGGAACAAAACAGTGCGGGAGAGGTCATTTGCCCAAAATATCCGACAAATTGGCCATGATGGCCTCCGCCACGTCGGGCTTGTTCATGGAATAAACGTGCACGGTCTTCAGTCCGTTGGCAAACAGATCGATGATCTGATCGGTGGCGTAGGCAATGCCCGCCTGCCGCATGGCCGCAGGATCGTTTCCGAAGGCATCCACCAGGCTCTTGAAGCGCTGAGGCACGAAGGAGCCGGAAAGGCTGATGGCGCGCTCCACCTGCTTTGCGTTGGTAATGGGCATGATGCCCGGCAGAATGGGAACGGTAATGCCCGCCTCGCGGATCTTATATAAGAAATTGTAAAGCAGATTGTTATCAAAAAACATCTGCGTGGTCAAAAAGTCACAGCCCGCCTCCACCTTTTCCTTCAGGAAGAAAATATCCTCCTTTTGGTTGCGGCTTTCGGGGTGGATCTCGGGATAGCAGGCACCGCCGATGCAGAAATCGGGGTCGATCTCCTTCAGCTCCCGCACCAGCTCTACCGCGTGGCGGTAGTGCCAAAGGCTTCGATCCTCTCCCAGCTTGTCCGCGGGGATATCGCCCCGCAGTGCCATGACGTTTTGTATGCCCGCTCTGCGAATATCCTCAATGCGCTCCCGCACGGTCTCGCGGGTGGAGGAAACGCAGGTCAGGTGCGCCAGAGAGGGCACACCGTATTTTTCCTTGATATTCTCCGCAATGCTTAAGGTATAGCGACTGGTGCCGCCGCCCGCTCCGTAGGTCACGCTCATAAAAGCGGGACGGAGCCGTGCGATCTCTTCCGTGGCCGCCGCTACGCTCTCGTAAGCGCTTTCCGTTTTCGGGGGGAATACCTCGAAGGACAGCGCGCAGGTATCGTTTGTCAGTAATTGGGAAATTTTCATTTGACCCACATCCTTTTCCTGTTTCTTACCTTTTACTATACACCTTTTCCCCTTCCCAAGTCAAGGAAAAAGCAAAATCGACCTTTTCTGCAAAGCGCGCCTGTGCCCTTCGTTTGCACGGTTTTGCAAGAAAAAAGAGGATTTCTCATGAAAAATCGTAAATATCCTTTACTTTTTTACGAAAAAGGGCTATAATATAAAAGATTACAGTCATCATAGAAAGTGAGAGGACGTATGTCTTTCAGCCAAAAAGTGACGCGCCTGCTGCGGGAAAACGGTATGTCCAAGGCCGCCCTTGCCAAGGACGCGGGCATTCCCTATACTACGCTGGACAGCATGCTGAAAAGGGAAACGGATACTGCCCGTCTGACCACTGTGTTCCGCATTGCCGATGCTCTCGGCACCTCCGTGCGCTCCCTTGTGTTTGACGGGGACGAGGAGAAAGAGGCGCTTTCCTCTGAGGAAAAAAGGATTTTGGAGCTGTATTCTCTTCTGGACGATCGCGGACGGAATACGGTGCTTTCCCTTCTGGAAAAGGAGGCGGATAACAGTAAGCCCGCCGCAGAAACGCGCTCCTTTCCCATTTATGATGCCCCAGCCGCCGCAGGGGAGCCTATGCCCGTGCTGACGGAGGAAAAAAGGGAGGAGATCTGCCACGTGCACGCCATCCCCAAGGGGGCAGAGTTTGGTATCCGCCTGTCGGGTGACAGCATGGAGCCCTTATTTTCCGACGGGGATCTGGTCTACGTTGCTCCCGGTGAAAGCCTCGGTGCGGGTGAGATCGGTGTGTTTCTTCTCAACGGCGAGAGCCTTTGTAAAAAGCTACTGAAGATCGATGGGGAGACCTATCTTGTGTCGCTCAATCCAAAATACGAACCCATCCGCGTGCTGGAGACCGATGAATTAAAGCTGGTCGGCCGCGTGATCGTGGAATGAAAGGAATAGTATGGGACAGAAAAAGAATCATATCGGTTTAAAGGTGCTCATCGGTGCCCTCGTTTTCATTATCCCCGTGGCCGTAGTCTTTTTTATTTTAACGCAAAATCAGTACGATGACCTTTCCCACGGCAATATCACCGCCCTGACCTTGCGTTTTGAGGGCGCGGAGGAAAAAAGGACGGAGGAAAAGGCTGACGTTGATTTCTTCGTTTCCGCCATGCAAAGCGGCGAAAGCATCAAGGAGACCGCCGCTCCGCTGGAGGAATACCGTCTGATCCGCCTTTCCTTTCATAAGATCAATCATGACGTGGAATACCGCCTGTATTTGAGCGATTCCGTCAACGATTGCGTGTACGCCACTCCCGACGGTGCCCTGCACCTGATCCCCAAGGCCACTGCGGCAGAGCTTTTGGCACATCCCCTTTTGGGCCGCTTTGCTTATAGCTATGCCTCCGTCCCCCTTCTCCAAATGAAAAAGGCGGACGGCACCCTGTTCGATCCCGCCGCTACCGAGGGTGAATGGTCCTATCTTGCGGGAGACGGCACCAAAAAGCAAAATACGGTGAAGGAAGCCTCCGACGCCGTGGCAACCCTTCCCAAGGGGGAGGCGCTGGTGCTGGAGCCCTCCCTGAAGCCCGAGTATTGTACCGTTCTCTTAACGGCGGAGGATGGCCGCATCCTCTACGACGGCACTCTTGAACGCATGGAGCTACTCGATCTTTCCGTGGATCAGTTCCTGACCCTTTCCGTCACCTGCGATTGGTATGAGGATTCCCACGAGGATTATTACGGCTCCCTCCATTACACCTTCCGCGTGTTCTACGACGTACCCACTCTGTGTAAGACGGTGTCAAACGAGGTCGCCCCCGGTGAGTCCGTAGTGGTGGAGGTGTTCCATTCCTCTGCGGAGTCCATTGCCGTTACCGCCACCCTGCCTACGGGCGGCGTTACCACCGAAAAGAAGGGGGACGGCTGGCTCGTTACCATTCCCGTTTTAGAGACCGCTCCCGCGGGCGAATATACCATCACCCTCTTGGGCAGTGACGTGGACGAAAGCCTCACCGTCTCCGTCTTAAAATAAAACGCAACAAAAAAAGGAAGCGACGAAATCCGTCGCTTCCTTTTTCTAAGCCTATCAGCTTGCGCTTTTTTCTTCCATCTTCTTGCGAAGAACGAGCTTGGGGGCGGCACCGTCGGTAACCGTTTCCCGTCCGATGAGAACCTTTTCCACGTCCCGTCTGTCGGGCAGCTCGTACATGATCTTCTGCAAAAAGCCCTCCATAATGGAGCGCAGACCGCGGGCACCCGTGTTCTGCTCCTTGGCAAGACGGGCGATCTCCCGCAGGGCCTCCTCCTCAAAGCAAAGCTCGATCTCATCAAAGGAAAAGAGCTTTTGATACTGCTTGATGAGGGCGTTTTTGGGCTCGGTCAGTATACGCACGAGGCTATCCTCATCCAAGGGGGAGAGGGGAACGATCACGGGAATACGGCCCACCAGCTCGGGGATCACGCCGAATTTTACCAGATCGTGAGGGATCACCTTGGAGAGAAGGTCGCCCTTCTTTTCCTCGGTCTTTTCACTCGGGGCCCCGCCGAAGCCGATGGCCTTTTTGCCCTGTCTGCGACCGATGACCTGCTCTAAGCCGTCAAAGGCACCACCGCAGATAAAGAGGATGTTCTTGGTATCGATGCGGATAAATTCCTGGCCGGGGTGCTTTCTTCCGCCCTGGGGAGGAACGTTGGCAACCGTGCCCTCCAGGATCTTTAAAAGGGCCTGCTGTACGCCCTCGCCCGATACGTCGCGGGTGATGGAGCGGTTTTCACTCTTGCGGGCGATCTTGTCGATCTCATCAATATAAATGATGCCCTTTTCTGCCTTGGCCACGTCAAAATCCGCCGCCTGGATCAGGCGCAGGAGGATGTTTTCCACGTCCTCGCCCACGTAGCCTGCCTCCGTCAGCGTGGTGGCGTCGGCAATGGCAAAGGGAACCTGCAGGGTCTTGGCCAGCGTCTGGGCAAGATAGGTCTTGCCGCAGCCCGTGGCACCGACGAGGAGCACGTTGCTCTTTTGGATCTCCACCCCGTCATCGTCCTTTTGCATCAGGCGCTTATAGTGATTGTAAACGGCTACGGACAGAGCGATCTTCGCCTCGTCCTGACCCACCACGTATTCGTCCAGACTCTTTTTGATCCGGGTGGGGTGGGGAAGATGCTCGAGACTGAAATCCCCGTCCTTGCCCTTCTTTGTCTTCTTATGCTCTTCGCCCAGATATTCCTCCACCAGCTCACTGCAGAGAGCCACACAGCTGTCGCAGATAAAAACGCCGCGGGGGCCGGGAATGAGCAGAGCGGCCTGCTCCTCGGTGCGGGAGCAGAAGGAACAAGCGGGTGTGTTTTTCGTTGTTGCCATACCTTCTCCTGAATTGAAATTTTTGGAAAGAAAAGCCGGGCAAAATTGCCCGGCTCGGCTTTTAATCTCTTTTTTCGATGACCTTGTCGATAAGGCCGTATTCCAGCGCTTCCTGAGCGGAAAGGAAATTGTCACGGTCGGTGTCCTGCTGGATCTTCTCCAGAGACTGACCGCTTCTCTCGGCCAAAATGCGATTCAAGGTATCGCGGGTGCGAAGGATGTGATCCGAATGGATCTTAATATCGCTTGCCTGACCGCGCATGCCGCCCAAGGGCTGATGGATCATGATCTCGCTGTGAGGCAGGGCGATACGCTTTCCCTTGGCACCGGCGGCCAGAAGGAAAGCACCCATGCTGGCGGCCATTCCCACGCAAATGGTGGAAACGTCGCATTTGATGTAGTTCATGGTATCGAAAATGGCAAGCCCTGCGGAAACGGAGCCGCCGGGACTGTTGATATACAGGCAGATATCCTTCTCGGGATCCTGCGCCTCCAGATACAGAAGCTGGGCTACCACGAGGGATGCGGTGGCATCGTTCACCTCGTCGCAAAGGAATACCACACGATCGCTCAGCAATCTGGAATAAATATCATAGCTTCTTTCGGCGTGGCCGGTCTGTTCCACTACCATTGGTACAAAGGGCATAGGCTTCTCCTTTTATTGGAAAATGGGTTTACTCTGCCTTCTTTTTGGCAGGAGCCTTTTTGGCTGCGGGCTTCTTCTCGCCTTCGGCTGCCTTCTTGGCGGGCGCCTTCTTAGCGGCAGGCTTCTTCTCGCCATCCTCGGCCTTCTTTGCGGGGGCCTTCTTGGCAGGAGCCTTCTTGGCTGCGGGAGCCTTCTCGGTGATCTCGGCGGTCGCCTTGATCACGTCAACGGCCTTGCGGGAGGAAACGTCCTTGCGGATGATCTCCTCGGGGATGAATTCCTTGGCCTTTTCTACGTCGATCTTGTAGCTCTCGGCCACTCTCTCGTACTCAGCCTCGATCTCCTCTGCGGCGATCTCAAAGGCTTCGGCCTTGGCAACGGCCTCCAGAGCCAGCGTAGCCTTTACCTGACGCTCTGCCTGAGGACGGAGATCCTCCATCATCTTTTCGCGGGTAAAGCCGGTGTACTTCATGTACATGTCAAGGGTAATGCCCTGCTGAGCCATGCGGTTCTCGTAGTCGCGGAGCATGCTCTCGCACTCGTTTTCGAACATGCACTCGGGAATGTCACCCTCGATGGCGTCGATCAGACCGGTGAGCAGCTGCTCCTCCACGCCGTGATCTGCCATTTCGGCATTTCTCTTTTCTATTGTAGCCTTAATATCCTTCTTGTATTCAGCAAGGGTATCAAAACCGTTGTCCTTGGCAAATTCGTCGTCCAGCTCGGGGAGCTCAACGTTCTCGATACCGTTCAGGCTTACCTTGAAGACGGCCTCCTTATCGGCCAGGCTCTTCTCCTGATATTCCTTGGGGAAGGTAACGGTCACGTCAAAGGCGTCGCCGATCTTGTGACCCACGATCTGCTCCTCAAAGCCGGGGATGAATTGACCGCTGCCGAGCTTCAAGTGGTGTGCTTCACCCTTGCCGCCCTCAAAGGCCTCCTCGCCGATAAAGCCCTCGAAGTCGATGATGGCGGTGTCGCCCATCTCAGCGGCTCTGTCGGTGATCTCGATGGTTCTGGAATTTCTCTGACGAACTCTCTCCAGCTCGGCATCCACGTCTGCCTTGCCGACCTTTACCACTTCCTTCTCAGCCTTAATTCCCTTGTAGGACTTCAAGGTGATCTCGGGACGGGTCCAATACTTTGCGGTGAGAGCAACGCCGTTTTCGTCAATATCGCCAAGCTCCAGCTCGGGCTGGCTGACTGCGTCAATGCCTGCCTCCTTTACGGCCTCATCCAGCACGGTGGGGAGGAGAGCATTGAGTGCATCTTCGTAAAAAACGCCCTTTCCGTACATCTTCTCAATGATGGAGCGGGGAGCCTTACCCTTGCGGAAGCCGGGAACGGTAATGCGGGCGGCCTGCTTCTTGTAAACCTTGTTGACTTCGGCTTCAAAATCTGCCTTGGGGATCTGGATCTCCAGTACGGACTGATTCTTTTCGCCATTCTTTACGCTTTTTAAACTCATTTTATTCACTCCTGAACGTCTTTTGGTATAGATAAAATCTATCCTTGTAATTATATACACCAAAGCTTTTTTTGTCAAGAAGTAGTATGAAAAAACGGCTTTTTGACCGATTTGAAGGGGAAAACGCTCTTTTTTTGGTGAAATATGGTCACAGGGCGTTTTTTTCTTGCGCGGGAGAGTTCTCTTGTGCTATACTGATGATATACCAGTTCCGCAGGAAAAATTCCCGAAAAGAGGTAGTAATATTATGAAAATTGAAGAGATCATGGCTCATGTGGACCACACGGTCCTTTCCGTGGATTGCACCGAGGCGCAGATCTGCGCCCTTCTGGACGATGCCATCCGCTTCGGCACCGCCTCCGTGTGCATTCCCCCCGCCTACGTTCGCTTTGCCAAGGAATACGCGGGACGGCGCATGCCCATCTGCACCGTTATCGGCTTTCCCAACGGCTACGTTAAGACCGAGGTGAAGGTCTTTGAGACCCACATGGCCGTCATGGACGGTGCCGACGAGATCGATATGGTCATTTGGGTGGGCCTTGTAAAGGACGGCAAATGGGACGAGGTCAAGCGCGACATTGCCGCCGTCCGTGCCGCCTGCCCCGGCAAGATCCTGAAGGTCATTATTGAGACCTGCCTTTTGACGGATGAGGAAAAGATCCGCCTTTGCTCCGTAGTCCATGAGGCAGGGGCAGACTATATCAAGACCTCCACGGGCTTCTCCCGCGGCGGTGCCACCTTCGAGGACGTGGCCCTTATGGCCAAGCACTGTCCCGACGGCCTTCGCATCAAGGCGGCGGGCGGCATTGCAAGCCTTGCGGATTCAGAGCGCTTCCTCGCTCTGGGTGCCGACAGATTGGGCACCAGCCGCATCGTGAAGATCGCCAAGGAAATGGAAAAAGGAGGAGAAAAATGAATTATCCCACCCCTCATATCAAGGCCGTTCCCGGAGATTTTGCCCCCACCGTGCTGATGCCGGGCGATCCCCTCCGTGCCAAATTTATTGCGGAAAATTTTCTTGAGACCCCCCGCCTTGTCAATAACCTGCGGGGCGTGCAGGGCTATACAGGCACCTTCGAGGGCGTGCCCGTTTCCGTCATGGCCAGTGGCATGGGGATGCCCTCCATGGCCATCTATTCCAATGAATTGTACCGCGCCTACGGCGTAGAGAATATCCTCCGCGTGGGCTCTGCCGGCGCCATGCAGGAGAGTGTGAAGCTACGTGATATCGTGTTGGGTCAGGGTGCCTGCCACGATTCCCGTATGGACCGCGATTTTCGTCTGCCGGGCACCTTCTGCCCCATTGCCTCCTTTGAGCTTCTGTGCCTTGCCGCAGGGATCGCAAAGGAGATGGGGCTTTCCTACCACGTGGGAAATCTCGTTTCCTCGGACGTGTTCTATCACGATGAGGAGGGACTTCCCGAATGCGAGACCAACCTTTTCCGCTGGAAGAAAATGGGGGCTCTTGCCGTGGAAATGGAGGCGGCCGCCCTTTATATGACCGCCGCCAGATGGGGAAAGCGTGCCCTTGCCATTTGCACTGTGTCTGACCATCTGATCACGGGAGAGGCTACCACAGGTGAGGAGCGCCAGACCACCTTTACGGATATGATGCGCCTGGCTCTGCGCTGTGCCGCGGAGGCGTAAATGGCACGGGCCGTCATTATCGTGCTGGATTCCCTTGGCATCGGCGCATTGCCCGATGCGGCACGCTTTGGCGACGAGGGCTCCAACACTCTAAAAAGCATTTCCGCCTCTCCGAATTTTCGGATCCCTCATCTTTTGCGCGCAGGCCTCGGCCACATTGACGGGGTGGATTATCTGGAGAAGAGCCCTTCTCCCACCGCCGCTTTCTGCCGCATGGCGGAACAAAGCGCGGGAAAGGATACCACCGTGGGCCATTGGGAGCTGGCGGGCCTTGTATCCTCAAAGCCTCTGCCAACCTATCCCGAGGGCTTCCCGCCCGAGATCATCGAAGAATTTGAAAAGAGAACGGGGCGCCGCGTCCTTTGCAATCAGCCCTATTCCGGCACGGACGTCATCCGTGATTTTGGCCCTCGCCACGAAAAAACGGGAGAGCTGATCGTTTACACCTCGGCAGACAGCGTCTTTCAGATTGCCGCCTGCGAGTCGGTGGTGCCCGTGGAGACCCTCTACGAATACTGCCGTACGGCGCGGGAGCTTCTTTGCGGAGAGCACGCCGTGGGACGCGTCATTGCCCGTCCCTACGTCTTGGAGAACGGAGAGCGCCGTCGCACTGCCAATCGCCACGATTTTTCCCTTGCCCCCGCGGGGGAGACCCTTCTTGACGCCGCGAAGGCACAGGGACTCTCCTCCGTCGGCGTGGGCAAGATCGGGGATATTTTCGCCCATCGGGGCCTGACCGCCCACCACCCCATTCGCTCCAATGCCCACGGGCTGGAGGTGACGGCAGCTCTTTTGGAGGAAGAATTCGACGGACTTTTGTTCGTCAATCTGGTGGAGTTTGATTCCGTGTACGGTCATCGTAACGACGTGGACGGCTACGCCGCCGCCCTCAGTGAATTCGACACAGCCCTGCCTGCGCTTCTATCCCGCCTGAGGAAAGGGGACGTGCTGTTTGTCACCGCGGATCACGGCTGTGACCCCGCCACTCCCTCCACCGATCATTCCAGAGAATACGTGCCCCTTTTGGCCTTCGGCGAGGGCCTCGGAGGACAAAGCTTCGGCACCCGCCAAGGCTTCCGCGACCTTGCGGAGACCGTATCGTACCACCTCGGCCTTGAAAAGAGCTTCGGCGGTACCCCTTTTTGGAGAAGCTGATATGAGAACGTACGACCTGATCCAGAAGAAAAAGGAGGGCCTTGCCCTCACCAAGGAAGAAATTGCCTTTTTCGTCCGCGGCGTGACCGACGGCTCCATCCCCGATTATCAGATTTCTGCTCTTCTCATGGCCATCTGTCTGCGGGGCATGAACGGAGAGGAGACCGCCACCCTGACCTATGAAATGATGCATTCGGGCGACGTGGTGGATCTTTCCGTTTTGGGCGAGGGAACCGTAGATAAGCATTCTACGGGCGGCGTGGGAGATAAGACCACGCTGATCGTTGCGCCGCTGGCCGCCGCCTGCGGTGCCACCGTCGCCAAAATGAGTGGGAGAGGGCTCGGCTTTACGGGCGGCACGGTAGATAAAATGGAGTCCGTTCCCGGTATGAGGGTGTCCCTTTCCTCTGATGAATTCTTCCGCATCGCCAAAAACCGCCGTATCTGTGTGGTGGGTCAAAGCGGCTCTCTGGCGCCCGCCGATAAGAAGCTCTACGCTTTGCGTGACGTGACTGCCACCATCGACAGCATCTCTCTTATCGCCTCCAGCATCCTTTCCAAAAAACTGGCTTCGGGTGCGAAAAATATCGTTTTGGATGTAAAATACGGCTCCGGCGCCTTTATGAAGACCCCCGAGGAGGCAAAGCGCCTGGCGGAAGAAATGGTACGCATCGGCACGGCCCTCGGGCGCCGCATCTGTGCTTTCATTACGGATATGGACGAGCCCTTGGGCTACGCCGTGGGCAACGCGAGTGAAGTAAAGGAGGCTGTGGAGGTGTTATCCGGCAGGGGAGAAGCGCGGCTGACGGAGCTTTGTCTTGCCCTTGCCTCCCGCATGGTAGCCCTGTCTCTGTCCCTCCCCGCAGAGGAGGCCGAGGCTCGGGTGGCCGAAGCCCTTTCCTCGGGTGCGGGACTGCGCGCCATGGAAGGGTGGTTTACCGCCCAAGGCGGCGATTTTTCCGCCGTACTGCAGAAGGATTTTGCCAAAGCTTCTTGCGAGGAGGAGCTCCTGTCTCCTCAAAGCGGTATCCTGTCCTCCGTTGACGCCCTTGGTGTGGGACGCGCCTCCTGCCTTTTGGGAGCAGGTCGCGAAAAAAAGGAGGATATCATCGATCCCTTGGCAGGCGTTTACCTCAAAAAGAGAAGGGGAGACTCCGTGAAAAAGGGGGAGCCCATTGCACTCCTTTCCTGCAGTGATCCTGCCCGCCTCCCCGCCGCAAAAGAGCTACTTCTTTCCTCCTTTCAGATTGGCGCAGAGCCCGTTCCCCTGCGGCCTACGGTCTATGCCATCGTGGAATAAATGTGAAAAAAACCGCTTTTTCGTAGGTTGGACTTAGGGAAAAGCCCAACCTACAATGAAATAGATTTGCCGTGCAAATCTGTGAAATTCGTCTGCGACGAGTGAAATGGGCTTTGCCCGTGAAATATTTTCTTCGAAAATAT
>JAFQMA010000009.1 GCA_017414535.1 Clostridia bacterium | reverse complement strand
TTTGTAGCCCATAGACAGAAAAAAGCATCGACTTTGTCGGTGCTTTTTTCAACTAAATCCACCCTTGCGGGTGGGTGAAATCGCCTGCTGCGATGGAATCCAACTTCGTTGGGTGAAATTCGCCTCGACGGCGAGTGGGTGGATTTAATTTCATCTGAGGCAAAGCCGAAGATTTCATCAGCGTTAGCTGATTTCACCCTTGCATCAGCGAGGATTTCATTATTTTCTGTAAGAGTTCGAATTCATACGCAAAAATACCGAAAATAACTTTTTCGTAGCCAATAGCCAAAAAGAAATAGCACCACGAAAGTGGTGCTATTTCTTTTTGATACGAGTAAAATGGTTTGAACCCGCAGGCACGCGGGAGCGTGTCCACGGGCGGATTGCAAGAAAAAGCCACGTTGTGGCTTTTTCGCAGTCAATTCGACAGCCGACACCCGATTGTGCCGAGACGAATGGCGATGGCAGAATCGTCGGTGTCAATGTCCAGTCCTTGTGCTTTTTAAAAAAGTATTGCATTATTCTTCCTCAGGTGCTAAAATAAAGGTGCGACACAACGAAATATTAGGACAAACTATAAGAGAAGTGTTTTTTTTCGGTAAAAGCACATTCTCTCCTTTGGCTTTCTCTTATGGTTTGTCAAACGTTGTGTCGCAGCAATCGGAGTTTGTGTTTTTCGGGTGCACAGCCTCGGTTGTGCACCTTTTTATTTAGGAGGACAAAATGAAACGATTTCTAACGTTACTTTTGGTAGTATCTCTACTCTTTTCTCTGACTGCCTGCGGCGGAATGGATACGGATGTAGCCAAGGAGAAGATCGCCCTTTTTCTGGACACACTGGAGTCGGATCAGCCGGAGGAGGCCGCCGCTCTGATGCATCCCGATTACCGAGAGGAGAACCTGCAGGAGTTTCTTGACCTGCTCTGCGAGCAGTACGGGATCAAGTTCAGCGACGGGATCCGTGATCGAAAGCAAATGGGCTTTCACCTCTCCTTTTACAACAGCAAGGTCGACGGCTCCCTCTATGAGGCTACCTACAAGGCCTCCGTCAGCGGAAAGGACGTGTTCCTGACCATCACCGTGGTGGAAAACGATAACGGCTTCGGCGTTGCAGGACTGAACGTCAAGGCTTGATTAAAAAAAGAACGGCTCTGAAAGCCGTTCTTTTGCTTTTTATTTTACGTCCACACCGCCGAAAAGGGCTACGCCCTGAACGTAAACGGTGGGCACGTCGGGAAGGGGGTGAGGCGCGGTCTTGTTTTCCGCACCGCCGAAGATCCCCGTCACGGCAAGCTTGGCGTTGACGTTCGGAGGCAAAAGCAGGTCGATCCCCCCGAAGGCGGCCGTTACCTGAACGGTGCAGTCTCTATCGATGATGGCACCGCGCAGATCGCACTTGATACCGCCGAACACCGCCGTAAGAGACGCGCCCTCAAAGGGCTGACCGTTATAATCCAGATCCACACCGGAAAAGACGGCAGTGGCGTTTTTGGGAGCAGGGCCTACGGAAGGAGCATGAGCGGGATCGGCTTTTTTACCGAAGAGAGCCCCCAGCAGAAGGCGCAGGCCGACGATCACCACGGCGCAGGTCAAAACCAGCTTCCAAAGCAGGGAAAAGCTGACGATCTCCCTTTGCCACAAAAGCAGTCCCACACCGATGAGAAGACCGATGAGGTTGCCCGTCTTATCCCGCTCGGTAAAAAGACCGACGGTGCAGGGCACGAGGATAAACAAGGTCCACCAACCGTCAAAAAACAGGTCGATATCGGTAATATGAAGGGCGTTGAGTCCAAAGATCACGCCTGCCACCACCAAAACGATGCCCCAGACCACCTGCGTTGACTTTTTCATTCTTTTTCTCTCCTCTCATACCGCGTTTTCGTCTTAAACATCTTCTTTCCTTCCCCCATTGTAGCACTTTTTCCTCCGCAAGAAAAGTTTTTTGCAAAATTTTGGTGTGAAAATACCTACTTTTTTGCTTGTTTTTGGAAAGAGCCGTGTTATAATATGCTTATTACGAGTCAAGGAAGGAGGGGAGGATGCTCTGTGAAAACAAGACTTTTGCTGGTTCGTCACGGGCAGAGCGAAGGAAACCGCCGGAAGATCTTTCTGGGGCATACCGATCTTTCCCTCTCGGCCCTCGGCAAGGCACAGGCCAAGGCCGCGGCGGAGTATCTTTCCGCCTTCCCCCCTGCCGCCATTTACTCCAGCGATCTGCGCCGTGCCGTGGAAACGGCAGAGCCCACCGCCGCCCTGCACGGGTTGCCCATTCAAACGCGAAGAGCCCTGCGGGAGATCGATTGCGGCCTGTGGAGCGGCAAGCCCTACGACGTGATCCGCGAAACGTACAAGGAAAGCTGGGAAAGCTTTCTCAAGCCTCTCGACCCGCACCTCATCCGCTGCGCGGGCGGTGAGAGCGTAGCGGAAATGGCGGAGCGCTTTTCCCGCGAGATCCTGCGCTTGGGCGCGCAGCATGAAGGGGAAACGGTATTTGTGTTTACCCACGCCACCGTCATTCGTGCCTTGGCCCTGCGTTGCGGCTATCGAAGCTATTTTTGTGACGTTCCCGGCCCAACCAACGCCTCCGTTTCCGAATTTATTTACGAAAACAACATCCTGACTCTGAAGGAATACGGTCGGGACGGCCATATGGAGGGCATTTCCTCCGGCAGTCACCTTGAATAAGAAAAAAGGAGTCCACCATGAAATACGCCAATCTGCATTTACATTCCTACTATTCCGACGCAGGCTTTTCTCCGGAGCAGCTGGTGGTCCTCGGAAAGGCGCTGGGCTATCGCGCACTGGCCCTGACCGACCACGAGACCGACGGCGGCTACAAGGATTTTGCCGCGGCCTGCGAGCGCGAGGGCATTGACTGCATGCGCGGCGTGGAGTTCTACGGCAGAGAGCAGGACTGCGTGCCCCATTTGACTGCCCTGAACTTTGACCCCGACTGCCCCGTTCTGAGAAATCTCATCAACCGAAGATGCGAGGAATACAT
The DNA here is from genome assembly GCA_017414535.1 of Clostridia bacterium. GTDB lineage: Bacteria > Bacillota > Clostridia > Oscillospirales > SIG627 > RGIG5579. The sequence continues at coordinate 682 of JAFQMA010000009.1, read as the reverse complement.
GGAGGACACCCGCAAGGCCTTCGAGCGCGGCGTGCGACGGGGCATTATCGACGGGATCACCTGGGACGACGTGATGACCTTTGCCTACGACGGTGCCTGGATCTGTGAGGATACGGTGATCCGTACCTTCCGTATCAAAAAGCTCCCCGTACCCGAAAACATTGAGCAGCGCGTCTTCCGCGGAGACGAGGTCAAGGCCATGCGGAACCCCAAGCCCTCCGCCAAGGAAGTGATCGAGGCGGTGAGAGCGGCAGACGGCATCATCGCGCTGGCTCACCCCAACCACAAGACCTTCCCCGTATTGAAGGAGCTTCTCAGCTACGGTCTCAACGGCATCGAGCTCAGCCACGCCCACATCCCCGAGGATATTCTGACCTTGGCGGAGGAGGCGGCCGAGGCCCACAAGCTCTACCGCTGCGGCGGTACCGATCACTCGGGCCCCATGAGCAGCTTCGGCGGCGAAAACGCCATCCCCGTCTATTGCGGTGTTACCGAAGAGGAATACGAGACCATCAAATACCATAAATTGGGCTGAAAAGGCCATAATAAATATCCCCCCGTAAAACGGGGGGTATTTCATTTTCGGGCATAGCCCTAAACAATACTGGCGACGCACAAGTGCGTTTTTTGGTTGGCCTGCCAGCCAAGCAACTGTTACTTACTACCCATAAATGGGTCCCGC
>JAFQMA010000008.1 GCA_017414535.1 Clostridia bacterium | reverse complement strand
GATGACATAGGAGCCCAGGGCCTTTGCCAGTCGGGCAAAATAACCGCCGATGTCACCCAGCCCCACCACCTATAAAAATATAAACACGAAAGGTTTTTGGGAGAGGTACGGGATCCATGATGACCTCATCCGTCACGGCGTTGCCGTGCCACCTTCCCCCACCGGGGAAGGCTAAAAAGGAAGCCTTTCCGCCATTTAGCAGAAAGGCCTCTTTGCTTTGTAAGGGTGGGAATAAATCATAAAAACACAAAAAGTTTTTGGGAAGGGTACGGGAAACACTTTTTGTCGAAAAAGGGTTTCCCGTGAAAAACCGAAAAAGCCTCTCCCAAGAAAAAGGGTTTCCCGTGAAAAACCGAAAAAGCCTCTCCCAAGAAAAAGGGCTTCCCGTGAAAAACCGAAAAAGCCTCTCCCAAGAAAAAGGGTTTTCCATAAAAAAAGCGCCTTCCAAGAAAAAACCGAAAAATCGACGGCGGAAGGTGACGGGTTTCGTAGCCTTTAGCAAGTAAAATATGCTAAAAGAAGCGCTTTTCCCAAAGGAATCGGGGTATATAAGGCAAAAATCGACAAATGCCGACAGGCTTCGCCATCCTATCCCACCGTTTTTTGTGCCTTTTCCCCGACCCTCCCCCTCAAAACTTGTACACCTCTACAAAATTGGTAATTATTGGTAATTTTATTGGTTTTTTCTCTTGCATTATTTACCAATTTTTGGTAATATTAGAGCGTGCCAAGCAGCTTAAGCGTGCCAAGCATTTTAAGAATAAAGGAGTCGTTATGAAAGAGAAAAAAGAAAAGGTTTATATTATTGATTCCGGCAATGATTTTCGTTTTGTCTGCAAGGAGAGCCTGCAGAATCTGGGCTTTCAGGTGGTAGGTGACAGCGGTGACGGCGGAGAGGCCCTGGTGCAGATCAAGGCGCTCAAGCCGGACGTGGTGCTCCTTGACCTATGGTTCCCCGGTTACGATCCCGCCAGTCTCATTCGGGAGGTAAAGCGAAGCTTAAAGGGAGCAGCCCCCAAATTTATTCTGGTGACCTCCGTCAGCTCGAAAAAGGTGCTGGAGGATGCCTTTCTGGCAGGAGTCTCGGGCTGTGTCTTAAAGCCCTTTGATTACGAGGTCTTAGCGGAGAAGATCCGTCAGGTGGCGGAGGAGCGGCATTTCCGTCCCGAGGATGATTTCGATCTGGAGGCACAGGTCACCCGCATCATTCATCAGGTGGGCATCCCCGCCCACATCAAGGGCTATCAGTATCTGCGCTTCGCTATCATGATGGTAGTAAAGGATAATCGTATCATCGGTGAGGTCACCAAGACTCTTTATCCCGGCGTTGCCAAGGAATTTCACACTACCTCCTCCCGCGTAGAGCGCGCCATTCGCCATGCCATTGAGGTGGCCTGGGACAGGGGCGACGTGGATATGCTCAATTCCTATTTCGGATACACCGTGCAAACCAGCAAGGGCAAGCCTACCAATTCCGAATTTATTGCCATGATCGCCGACAATCTCCGCTTAAAGATGCGCGGCCTTGCGGGGTGATGATTCTTTCATATTTTTACGGGGGAGGCCTTTTTGAAAAAAGGCCTCCCCCGTACCCCCTCCCCAAAAACTTTTAGTTTTTATAATTAATAAGCAGTCCGAAAGTTTTTGGGAAGGGTTTCCCGTAAAAATAATAATCCAATAGCATTTGACAAGGGCGGGAAAGCATTGTATAATCTAAAAAAACCTTTTTTTGGAGAATCCTATGAAATTGGAACTGATCCAGCGCGAGCTTGACCGCTTAGAGGCCGAGGGAGCCCTTTCCTCCCCCAAGGATTGCGTCTCCATCCCCTCCCGCAAGGAAGTGGTGGATTTTATCAAGGATCTGCAGTCTCTCCTGTTCCCCGGCTATTTCAAGAGCCGCTCCGTCACGCAGGAGGGGCTTTCCGGCCTTGCGCTTTTGCGAAAAATCGAAAACGAGCTTCTTACCCTCACGGAAAAGGCCGTCGCCTTCCGCGGTGACAGTCTTTCCGCAGAGCATGTGGCAGAGGCCTTTTTAGCGCGCCTACCCGAGGTAAAGGCCCTGCTTTTAAAGGATATTGAGGCCCTGTACGAGGGCGACCCCGCCGCCAAGAGCCACGAGGAGGTGCTCCTTTGCTACCCCGGCTTTTACGCCATTTGCATTTATCGCTTAGCTCACGAGCTCTACCGCCTGAAGGTGCCGCTGCTTCCCCGCATCATGACGGAATACGCCCATGAGAAAACGGGTGTGGATATCCACGCGGGCGCTCAGATCGGCGAATATTTCTTCATTGACCACGGCACGGGCATCGTTGTGGGCGAGACCTGCGTCATCGGTAACCACGTCAAGCTCTATCAGGGCGTGACCCTCGGTGCCAAGAGCTTCGAGCTGGACGAGAACGGCAATCCCATCAAGGACATCAAGCGCCATCCCAATATCGGCAACAACGTGATCATCTACGCCAACGCCACCATTCTGGGCGGCCAGACCTTCGTGGGCGACAATTGCGTCATCGGCGCCTCCGTATGGCTTACCCGCTCTGTGGAGGCGGGCAAGACCCTCTATTACACCCCACCTCAGAAGTAAAAAAGCACCCTTTCGGGTGCTTTTTTAGTGATGTCGGGCTGCGGCCTAATGATGTGTTTTCCCTCGCGGGAAAACGTTGAGGAAGCCTTTTTGCCATTTTGCAGAAAGGCTTCTTTTTTATAATAAAAAAATATAAAAACCAAAAGTTTTTGAAGAGGGTTTGGGAGGAACTTTTTTTCAAAAAAGTTCCTCCCAAGAAAAAGCCCCTCAAAACGCAAAAAAAGGAGACCCGAAGGTCTCCTTTTTGTTATTTTATTTTTCGGGGAAGCACTCTCTTGCGGCGTAGCCGGTGTGGAGAAGCTCGTGAGCCAGATGAGAATTGGGCTCGCCCAGGAACTCATCGTACAGCGCCTTGATCTGGGGATTGTTATGAGACTGACGAACGGTCTGTCTCTCATCCTCGGAATAGAGGGCTGCGGCGCGCTTAGCCTTGTAGGTGTCCACGATATCGAGGTCCTCGTTGGGCAGGAAGCACTCTCTGACGTAGGGCTGACCGCCACCGTTGATACAGCCGCCGGGGCAACCCATGATCTCGATGAAGTGATACTTGCTCTTTCCTGCACGGATATCATCCAGGAGGACCTTGGCATTCTTCATGCCGTGAGCCACGGCTACGTTAACGGTCATACCGGCAAGATCAAAGCTTGCCTCCTTGATGCCGTCGAAGCCGCGAACCTCCTCAAACTTCACGCCCTCGTGCTCCTTACCGGTGAGAACGTAAGCCGCGGTACGGAGAGCAGCCTCCATAACGCCGCCGGTAACACCGAAGATCACGCCTGCGCCGGTGTACTCGCCAACCAGATCGTAATCAAACTCCTCGTCGGGAAGCTTCACGAAGTTGATACCGCTTCTCTTGATGAGTCTGCCCAGCTCTCTGGTGGTAAGAACGGCATCCACGTCCTTCAGGCCGCGGGTGACCAGCTGGTCTCTTTCAGCCTCGTTCTTCTTGGAGGAGCAAGGCATAACGGAAACAACGAACAGATCCTTGGGATCGATGCCCTGCTTCTCAGCCCAGTAGTGCTTCAGGATCGCACCCATCATCTCGTGGGGAGACTTGCAGCTGGACAGATGGCCCAGGAGATCGCCGTAGCGAAGCTCGGCATAGTTGACCCATCCGGGAGAGCAGGAGGTGATCATGGGGAGCTTGCCGCCGTTCTTGATTCTGCCGAGAAGCTCGGTAGCCTCCTCCATAATGGTCAGGTCAGCGGCGTAGTTGGTGTCGAACACCTTCTTGAAGCCCAGTCTTCTGAGAGCGGCAACCATCTTGCCGGTCACAGCGGTACCGATCTTCATGCCGAATTCCTCACCCAGAGCGGCTCTGACTGCGGGAGCGGTCTGAACCACAACGTACTTGCCTGCGGCGAAAGCAGCGTCAACCTTGGCAATGTCGTTCTTCTCCATGAGAGCGCCGGTGGGACATACGGTGATGCACTGGCCGCACATGATACAGGGGGACTTGTCGAAGGTTCTGTTCTCGGCAGGGCCGATGATGGTCTTGAAGCCACGGTTCTGGAAGGCCAGAACGCCTTCACCGTGCGCATTGGCACAACGGGCTACGCAACGTCCGCAGAGCACGCACTTGGAGGTGTCGCGAACGATGGCGGGAGTCACCTCGTCCAGGGTGGTCTCGGTCTGAGAGCCGAGGAACATATCCTCTCTGGCTCCGGTAAGCTTTGCTACGTGGAGAAGCTCGCACTTCTCGTTCTTGTCGCACTGCTGGCACTTCATGGAGTGGTTGGAGAGCAGCAGCTCAACGCTGGCTCTTCTTGCAGCGGTAGCCTTGGGAGAGGAGATGGTGATCTCCATGCCCTCGGACACGGGATATACGCAGGAAGCAACGAGGCCTCTTGCACCGGTAGCCTCAACGAGACATACGCGGCAGGAGCCGCGGTTGCACTCGCCGTGGTTGTAAGCACAGAGAGAGGGGATCTCGTAGCCGCAAGCACGTGCGGCTTCCAGAATGGTCAGCCCTGCCTCTACCTGGTAGGGGTAACCTTCAATTTTAATATTAATCTTTGCCATTCTTCCACTCCTCCTTATTTCTTAACGATAGCCTTAAACTTACAGGTGGAGATACACATGCCGCACTTCACGCACTTGTCAGCATCGATCTGGAGAGAGGGAAGCTTCTTACCGGGTGCGGTGTAGTCGGTCTTATGGATCGCATCTGCGGGGCAAGCCTTGGCACAAACGCCGCAGCCAAAGCACTTATCCTGCTCAATGGTGTAGATCATCAGGTTCTTGCAGACCTTAGCGGGGCACTTCTTGTCCACGATGTGAGCAATGTACTCGTCGCGGAAGGCGGCCAGGGTGGACAGAACGGGGTTGGCAGCAGTCTGACCCAGTGCACAGAGAGAACCGGTCTTAATGGTCTGAGCCAGCTCCTCCAGCTCCTCCAGATCCTTCATGGTTGCCTTGCCGTCGGTGATCTTTTCAAGATACTCTAAGAGTCTCTTGGTACCGATACGGCAGGGAGAGCACTTACCGCAGGACTCGTCGCAGATAAATTCCATGTAGAACTTAGCCACGTCTACCATGCAGTTGTCCTCGTCCATAACGATGGCACCGCCGGAGCCCATCATAGAGCCCTTGGCTACCAGGTTATCGAAGTCGATGGGCGTATCCAGATCCTTCTCGGTCAAGCATCCGCCGGAGGGACCGCCGGTCTGAATGGCCTTGAACTTCTTGCCGCCGGGGATACCGCCGCCGATATCGTAAATGAGCTCGCGCAGGGTAACGCCCATGGGGATCTCCACGAGACCGACGTTGTTGACCTTACCGCCCAGTGCGAACACCTTGGTGCCGCGGCTTCTCTCCGTACCGTATTCTGCCACGGCGGAAGCACCGTTGCGGAGCACGTAGGGAACGCAGGCCAGGGTCTCCACGTTGTTCACGATGGTGGGACAGCCCCACAGACCCTTCACAGCGGGGAAGGGAGGACGGGGACGGGGCATACCGCGCTGACCCTCGATGGAGTTCAGCAGAGCGGTCTCCTCGCCGCATACGAAGGCGCCTGCACCCAGACGGATGTGAGCGCGGAAGGAGAAGTCGGTACCGAGAATGTTGTCACCCAGAAGACCCAGCTCCTCAGCCTGCTCGATGGCCAACTGGAGACGGCTTACGGCGATGGGATACTCGGCACGAACGTAGAAATAACCGTTCTGTGCACCGATGGCGTAGCCTGCAATGGCCATACCCTCGATCACGGCAAGGGGGTTACCCTCGAGAATGGAGCGGTCCATGAAGGCGCCGGGGTCACCCTCGTCACCGTTACAAACCACGTACTTCTCCCCGTCGGGCTGATCGTAAGCAAACTGCCACTTTCTGCCGGTGGGGAATCCGCCGCCGCCGCGTCCGCGGAGACCGGAATCCAGCACTTCCTTGATCACGTCGGCACGGTCCATCTTCAGAGCCTTGGCAAGACCCTTGAAGGCACCGTCGCCCAGTGCTTCGTTGATATCCTCGGGATTGATGGCGCCACAGCCGTGCAGAGCCACACGAACCTGCTTCTTATAGAAGGTGATATCCTCCTGCTTGGTAACCTTTTCCTGGGTAGCGGGATCCACGTACAGCAGTCTCTCCACCACCTCGCCGCCGATAAGATCCTTTTCCACGATCTCGTCCACGTCGTCAATGGTAACCAGTCTGTACAGCGTATCCTCGGGATAGATCTTTACGAAGGGGCCCTGGCTGCAGAAGCCGAAGCAACCGACCTGGTTAACGGTAATGCGATCGGCAAGACCCTTTTCCTTGATGCGTGCCTCGATCTTCTCACGGATCTCGGCGGAGTTGGAGGACAGACAGCCCGTACCGCCGCAGAGAACGACGGCGCGCTTGCCCTCGGCACCGGCAAACTTGCCTGCCAGACACTGGGCACACTGTGCCTGCTTTGCTTCTAATTCTTCAAAGGATTTGATCATACTCATGCGTTTGCACCTCCCTGGGCACGCAATTCCTCAACGATACCGGGAATTGCCTTAACCTCTACCTTCGGATAGACCTTGCCGTTGATGGATACGGCGGGAGCGATGCCGCAAGCGCCGATGCAACGGAGTGCGTCGATGGTAAACATACCGTCCTCGGTGGTCTCACCGGGAGCGATACCCAAAATTTCGGAAAACTTATCGATCACCTGCTGTGCACCCTTGACGTAGCAAGCGGTACCGAGGCAGACGCCGATCACGTATTTTCCCTTGGGCTTCAGAGAGAAGAAGGAATAGAAGGTAACGACGCCGTAAATATCGGCAACGCTGACTCCGGTCTTCTCGGAAACCAGCTCCTGCACGTCCAGCGGAATATAGCCGTATTCCTTCTGGATATCGCTCAGGATCATCATCAAAGGGGTTCTTTCGCCGGCATAGCGCTCGCAGATCTCGGTGATCTGAGCTACTGCCGCTTCACTTAAATGAGCCATGGATAGCCCTCCTTATTTTTTACTACACGCCAAACGGGCGTGCGTATGTGATGATATAATATATACCTTTTAGATTTTACAACCAAGCCCTTTTAAAGTCAAGGAAAAAAAGCATAAAATGAGACAATTTTATTTATTTTATTTTGCTTTTCTTCATTTATTTTTGTTTCTTTTCGCCTTTTCCCTTAAAACGGCTTTTTTTGTTTCAAAAGAAATACCGCAAAGGCACCGAACAGCACCGCAAGAAAAGCAAAGACCGCAAGGATCCATCCCTCGCCGCCCTCCTCGGGCTCTGCGGCAGAGCTGCCGTCGGGCAAGGAGTCGATCTCGGGCAGGTCATCGGGCACGGGGGCGGGGGCATCCCCCTCCTCCTCGGCCTTTTTGGTGACAAGATACAGTCCCTCGCCGAAGGCAAAGCTCAGCTCCTCCCCGCCGAAGAGAGCATCCACCCGAGCAAGGCCGTCCTCCTCCGTCAGAATGTACAGGCGGAAGGCGCCGGGCAAGGCAAATTCCGTTTTCAAGCAGAGCTGTACCTCCGCCTCGGGCAGGAGGGGCAAGCCCTTTTCCGTAAAGGAAACGCGGAAGGCCCGCAGAAGCGTATCGGGGAAATACCCCTTGGCCACGTCGTATTCCTCACCGCCGTAGATATATTCCGCGGTCACGGCCACCTCCTGCGACTGCGGGAAGGCCGTGGGAGGGACGGTGGCGGTAAGGAGGCCGTCCTCACTTTTCAGGGAGAAAAGCAGCTCCTTTTCCCGGGTCTCGCCGCATTCGGGACAGCGCTCCTCCACAATGCCCGCCTCCGTCAGGGTGGGCTCCTTCAGGATCGTTTCCACCGTGGCGCCGTGGCGGCAGGCAAGAGTAAAACGCAGAGGCTCCGTGCGAAATTCCACGGGTCTTCCCTTCTCGTCGGCAATGTCGAAGAGTCCCGCGGAGAAGGAGGCGGTCACCTGACTTTCTCCGTAGACCGCGTCGTCCCGCACGCGAAAGCTGATCTTGGCGAGATTGCCCGTGGTGGTCAGATTCTTCTCACTGTACCAGCGGAACACGGGGATCTCGCCCGCGCCGTATTCGGTGACGGAAAAATTGGGCAGGGCGCCTCCGTCCTCGATATTTTCCACCGTCAAAACGTTTTTGTCGTACTGCAGGCTCAGCCGCACCGAGGCAATGCCGGGGTTGCGGTTCAGCTCCAGCATCACCGTAAAGCTGTCCCCGCGGCTGAGATCCGAGGGAGCGCCCGACAGGGTGATCCTGCCCTTTTCCGTTTCGGCACCTGCGGGGAGCACAAAAACGGGGAGCACAAGACAAAGGCACAAAAAGCAGACCAGTATTTTTTTCATTCTTCTCTCTCCCTTCCCTTCAGTGCACCCTGCAAAAGGGCGCGGTATTCCTCCCGTACCAAGGCGGGGGAAAGGATCTCCACCCCGCCTCCGAAGGCGGCCAAAAAGCCGTAGAATACGGGACCCACGGCAACGCTGACCGTCACCTCGAAGGAGCCCTCGCGCTTGCGGGTCACAAGCCTTCCGAAGCGGTCGTAGAAAATGCCCGCCAGCTCCTCTGCCACAAGCAGGGTCACGTATTCCTCGCGGCCGTTATACATGCCGAAATTCTTTTTTTCATAGGCGGCCGCATCCAGCTCCGCCAGCGCCTCGCCGCCCTCGCGGGGGGTGTCCGTCACGCGGAGGCGCGCCATTTTATCCACGCGGAAGTGGCGCTTTTCCTTCTTATCTCCGTCGAAGGCGATCAGGTAATAATTCTCGTCGTCCCAGATCAGGTGGAAGGGACTGGCGGTGTAGGTGGCACCGCCGCGGCGGAATTTCTTTTCTCCCTCCGCCGTCCATTCGAAATAGGAAAAGCTGATCTGCCGATCCTCCTCCATGGCGCGGCTGATAGCATCCACGTTGCGGTAGATGCTCTCGTTCATGGTCTTGATCCTGCCCACCACCTTCACGTGGCGGTGGATCTCCTTAGCCTCGTGGCGGGACACCAGCCCCGACAGCTTTTCGATGAGCTGGGTGCTCTTTTTCTCCGTTAAAAAGCGGGAGGATTGCACCGCGTCCACCAAAAGGCGCACCTCGGGCAATTCAAACTCGCGCGCGCCGATAAAATAGCCGCCGCTTTTGCCCTTTTCATAGACCACGTCAAGGCCCTGCAGACGCAGCTCCTCCATATCGGCGTAAAGGCTCTTTCGCTCCGCGGAGATGCCGCAGCTCTCCAGATGCCGCAGGATCCTCTCCAGTGGCGCGGGGTGATTCTCGTCCGTTTCCCTTAAAAGAAAGCGTGCCAGCTCCAGGAGCTTGGCCTTTTGTCCACTGCTTTTCGCCATGGCGATCCCTCCTTTTTCCTCGTTTTCATTGTACCATAAAAGGGACTTTGTTTCAAGAGGCAATTTCTTCTTGCATTCTCGGACAAAAAAGCGTATAATAGGTGTACAAAATTCGAAAAATTAACAAAAACGAGGTATGACCATGGCACAACTTTCCGTTCTTCGCGAGGAGATCCTCAGCGGCAAATACGACGCCGCCTTTTCCCGTCTTTATCCCGATCCCGCCCCGGCGGTAAGGGAGCGTTACCTATCCGTTCTGGCGGGCTTTGAGGAGCGCTTCGGTGCCGAGCGGGACGTATATCTCTTCTCCGCACCCGGTCGTACGGAGCTGGGCGGCAATCACACCGACCACAACGGCGGCAAGGTGCTGGCAGGCGCCGTGAACCGTGACGTGATCTGCGCCGCCGCCAAGGCGGAGGGAGAGAGCGTCATGACCAGCCTTGCCTTCGGTGAATCCCGTGCCGACGCGTCGGATCTTCTGCGCCGTCCCGAGGAGCTTGGCTCCTCCCAAGCGCTGATGCGCGGCGTCATGGCGGGCTTTGAAAAGCACGGCTACGCCGTGGGAAATTTCGTGGCCTTTACCCATTCCACCGTCCCCGGCGGCTCGGGCATTTCCTCCTCCGCGGCCTTTGAGGTGCTCCTCGGTACCATTCTCAATCATTTCTATAACAACGGTGCCGTCTCTCCCGAGGAGATCGCCGTCATCGGTCGCTTTGCCGAGGCGGAATACTTCGGCAAGCCCTGCGGTGTCATGGATCAGCTGGCCAGCGCCTTGGGCGGCATTCGCCTGTTCGATCTGACGGAGCCCACGGAGCCTCAGCACAGTGCCGCGCCCGCCTTCCCCGCCGATTCCCACATTCTCTGCCTTGTAAAGGTAGGGGAGGATCACGCGGATCTCACCGATTGCTATGCGGCTCTGCCCGCCCGCATGAAGCGCGTGGCGGCCGTGTTCGGCAAGGAGCGCCTGTCTCAGGTCCCCGAGGCGGAATTTTTCTCCTCTCTGCCCCGTCTGCGGGAGGAGACCGATGACGATTGCGTTCTGGCCGCAGTGCATTTCTATCACGAGAGCCGCCGTGCCATGCAGCTGGCCGACGCGCTGGAGCGTTGCCACTTCCCCGCTTATCTTGACTTGGTGCGCGCCTCGGGCCATTCCTCCTTTGAGCATTTGGGCAACGTGCGCATTCCCGTGGAGGGCTCCCGTCAGGGCGCTTGCCTCGCGCTGGCCGTAGCGGAGGGCATTCTCGGCTCCTGCGGTGCCGTTCGCATCCACGGCGGCGGCTTCGGCGGTACGGTGCAGTGCTACGTGCCCCGCTATCTTTGGGATAAGTTCGCCTCTGCCATGGAGGCTCTCTTCGGCGAGGATTGCCTGCTCCCCCTCTGTTTCCGTGCCGACGGCGCCTGCCTCTTTGAGCCTTGTTTTTTATTTTTATCTTTCTGTGGGGGAGTGGCTTTTTGTAAAAAGCCTCTCCCCCACACCCCCTCTCCAAAAACGTTTGAATTTCTGTTTTTTATTAAAAAAGAGGCCTTTCTGCATCAGCGGAAAGGCTTCCTTTTCTTTTCACCCTTCACCTTCACTTTTCTCTCTTCTCCCGCTCTATCCCACACCGCAACTCCCCTCACGTCGTAGGGGCAAGCTTCGTTCGCCCGCCGCGCAACGGTATGCACCTTGCCCCTTCCTTTTGTATACCAAAACAAATCTTGACTGTAGGGACCGGCGTCCCCGACGGTCCGCTTGCGGGATGATATGGAACAAATTTCAACCCACCCATCTGCCTGCGGCGCACGACACCGAAACAACGCGTGACCCTTTGTAGCAGAAATTCATCCCATCCATGCGGGCGCGCATAGCCTCCCTCCAAGATTTTCTCTCCAAAAACTTTTTTGCAAAAAGATTTTACACCCCCTTGACAAACCCGTTTTTTTCTGTTATAATCACAATCCGCAGCACGGCCCATTGGTCAAGCGGCTAAGACGCCACCCTCTCAAGGTGGAACCATGGGTTCGATTCCCGTATGGGTCACCAAAAAAGAACGAAGCGATCGCTT
>JAFQMA010000007.1 GCA_017414535.1 Clostridia bacterium | reverse complement strand
CAGATTGCGACCCGCCTGTCGAATAGCATCCTCGCTTGATTTCGTCATTCGCTCAGTTTCAACTTTTGCGCCGGCTAAGATTTTGTCTGCCTGTGCCTGTGCATCGGCAATAATCTTTTCGGCATCTGCCTTTGCTGCCTCAATGATAGCCTTGGCTTCTGCTTCAGCGGTTTCAACGCCATCCTTCTTAATCTGCTCAATAAGCTCCTGAAGTTGAACTTCCATGATTCTATCTCCTTTTACGTTTAGTCGTTTTTAATACTGAAAAACAAAATGGATCCGGCTTCCTCTGCAGACAGCTAGATCCATTTACATTATCGCAAATATTCAATTTACTGTATCGTAGCACGATTTTCTCATTTTGTCAAGACTTTACAAGGATAGGACATAAGAAAATCAATTCCGATTATGACTTTTGAGAGCTGCCCGTAAGGCAAAACTAAGTCTCATCTAAGCAAAAAAACAGGATAGTCGTAATTAACAATACTGCATTATGTTGCATTCTCACTCTGATAGCTCAAAACATCGCTGACGACGTCATGCTTTCTTTCGGCAGGATCTCTTTTGTCACTTTACTTTTTATATTTTTGTGGTATAATAAGGGGTAAAGTGGATCATTGTGCGAAGACAGGTGCGAGTTGATGTTGAATCATTCTATTTTGTGTTCGAAATTAGCCCTACGCGCGTAAAGGATGCGTTTTAACAGGATGAAACAGAGAGTGAAAAAATTAGTTTGCCTTATAATATTGTCGGCGGTTATCTTTACTTGCTTGCTCGCTTGCTCCAAAGGTATAGCCACCTTTAAAAATGAAACTGCACCCGATAACGATTCAATAAAAGAATCGGAGGATTACATCACCAAAATCATAGGGGAAAACGCTCTCGGCAGAGATCTTGCCGAGGTTTCATGTTTGAACGGAATTGTGAAGATCGATTCCATTACGTCCGGGCTTGATGTGTATTCATTTGATACCATTCTTTTTGACCTTCAAAAAAATGAAAAGCTTTGTGAAGTTTCCTTTGCCGAGGGCGCGTGGGTAAGCGGTTTAACGCAAAACGGATTTTATGTCGCTAATACCCTTACAAAAGAGCTTAAAATATATGACAGAGCGGGTAACGTTACGAAGGAACATGTTTTTTCGGACGTCGCTGAGCCCGTGCTTTTTTGCGCTTTAAGTGAAAACGAAAAGTATTTCCTCTATACAAATTCCGTTGGTATGCAGGCAACGGTGATCCATCTTGTTGATAATAAAAAAACAATCGTTGATCTGGATTCTCCCCCTCGCGAGGCGCTCTCCTTCAAGGACGGTATCTTAAAGTTTGTCAGCATCAGTGGAGAGGTGTTTGAGTTGGACGTAGCGAAGGGAAGCTATACTCTTGTGTTAGCAGATAAAAGAATCAATCGTTTTTCCTCCTATTATTCCCTCGGTGAAACCGAAAGCAATTTCTTGTTGGAAAATGAGAAAGGCTGCTTCTATGTTCCCATTTCCTCTGCGGATGAAATCGTCGTCGGAATGGGAGAACACGGCTTTGCAACAACGTGTGTTTCTCAAGATAAAAATCAGCTGAGATTTTATGACCTGAACAAAAAAACCGTTTCTTATTACTACACGACCGAGCCCGTTGAAAAAATATGCTTCGTTGATGAGCAAAGGGCCTTGGCAGTGACCGGCTCACCTATGGAAAAACGTCATAAGATCCTTTTGTGCAGACCCGCTTCTCCCGAGGAGTTGACGGTCTTATCGCGGGATATTCCCCTCAATGCCACTCCTGAACACAGCGCCTCCCACGAGCCGACCGCAACCCCGAGCAAGCTGATCGGCAACGTAACTGCCATACCTCAGTTTCCCAAGTTTCCCACCGGCTGTGAATCGGTTACTGCAGTCATGGCACTGAATTATTTCGGAAAGCAAATTTCAGTGGAGGAGTTCGTGGATGAATTCTTGCCCACCAGCCGTCATTTCTACGTTGAAAACGGTAGGAATATCGGTCCTTCTCCTTATGAGTTTTTTATTGGCAATCCGAAATCCTCGTCTTCATACGGTTGTATGGCACCCGTGATTGAAAAAGCTCTGCGCGCGTGCCTCGGCGATTCCAACGCCGTCAAGAACATAAGCGGTACGTCCCTTGAGGAAATCTGCGACCAATATATTGATAAAGACGTTCCGGTGATCCTTTGGGCGACCATCAATATGCTGGAAACCAATCCGAAAAACTCTTGGTATTTAAGTGATGGAACCCGTTTTACTTGGCCGGGAAACGAGCACTGTATGCTGCTTGTTGGCTATGACGAAACAAGGTATTATTTTAACGATCCCTATGCAGGGAAATTGGTGGCTTATGATAAGACGTTGACCGAAGATCGGTTTGCAGAGCTTGGCATGCAGGCTTTGATCCTTTTGCCATCGTAGCCGCCTCTGATTACATAAAAAAGAAAGGAGCGAGAGAATGCCGGATCATTTTATTTTGCATTCGGAATATGCGCCCACGGGCGATCAGCCCGATGCCATTGATAAGCTGGTTCACGGCATTCAGGCGGGGCTGAAGGAGCAGGTTCTTTTAGGTGTTACCGGCTCAGGTAAGACCTTTACCATGGCCAATATCATTGCCCGTGCCAACCGTCCCACGCTGATCCTCGCTCACAATAAGACCCTCGCCGCACAGCTTTGCAGCGAAATGCGTGAATTTTTCCCCGAAAATGCGGTGGAGTATTTCGTTTCTTATTACGATTATTACCAGCCCGAGGCCTATATCCCGGGCAAGGACGTATACATTGAAAAGGATTCCGCCATCAACGAGGAGATCGATAAGCTCCGCCACAGTGCCACCTCGGCGCTGTTTGAACGGCGTGACGTGATCATCGTTTCCTCTGTTTCCTGCATCTATACCCTCGGTGACCCCAAGGAATATTCCTCCATGACCGTGTCCCTGCGTCCCGGTATGCTTATGGGCAGAGACGAGCTGCTGCGCCGTCTGGTGGACATCCAGTATGAGAGAAATGATCTGAATTTCGTTCGTAACAAATTCCGTGTTCGCGGCGACGTGGTGGATATTTTCCCCGCGGGAAACAGTGAGACCGTCGTCCGTGTGGAATTCTTCGGTGACGAGATCGACCGCATCGTGGAATTTCATGCGCTTACGGGTGCTGTCATCTCCTCCCTCAACCACGTGGTAATTTATCCCGCCAGCCATTACGTAACGGGAGCAGAGCAGAGGGAGAGGGCCATCCGCGCGATCCGCGAGGAGCTGGACGAACGGGTGAAATACTTTGAAGGCGCAGGCCGCGTTCTGGAGGCACAGCGCCTTCGCGACCGCGTCAATTACGATATGGAAATGGTGCAGGAGATAGGCTACTGCAGCGGCATCGAAAACTATTCCCGCGTGTTTGCCGGCAATCCTCCCGGCAGTACGCCCTTTACGCTTCTGGACTATTTTCCGAAGGATTTTCTCCTTATGGTGGATGAATCCCACGTGACCATTCCTCAGGTGCGCGCCATGAGCGCAGGGGACAGAGCCAGAAAAGAAAATCTGGTGGAATACGGCTTCCGTCTTCCCAGCGCCTTCGATAATCGACCCCTGCGCTTCGACGAGTTTTGCGAGCGGATCGGTCAGACCCTTTACGTCAGCGCTACCCCCGCCGAATACGAGCTTGACAGAGCCGAGCAGGTGGTGGAGCAGATCATTCGTCCCACGGGTCTTCTGGACCCCGAGATCGACGTGCGTCCCGTGGAGGGACAGATCGACGACCTCATCGGAGAGATCCACGAAAGGGTAGAGAAGAAGGAGCGCATCCTTGTGGTTACCCTTACCAAGAAAATGGCGGAGGATCTGACGGAATACCTCTCCGAACAGGGCATCCGCGTGCGTTACATGCATCATAACGTGGAGACGATGGAGCGCGTGGAGCTCCTGCGGGATCTGCGTCGCGGTGAGTTTGACGTTTTGGTGGGCATCAATCTTCTTCGCGAGGGCCTCGATCTGCCCGAGGTCTCTCTGGTTGCCGTGCTGGATGCCGATAAGGAGGGTTTTCTTCGCAGTGAAAGAAGCCTTATCCAGATCATGGGCCGTGCCGCCCGCCACGTGGCGGGAAAGGTCATCCTCTATGCCGATACGGTCACCGAAAGCATGGAAAAGGCCATGGCCACCACACGACGCCGTCGTGCTCTCCAGCAGGAATATAACCGTGCCCACGGCATCACGCCCCGCGGTATCAAAAAGAAACTGCAGACCCTGCCCGAGGTCACCGTAAAGGCAGATGAAAAGCCCGCAAGAAATAAAAAGATGAGCTCTGCCGAAAAGGCGAAGCTCTGTGAAAAGCTTCGTTTTGAGATGCTGGCCGCATCCAAGCGACTTGATTTTGAAACCGCCGCCGTTCTTCGCGATCGGCTTCGCGCCCTGCAAGGGGAAAAGGAAGGAAAATAAAGTGGCAAGAGATAACATTGTGATCCGCGGCGCCCGCGTGCACAACTTAAAAAACGTTGATCTGACCATCCCCCGTGATAAGCTCGTGGTATTCACGGGCCTTTCAGGCAGCGGTAAATCCTCCTTGGCCTTTGATACCATCTTTGCCGAGGGAAACCGCCGCTTTGTGGAATCCCTTTCCTCTTACGCTCGTATGTTCTTAGGTCAGGTGGATAAGCCCGACGTGGATTCTATCGAGGGTCTTTCCCCCTCCATCTCCATTGAGCAGAAGACCACCTCTAAGAACCCTCGCTCTACCGTGGGCACCGTCACGGAGATCTACGATTACCTCCGATTGCTCTATGCCCGCGTGGGCGTTCCCCATTGTCCCAAGTGCGGCAAGGAAATCCGTGCCCAAAGCGTGGATCAGATCGTAGATCAGATCATGCTCTTGCCTGAAGGTACTCGCTTTCAGGTGCTCTCTCCCGTGGTGCGCGGTAAGAAGGGAAGACATGAAAAGGTCCTTGACCAAGCTCGTGAGGACGGCTTCGTCCGCGTGAAGGTGGACGGCGTGGTGTATCCCATCGAGGAAGTGCCCGCGCTGGAGAAGAATATCAAGCACGACGTAGAGATCGTGGTGGATCGCCTCGTTATGAAATCTGATCTTGCCCTGCGTCTGGCTGGCTCCGTGGAAACTGCCGTCCGTCTCTCCGGCTCCGGTGTTGTTATTGATCAGGTATCCCGCGAGGAGGGCGACCCGGAAAAGATCCGCTATTATTCCACCCTTTTTGCCTGCGAGGAGCACGGCTTTTCCATTGGCACTTTGCAGCCTCGTATGTTTTCCTTCAATAATCCCTACGGCGCCTGCCCCGAGTGCGATGGTCTCGGAGTCAAGCCTACCGTGTCCCCCCGCAGAGTCATTCCCGATTTGACCCGTTCTCTGGCGGACGGAGGCATTCAGTGCAACGGTTTCAAGACTATGAAGGACGATAACTGGTCCGGCATCCTTTACCAAAAGGCACTGGCGCCCTACGGAGTTACTCTGAAAACTCCTTTTTGCGAATACTCCGATGAGGCTATGAACGTCCTGCTCTACGGCACGGGAGACAAGGAGTATACCATTCCCTTCAAGGAGGGAAGCATTCTTCAAAATTACAAGACCCATTTCGTCGGTGTGATCAATAAGATCCTGGAGCGCTACAATACCTATCACGACAGCTACTACGAGGAATTTTTTGAAGACGTGGTCTGCACTCGCTGTCAGGGTAAGCGTCTCAAGGACGAGATCCTTGCCGTTACCGTGGGCGATATCAGCATCTCCGATTTTTGTGCCCTTTCCGTAGAGGAGGAACTGAGGTTCTTGGACGGCCTGACCTTTACCGAAAAGGAAGCGGTCATCGCTAAGGAAATCTTAAAGGAGATCCGAAGCCGTCTGGAATTTCTCCGCAGTGTCGGCCTCAATTATCTGACCCTCTCCCGCAAGGCAGGAACCTTGTCCGGCGGCGAGAGCCAGCGAATCCGTCTGGCAACGCAGATCGGTTCCGGTCTCATGGGTGTGCTGTATATTCTGGACGAGCCCAGCATCGGTCTCCATCAGAGAGATAATTCCAAGCTAATTGCCACCTTGAAAAAGCTTCGCGATGCGGGCAATACCGTTATTGTGGTGGAGCACGATTCCGAAACCATGGAAAGCGCCGATTATATTGTAGATATTGGTCCCGGTGCCGGCGTCCACGGCGGCGAGGTGGTTGCCGCAGGCACCCTCAAGGAGATATGCCGCGTCAAGGAAAGCATCACGGGTCAGTATCTGTCCGGCAAAAAGAAGATCTCCGTTCCCGAAAAGCACAGAGAGGGAAGCGGGAAGAGTCTGCGTATCGTCGGTGCGGCGCAGAATAATCTAAAAAAAATCGACGTCTCTGTTCCTCTGGGCAAAATGGTCTGTGTGACCGGTGTATCGGGAAGTGGTAAGAGTAGCTTGATCAATGGGATATTATACCCCTACCTTGCCCGCCATCTGAACCGTGCCAATACGGTCCTCGGCAACTGTGAGCGTATCGAGGGCATCGAGGAGCTGGATAAGGTCATAGCCATCGACCAGTCGCCCATCGGTCGCACCCCGCGCTCCAATCCCGCCACCTACATCGGTCTCTTTACGGAGATCCGCAACGTGTTTGCCAAAACGCCCGACGCCAAGATGCGTGCCTTCGGCCCCGACCGCTTTTCCTTTAATCTTCGCGGCGGTCGCTGTGAGGCCTGTCAGGGCGACGGCACCGTCAAGATCGAAATGCACTTCCTGCCTGATGTTTACGTCAAGTGTGACGTGTGTCACGGAAAGCGCTATAACCGCGAGACTCTGGAGGTCAAGTACAAGGGCAAGACAATTGCAGACGTATTGGATATGACCGTCACCGAAGCACTGAATTTCTTCGATGCTATTCCATCCATTGCAAGAAAGCTCCGCACCCTGCAGGATGTGGGTCTTGGCTATATCAAGCTTGGCCAGTCCTCCACAACCCTATCCGGTGGTGAGGCCCAGCGTGTAAAGCTCTCCTGCGAGCTGTCCCGTCGCGATTCGGGTCGCACGCTTTATATTCTGGATGAGCCAACCACGGGCCTTCATTCCGACGACGTGGCAAAGCTTTGTTCCGTGCTGGACAGGCTTGCCGATGCGGGAAATACCGTGGTCATTATCGAGCACAATCTGGACGTGATCAAGCGTGCCGATCACATTATCGATCTGGGTCCCGAGGGAGGCGACGGCGGAGGCACAGTGATCGCCGAGGGTACTCCCGAGGAGATCGCTCTCATAGAGGGCTCCCATACAGGTCGTTATTTGGCACCGATTTTAGAAAAAGACAGAGAAGGAGGGGCAAAATGATCCCCGAACGATTGGAAGACGTATTGATCCATGTTGAAAAGCCCGGCCGCTATATCGGCGGTGAGGTAGGGCAGATCGTGAAGGAAAAGGAAGGGAAGATCCGCTTCGCTTATTGCTTCCCAGATACCTACGAGATCGGTATGTCCAATCTCGGCATGAAGATCCTCTACGGCATTCTTAATGATATGGACCAGGTTTGGTGCGAGCGCGTGTTCGCCCCATGGCCCGACATGGCGAAAAAAATGAAAGAGAACGAGGTCCTTCTCTACGGTCTGGAAAGCGGCGAAGCCATTCGCAATTTTGATTTCGTTTCCTTCTCTATGCAGTACGAGCTGTGCTATACCAACGTACTATATATGCTGGAGCTGGCCGGAATCCCCTTTTATGCCAAGGATCGCGGCGAGGAATATCCTGTCCTTATCTGCGGCGGTCACTGTACCTTTAACCCCGAGCCCTTCGCCGATTTCTTTGATCTCGTGTACATAGGGGAAGGGGAGGAAGCCTTGCCCGAGCTGATGCGGCTTTACGATTCCTGCCGAAAGAGCGGAAAGAGCAAGGCGGAATTTCTCCGTCATGCCGCTCATATCGAGGGCTTTTACGCGCCCTCTCTTTACGAGGTTACTTACCATGAGGACGGCACCCTTGCCTCCTTTGCACCAAAGTATGAGGACGTACCTGCCACGATCCAAAAGCGCTACGTAAAGGATTTTGAAAACGCCTATTATCCCACCTCGCCCGTGGTGCCCCACGTGGAGGCCGTTCACGACAGAACGGTGCTGGAGGTGTTTCGTGGCTGTATCCGCGGCTGTCGCTTCTGTCAGGCAGGCATGGTCTGTCGCCCCAAGCGCGAGCGCAGTCCCCAAAAGCTGGATGAACTGGCCCGCGCCGCCACCAAGGGGACGGGCTATACCGAGATCAGTCTCTCCGCCTTGTCCATTTCCGACTATACGGGGCTGCCCGATCTATGCGAGGGCCTGCTCTCCTGGTGCCCGGAGGAAAAGGTTCGCTTGAGCCTGCCTTCCATGCGTGTAGACAGCTTTTCGCAGAAGATCATGGATCGGGTGCCCGGTCTGAAAAAGGGCTCCTTTACCTTTGCTCCCGAGGCAGGCACCCAGCGTCTGCGCGACGTGATCCGCAAGGGCGTTACCGAGGAGGACATCACTCGCACCATGAATTACGTGTTCTCCAGCGGTATGACCGCCGTTAAGCTTTATTTCATCGACGGCCTGCCCAATGAGAAGGATGAAGATGTGGAGGGGATTGCCGATCTGGCCCAGCGCGTGGTCAATCTCTATTACGCCAATCCTGAAAAGCCCAAGGGCAAAAGCGTCAGCGTCAACATCAGCGTGGCTTGCTTCATTCCCAAGCCCCTCACCCCATTCCAGTGGGCGGGGCAGAACAGTCTTGAGGAGGTGGAGCGTAAGCAGAAGCTGGTGCGCGACCGTATTACAACCCGCAAGATCAGCTACAATTGGCACGATGCCCGCGCTTCCCGTGTGGAGGCGGTCATGGCCCGTGGCGACAGAAGATTGTCTCGTGCCATTGAGCTGGCCTATAAAAAAGGGCAGATCTTTGATTCCTGGGACGAGTTCTTCCACCTCGATGTGTGGGAGGATGCCATCTGCGAGGCAGGGTTGGATTCCTCCTTCTACGCCAACCGCACCATCCCTACGAGCGAGCTTTTGCCTTGGGATCATATCACCGCAGGCGTTTCCAAGGCCTACCTCGTTAAGGAGTACGAGGAGGCTATGAACATTTTGTAAATTTTGCCGTCAGTCGGGGGAAAGGGAAGGGAAAAACGTGTTTTTTCTCTTGATTTTCCCCCTTTGATGTGATAAAATCGTTTGAAAAATAAAATTCACACACGGTCCTTTTTCGCAAAGAGGGTCGGCATTTTTATGCCGTTCTTTGTTTCGGCCGTGGCGGGTAAAACCCGGAAAGGAAAAATCATGAGCAACATCATCTCCATGAAGCAGCTCCTGGAAGCAGGAGTACACTTCGGCCACCAGACCAGAAGATGGAACCCCAAAATGGCAGAGTACATCTTCACCCAGCGCAACGGTATCCACATCGTTGATCTTCAGAAGACCGTTAAGAAGGTCGAAGAGGCTTACAACTTTGTTCGCGACGTTGCAAGCGAAGGTGGCAGCATTCTGTTCGTAGGTACCAAGAAGCAGGCTCAGGACGCCATTAAGGAAGAGGCCCAGAGATGCGGCATGTACTACGTAAACGTTCGTTGGCCCGGCGGTATGCTGACCAACTACAAGACCATTAAGAAGAGCATTGCCCGTCTTAACAAGCTGAAGAAGTTTGAAGAGGACGGCACCTTTGATCTCCTTCCCAAGAAGGAAGTAATCGAGCACAAGAAGGAGATCGCCGATCTGGAAAAGAACTACGGCGGTATCAAGGAGATGGAGGGTCTTCCCGCAGCCATCTTCATCGTTGACCCCAAGAAGGAGAGAAACGCCGTTCTCGAAGCTAAGAAACTGGGCATTCCCATGATCGCCATCGTGGATACCAACTGCGATCCCGACGAGGCTGATTACGTGATCCCCGGTAACGACGACGCTATCCGTGCCATCCGCCTCATCGCTTCCGTTATGGCAAACGCCGTGATCGAAGGCCGTCAGGGTGAGGACGCTCTCCAGCCCGAGCAGCCCGCCGAGGAAGCTCCCGCTGCAGAGGAAGCCGCTGAGTAATTGCGGTCATAATACAGAAAGGAAGTATTGAATTATGGAAATCACTGCTAAGGCTGTTGCCGCCCTCAGAGCAAAGACCGGTATCGGTATGATGGATTGCAAGAAGGCTCTGGTTGAGGCTAACGGTAACGAAGAAGAAGCCATCAAGATCCTTCGCGAAAAGGGCCTTGCCGTAGCTGCCAAGAAGTCCGGCAGAATCGCTGCCGAAGGTCTCGTTTCCATCCTGCTGGATGAAGAGACCCACACCGCCGCTATGATCGAGGTCAATATTGAGACCGACTTTGCTGCAAAGAACGCCGTATTCGGCGAATTTGTTGACGATCTTTTGAAGATCGTTCTCAAGACCCGTCCCGCCACTGTGGAAGAGCTCCTGAAGAAGGAGTTTAAGGACGGTTTGGACGTTGAGGCCGCTCTGAAGGACAAGATCTTTACCATCGGTGAGAACATGAACATCCGCCGCTTCGTCATCATTGAGGGCGCTGCCGCTTCCTACGTACACGGCAAGGGCAACATCGGTGTTGTTGTGAAGATGGACAAGGTCATCGACAATCCCGCATTCTCCGAGGCTGCCAAGAACGTATGTCTCCAGGCTGCCGCTATGAACCCCCTGTATCTGGATCCCGCTTCCGTTCCTGCTGAGGCGATCGAGAACGAAAAGCAGATCATCGAGACCCAGATCAAAAACGATCCCTCCAACGCTAAGAAGCCCGAGAAGGTGATCGGCATGATGGTAGAGGGTAAGCTCAAGAAGTTCTACACCACCAACTGCCTTTCCGAGCAGGCTTACGTTAAGGATGACAAGCTCACTGTTGCAAAGTACGTGGCATCCGTTGCTAAGGAACTCGGCGAAGAGTTCAAACTGGCTCAGTTCGTTCGCTATGAAAAGGGCGAAGGTCTCGAGAAGAAGGAAGACAACTTCGCAGAAGAGATCGCAAAGCTCACCCAGAAGTAAGATCATCAAAAAGGCTCCCGATTTCGGGAGTCTTTTTTTCTGTCTTTTTTCTGCCATTCTGTCATAAATTTCCCGTAAAGCCCTTTACAAATGCGTCATTTTTCGGTAAAATATAGAAAGCTATTTATGCTATTATGGAGGTATTATGGAACCAAAGTATAAGAGAGTTCTTATCAAGCTCTCCGGCGAAGCATTGGCTCAAGGAGCCACAGGGCACAATATCTATAATTTTGAGCTTCTTCAGGTGATCTGCTCCAAGATCCGCGACTGTCTGGCGCTGGGTGTGCAGGTGGCCGTGGTAGTAGGTGCGGGCAATATTTGGAGAGGAAAGCAAGGTACGGATTTTCAGAGAGTTCGTGCCGATCACATGGGCATGCTTGCCACCGCCATCAACGCGCTGGCACTTCAGGATACGCTGGAGCATCAGGGTGTGGACGCCAGAGTACTCAGTGCCATTGAAATGGAGACTTTTACCGAAACCTATATTCGTGACAAGGCCGTTTCCCATTTGGAGCACGGCAGGGTTGTTATCTTTGCCTGTGGTATCGGCAGTCCTTATTTCTCTACCGATACGGCCGCCGTACTTCGTGCCAAGGAGATCGATGCGGATATCGTACTGCTTGCTAAGAATATTGACGCGGTTTACACGGCCGACCCCAAGAAGGACCCCAACGCAAAGCCTCTTGACAATATTCGTTATATTGACGTTCTGGCACAGAACCTCGGTGTAATGGATTCCACCGCCACAAGCTTTTCTATGGAAAATAAGCTTCCTGTTTTGGTGTTTGGACTCAATGATCCTCAGAACATCATCCGTGCGGTGATGGGTGAGAAATTGGGCACCATCGTGGAAGCATAAATCGATATGAGAAAGGAAACGTACTATGAAACTTGAGACCCGTGATTTCGAAGAAAAAATGAAAAAATGCCTCGCCGCCACCGAGCGTGAGTTCTCCTCCGTTCGTGCAGGCCGCGCCAACGCCTCCATTTTGGATCGCGTAAACGTAGATTACTACGGCTCTGCTACTCCTATCAACCAGCTGGCTCAGATCGCTACCCCCGAGGCCAGAACTTTGGTTATTACCCCCTGGGATGCCTCCTGTGTGAAGGATATCGAGAAGGCGATCCTTGCCTCCGATATCGGCATCACCCCGCAGAATGACGGCAAGACCATTCGCCTTAACTTCCCCCAGCCCACCGAGGAGAGAAGAAAAGAATTGACCAAGCAGGTCTCCCGTATGGCTGAGGATGGCAAGGTTGCCGTTCGTAACGTTCGCCGCGATGCCATGGATAAGATCAAGGCCATGAAGAAGAACGGGGAAATGACCGAGGATGAGCAGAAGATCTCCGAAAAGGAAGTGCAGGACCTGGCTGATAAGTACGTCAAAAATCTGGACGCTATGGCACAGGAAAAATCTAAGGAGATCATGAGCGTTTGAAAAAAAATTTGATTAACGAGGCTCTTTCTCTTCCGCACGAGAAAAAGCCTCGCCACATCGGTATTATTATGGACGGCAACGGACGCTGGGCCAAAAAACGCGGCTTGCCTCGCCTTGCCGGTCATAAGGCCGGTGCTGAAAATTTTAAAAGGATCGGTGAATACCTCATCGATCATAATATTGAGGTCTCCACTTTCTACGCCTTTTCCACGGAAAATTGGAAGAGGCCTAAGGATGAGGTGGAGAATATCATGTCCTTGCTTGTGGATTATTTGGAGGAATGGATGACCATGCGTAAGGATAAGAATATGCATTTTCGCTTCATTGGTGACAGGGTTGCCTTTTCTCCCCGTATTCGCGAACTGATGGATAAGGTCGAGGAGGCCTCCGCTCACTATCCGAATGTATTGAATCTTGCCCTCAATTACGGCTCCAGGGATGAGCTTTGCCGTGCCTATGAGCTATTGATGAAGGAAGGGAAGACGAGTGTTTCCCCCGAGGATATTGCTCGCCATTTATATACCGCAGATCAACCCGATGTGGATCTTGTGATTCGAACCGGCGGTGAGATGCGCCTTTCCAACTTCCTTTTGTATCAGTCGGCCTATGCGGAGTTTTATTTTACCGATAAGCTCTGGCCCGATTTTTCCAAGGAAGATATTGATGATGCTATCTTGTACTTTGCGCACCGCGAGCGTCGCTTCGGCGGTGTGATCGAAAGGAATCCGTAAAATCATGAAGCGTATTGCAACGGGAGCTGTGGGAATTCTTGTCATGATTCCCATCTGCTTCTTTTCTCATACCGTGGTGTGGTCTCTTGCGTTGACCTTTTTTTCCGTTGTAGCTGTGCATGAAATGCTTTCCTGCATCGGAGCCAAGGGGGAGACACCCTTTGCTGTTCCTGCCTATCTGTTTGCTACAATGCCCTTGGTTGCGTGGTTGCTTACGGTCCGCTTTCCCGTGACCTCCTCTTATAAGCTCATGTTTATTTATCTTGCCGTGTTCTTATTATGGGAAATGATGGCGGGCGTTATCGGCGGGAATCGCTACCCAACCGAAAAGCTTTACAGCTTGGTAGCACTGGTGGCATACGTGGTGGTAGCTCTTACCGCCATATGCCTGATCCGCTTTATCAACGATGGTGCAAGTGAAGGGGCCTATATCTATCTGCTTATCTTTTTAGGTGCGTGGATCTCTGATACCTTTGCCTATTTTACCGGTAGACTTCTAGGCAAGCATAAGCTTTGCCCTGCCATTTCTCCCAAAAAGACCGTGGAGGGCTCCGTGGGCGGTGTGGTATTCAATATGTTGGCCTTCGCCGGCTATGCTCTGATCCTCCGTCATTTCTTTGATGTCAATGCCAACGTGCTGTTTTTTGCCATCCTTGGTGCGCTCTTTTCTGCTATCGGGCAGTTTGGCGACCTGTTTGCCTCCTGTATCAAACGTCATTACGGTGTCAAGGACTACGGCAAACTGTTTCCCGGTCACGGCGGCGTGTTGGATCGCTTTGACTCTACCCTTGCCATTGCCCTTGTGATGCTGGTAGTCTACTCCGCCTTCGGAGCAGGCTTTTTGATCCGATGAAAAGAGTTTGTATCTTAGGCTCCACGGGGTCCGTGGGCCGACAGGCTATTGAGGTGGTGCGCGAGCGTGGCTTTCAGCTGACGGGCGTTTGCGCCGATCGAAATATTGCTCTTTTAGAGGAGCAGATCCGTGAATTTCATCCTGCATTTTGCGCGGTGAGAGACCCTGCCGCTGCGGAAGAGCTTCGCATTAAGGTGAGCGATACCGATACCCGCGTTCTCTCGGGCGAGGAGGGGGTTTTGACCCTCTGTCGCGAATGCCCCGCCGATATTACCGAAAATTCTCTGCTCGGCTCGGGCGGCATCCGCCCAACGGTGGCGCTTTTGGAGGCAGGCAAGGACATTGCTATGGCCAATAAGGAGCCCGTCGTTGCCGCAGGCGAGATCATTTTACAAAAGGCCAAGGAAAACGTCGCCCGTATCCTTCCCGTGGATAGCGAGCATTCCGCCATTTTCCAGTGTCTTTCCGGCTCCTTTAATAGCAGAAAATACCTTTCCCATCTGGTTCTGACCGCTTCGGGCGGTCCTTTCTTTGGAAAGAAGAGGGAAGAGCTGGAAAGAGTAACCCCTGCCATGGCTTTGGCCCACCCCGTCTGGAATATGGGACAAAAGATATCTATTGACTCAGCAACTCTATTGAACAAGGGCTTGGAGCTCATTGAGGCTGTCCGCCTTTTTGATGTTCCCGCCGATCGGGTGGAAATCACTGTTCACCGCCAGTCCATCGTCCATTCCATGGCCACCTTTGTGGACGGCTCTACCATTGCACAGATGGGTCATCCCGACATGCGTCATTGTATTCAGTTTGCACTGACCTATCCCGATCGAACGGAGGGCCTCTGCACACCGCTTGATTTTTCTCAGAAAATGACGCTGACCTTTGAGTCTGCTGATGAGGATACCTTCACACTCCTTCGCACTGCTCGCAAAGCTGCGCTTCTCGGCGGCACCTTTACCACCGTGCTCAATGCCGCTAACGAGGCTTGCGTTTCACTCTTTTTGAAGGAGAAGATCTCCTTCCTCGATATTTTCCGTATCGTGGAGGAGGAGGTCGAGGGACACCGCGACCTGAGGACGCAAGACGTTGAGGAGGTTTTAGCTCTCGACAGCGAAGTAAAAGCGCGAGTTTTTGAAAAATATACGCATTGATTTGTGCCCTGCGGCACATAAATAGTAGTAGTAAAAAGCAGAAAGGAAGAAGATGTTATGCAAACGGTCATCGGTATTTTGATCGCAATTTTCGTATTTGGCATTATGATTTTTCTTCATGAGCTTGGACACTACGTTGCTGCCCGTCTCTGCAAGGTAAAGGTCTTGGAATTTGCGGTAGGCATGGGTCCGAAGCTGTTTTCCTTTACCTCTAAAAAGACGGGTATCGTCTACTCTCTTCGCCTTTTGCCCATCGGCGGCTTTACCGCCATGCAGGGAGAGGATGGAGAAGACCCCGATCCCGGTGCCTTGGTGAACCGTCCGCGCTGGCAAAGGCTCATCGTTTTGTTTGCAGGCTCCTTCATGAACCTTCTGACGGGTGTTATCGCCATGTTCGTCTATCTTCTCTTGACGGGCGTTGTCGGCACTACCGTGATTGCCGATTTCCATGAAAGCAGCACATCCTCCGCTTGGCTGAAGGAGGGTGACGAGATCGTTGCCATTGAGGGGCGCGGCATGGTGGACTATACGGACGTGCTCAATACCATTACCATTGACGGCGTGGAGCCCCTTGATATTACCGTGATCCGCGAAGGTGAGCAGATCGTTCTGGAGGACGTGGTGTTTGCTACCGCTGAGGAAGAAGGGATCACCGTGGCACAGCTGGATTTTCGTTTCCGCGGCGCAAAGCCCGGTCTTCTCTCCATTCTTAAGCAAACGGGTACTCAATCGGTGGCTACCGTAAAAATGATCTATAAAACACTGATCGACCTGATTACGGGTCGCTTTGGTATGAGTGGTGTCTCGGGTCCCGTGGGTACGGTCAAGGTGATCTCTGATATGACTGCCATGGGCTTTGCCCCTGTCTTGTATCTTTTTACCTTTATCAGCCTAAATCTTGGTGTGATGAATCTTTTGCCTTTGCCCGCTTTGGACGGTGGCAGGATTCTTTTTACCTTGGTTGAAATGGTCTGTCGCAGAAAGCTCAATCCTAAGATCGAGGGTTACGTTCATGCGGCAGGTATGATCCTGCTTTTGGGCTTCATGGCCGTTATCACCGTCTTTGACGTAATGAAATTGATTTAGAGGTTGAAATGCATAGAAAAGAAACACGTCGTATTGCCATCGGTAATAGATTCATCGGCGGCGGCTCACCCGTCCTCGTTCAATCCATGACAAATAAGCCTGCCTCCGAGTTTGAGGGCACCCTTCATCAGATCCGTACGCTTGCTGAGGCGGGCTGTGATATCGTCCGTGTGACCGTGCCCAATCGTGAGGCAGTTCGCTGTCTTTATCGTCTGAAGGAGAATTCCTCCATTCCTATTGTGGCAGATATTCATTTCGACTACCGCATGGCTATCGAGTCCGTGGAGGCAGGTGCCGATAAGATCCGTATCAATCCAGGAAATCTGGGTGAACGCGAGAATTTGCTGGCCGTAGCGCGCGCCTGCCGTGACAAGGGTGTTCCCATTCGCGTAGGTGTCAATTCCGGCTCTGTTGAGCGCGATCTTCTGGTCAAATACAACGGCCCCAAGCCGGAAGCCCTATGCGAAAGTGCATTGAGGCAGGTGGCAAGACTGGAGGAGGCTGATTTCGAAAACATCGTAGTCAGCGTCAAATCCAGCGATGTTCCAACCATGATTGCCACTAACCGTCTTTTGGCTGAGCGTTGCACCTATCCCTTGCACTTGGGTGTTACAGAGGCAGGTACATATGAAAGCGGTCTGGTAAAGTCCTCCGTCGGCATCGGTTCTTTGCTTTGCGACGGCATCGGCGATACCATCCGCGTGTCTCTGACCACCAATGATCTCACCGAAGAGATTCGCGCCGCAAGGACTATTCTTTCTGCCTGCGGACTGATGGAAAAACAGATTACCTTTGTTTCCTGTCCCACATGCGGCAGAACAAAGATCGACCTTGTCAAGATCGCTTCCGAGATCGAGGAGCGTACCCGTGCCCTGAAGCTGACTCCTGCTCGCAACGTTAAGGTTGCCGTTATGGGTTGTGTGGTCAACGGGCCCGGCGAGGCCAAGGAGGCTGACGTTGGCATCGCAGGCGGCAGGAGTGATGCGCTCCTGTTCCGTCACGGCCACGTAGTCTGCAAGATCTCCGAGGACCGCGTTATCGAAACCCTTCTGGAAGAAATTAAAAAAGTAGTAGAGGAAACCTATCATGAAGGCCGATAAAAAGCCTTTTTTTCAGCTTTTTCACAAATATCAGCCAAGCTCGAACGACCATTCGATCATAGAACTCCTGGAGGATTATACCTATCGATTAAATAAAGAGACGCGAGAGATCCGCATTGATTTGCACTTGTCCCGCCTCGTTCCCAAGTACCGTCTCTATGCTTTGGAGGAGGGAATCAAGGCGGCTTATCAGCTTACCAGCTGCTTCATTTTCCCAAAGTATCCTGCAGAGCTGTTTGATGCAGGGTACAAGGACGAGCTTCTTTTGGAGCTTTCCCGTAATACTCGCTTTGCCAAGGGATTTTTTGACGATTGCCACATGTCCGTTGAGCAAAACGAGGTAAAGATCGATATGAAGGCGGGTTATTCGAAGCTGCCCCATGCTTCCGAATGCGAGGCTTTGATGGAAAGCATCATTTCCTCCGAATTTGGTCTCCGTGTCAAGGTGACCCTTTCCTCCGAGGAATTCGATATGGCCGCCTACAACCGTAAAACGGAATTTACCATGCTCTTCGACGAGCCCGCTCCCAAGGCGGCTGCTCCTTCCGCACCCACCTTTGAGCACAGGGCTGAGGGGGCCGTGATTCCTGCGGGACTTGTTGCGCAATCCGATTTCGATATTGACCGTGAAAAGAATTACGTTAAGGTAGGTAACTGCGAGTTCGATTTTTCCGAGCCTGAGGTTCTTTTCGGCAGAAAAATAAAGGAGGACGACTTCCATTTCCTTCGCCCTCTCTGCGACCTTACTCGTAATCTGGGGTCCGTCTCCTTTTTTGGTAAGGTAGTTAGCTCCGAGGAAAAGGAGATCCGCGGTAACGACGGCTTCCGTGTCAAAGTCTTCGTCAGTGACGGTGTCGGCTCCATTACCGTGAAGTTTTCGGGAAGCAGTGACAAGGTGAAGCCCTTTATGAAAGCGGCTCCCGGTACTCCTGTGTTTGTTTCCGGCACCATGCAGTTCGATACCTTTGAAAACGAGTACGTGGTCAAGCCCCGCTGTGCCGTGCAGGTCCGTCAACTCAAAATGGTGGATGATGCCGAGGAAAAGCGTATCGAGCTCCATTTACATACTAAAATGAGCACCATGGACTCTACTATTGATACGGCCGATATCGTCAAGCTTGCCCACGCATGGGGTCATAAGGCTATTGCCATCACCGATCACGGTAATCTTCAGGCTTTCCCTGATGCCATGCTTACTGCAGAAAAGCTTGGCATGAAGGTTATCTACGGAATGGAGGGATATTACGTAGATGATACGGCCCGTGTGGTTTACGGCGAGGCCCACGGTGATTTTGAACATACCGAATTCGTTATCTTTGATATTGAGACAACAGGTCTCTCTCCGCTTTCCTGTCAGATCACAGAGATCGGTGCGGTTTTGTACCGTAACGGGGAAGTGCTGGACCGTTTTTCTACCTTCGTGGATCCCGGTATGCCCATCCCTGAGGAGATCACTCGACTGACCGGCATTTCGGACGATATGGTGCAAGGTGCACCTTCTCCCGTGGAGGCGGTTCAAAACTTTATAAATTTTGCAGGGGATAGGCTCCTTATTGCCCACAACGCGAATTTTGACATGGGCTTTATTAAGAAGGTAGCGGAGGATCACGATCTTCCCCTGAATAACGCCTATCTTGATACTCTCGCCCTTTCTCGCTTTTTAAATCCGGATCTGAAAAAACATAAGCTGGATACCCTTCAGGAATATTTTGGCCTGGAGGAATTCAATCATCACCGTGCCGATCAGGATGCGGAAATGCTCGGCAAGATCTTCGATTGCATGATCGCCAAGATGCAGCAGGAGGGAATGACCGATCTGGACAGCATGCTCAATGCCATGGGCACCTCCTGTGACCCGAAAAAGCTGAAGCCCTACCATATTATCCTCCTTGTAAAGAACCAGGTCGGTCTGAAAAATCTTTACAAGATCGTATCCCGTTCTTATCTGGATTATTACGCCCGCCGTCCCCGTATCCCAAAAACTTTGCTGAAGGAGCACCGCGAGGGGCTGATCATTGGATCTGCTTGCTCCGAGGGTGAGCTATACAGCGCTATTTTGGAGGGTAAAAACTTCGGCGAGCTTCTTCGCATTGCCGATTTTTACGATTATCTTGAGGTTCAGCCTCTGGGGAATAACCATTATCTCATTCGCGACGGCGCCGTTTCCGGTGAGGAGAAGCTGCAGGAGATCAACCGTACCATCATTAATCTTGCCCGTAAAAAGAATAAAATGGTGGTTGCTACGGGAGACGTTCACTTCATGCGCCCGGAGGATGAGATCTACCGCCAGATCCTTCTTTCCGGCATGGAATTCCGCGATGCCATGTCCCATACGCCCCTCTATATGCGTACCACCAAGGAAATGCTGCGGGAATTCAGTTATCTTTCTCCTGAGCTGGCTCGTGAGATCGTCATCGAAAACCCATCCCGCATCTGCGATATGATCGAGGATGTTCGTCCCATCCCCAAGGGAAACTATCCTCCCGCGCTGGAGGGCGCCGTGGAGGAGTTGAACCGTGCCTGCTATGAAAAGGCTCATGCCATGTACGGTGACCCCTTGCCACAGCTGGTGGCAGACCGTCTGGGAAGGGAGCTGAGTGCAATTGAAAAGCACGGCTTTTCCGTATTGTACGTTATCGCTAAGCGCCTTGTTCAAAACAGCGAGGAAAAGGGATATCTTGTTGGCTCTCGCGGCTCCGTAGGTTCCTCCTTTGTAGCTACCATGGCAAGCATTTCCGAGGTGAATCCCTTGGTGCCGCATTACCTCTGTCCTAATCCCGAATGCAAGCATTCCGAATTCATTGAAGACGGCTCCGTTGGCTCCGGCTTTGATCTTCCCCCGAAAAATTGTCCTCTTTGCGGCAGTCCCATGCATTCCGACGGTCACGATATCCCCTTCGAGACCTTCCTAGGCTTCTTCGGTGATAAATCGCCCGATATCGATCTGAACTTCTCCGGTGACGTGCAGGCCGATGCCCACCACTATACGGAGGTACTCTTTGGTGCCGGCAACGTGTTCCGCGCAGGAACCATCGGTACTCTGGCGGAAAAGAATGCTTACGGTTACGTAAAAAAGTATCTTGAAAAGAATAATATCGACATCAATAACGCCGCTAAGAACTATTTGGCCGCAGGCTGCACGGGCGTGAAAAAGACCACGGGTCAGCACCCCGGCGGTATTATCGTAATTCCCCGTGACAGAGAGGTTTACGATTTTACCCCCGTCCAGCATCCCGCGGACGGTCAGGGTACCGATACCATTACCACGCACTTTGCTTTCTCTTATTTGCACGATACGGTGCTGAAGCTTGATATTCTTGGCCATGATGTTCCCACCAAGTATAAAATGCTGGAGAAATATACAGGTATCAGCGTGCTTTCCGTTCCCATGCGGGATGAGAAGGTCATGAGCCTCTTTGAGTCTTCTGCGGCACTTGGTTGTGATCTGTCTCAGATCGGCGTGGAAACGGGTACGCTCTGTCTTCCCGAATTCGGCACGAAGTTTGTACGGCAGATGCTCATGGATACGCGTCCCAAGACCTTTGCTGACCTTCTGCAGATCTCGGGTCTATCCCACGGGACCAACGTATGGCTTGGCAATGCGCAGGACCTTATTAAAGACGGCGTCTGCACCATTTCCGAGGTGATAGGAACCCGTGATAATATTATGACCTATCTGATCTATCACAATATGGATAAGAAGATGAGCTTTGACATCATGGAAAAGGTGCGTAAGGGCAAAGGACTGACTCCCGAATGGGAAGAGGAGATGCGCGCTCACGACGTACCCGATTGGTATATCTCCTCCTGTAAGAAGATCAAGTACATGTTCCCCAAGGCGCACGCCGCCGCTTACGTGATCTCCGCCATCCGCCTTGCTTGGTTTAAGGTCTATCACCCCGTAGAGTTCTATTGTGCTTATTTTTCCGCTGCTCCCGAAGGTATGGATATGACACTTCTCATGAACGGCAAGGAAGGCTGTCTGGCCGAGCTCGAGCGTCTTGAAAATACGGGCGCAAAGCTCACCCAGAAGGAAAAGGCCACCAGCGATGCCATGCAGATCGCCTTTGAGATCTTCTCACGCGGTATTGAGATCCTGCCTGTTGACCTGAAAAAGAGTGATGCTAAACTCTTTCTTCCCGAAAACGGCAAGATTCGCTTACCCTTTATCTCCATTCCGGGGTTGGGCGAAAGCGCGGCCATCAATATCGCGGAGACCATGCGTAACCAAAGTATCTTTTCCGTGGAGGAGTTCAAGGAAAAAAGCGGCATCGGACGAGGCGTTCTGGAAATGCTGCGCTCCAACGGCGTGCTCAATTCCTTGCCCGAGACCAATCAGCTTTCTATGTTTTAATTTTCAGTATCTCGGTTTAGCTTTTATCTTTAATGCGAAGAAGAGCCGTAAACCACCTTTTGTCTTCTCGGCTTACGCTCCCCGTGATCCGAAGGAGCAGATAGTACAGAATGAGCCCGACGCTGATGGTAAATATCAGATTCAGCGTCGGTTTTTCTGTGAATAACGGAAGCGCTCTTGCCATGACAAAGGCGGTGCATGCATCGAAAAAGGGAAGGATCACGTTTTTCCAAAGGCCCACCCTTGCTCCCGCCTCCTTGCCAAGCTTATAGAAGCTGCAAAGGAAATTGATGATCTCTGCCACGTATATGGTAATGAGGTAGCCCTCTACCGATACGATGGGAACGAGAAAGAACACCAGTAGAACGCAGAGCATGGAATCGAGAATATTGATCTTCATAATGCTCATTTGCAGATCCAGTCCCTTCAGCATTCCGTCCGTGGTCATATCAAGATACATGACGGGAATTAAGGGGGCAAGCAATTGGATAAAGGAGGCAGCTTCTCTGCTGCCGTAAATGACAAGGCTCAACTTTTCTGCATAAAGAAGCATTACCGCCATGGTTGCCATAGAAAAGATCAATGCTACTTGCAAGACTCTTCGGATCATATAATGCACTTGTATGAGGTTTCGCTTCAGCTTGCATTCTGCGATCTCGGGGACCAATAGCCCCGATACGACCCCCAGAATAGAGGAAGGGTACAAAAGGATCGGCAGAGCCATGCCCTGCACAGTACCGTACTGAGAAAAGGCAAGGTCCGTATCCGCGCCCGAGCGGCGAATCCCCCAAGGAATGAGAAGGTGCTCTACAGTGTTCAATCCGGAACGAAGATAAGAGCCCAGTGCGTCGGGGACGGCAATGCGCAACAGCGACCGCCAAAGCCCCTTTCTCCCTTCGCGACCCAATTTGTTTTTTCTGAGATCCAAAAGATAGGAGATGACAGAAAGGGAAAAGGAGATCATTTCGCTGATTGTGATGCCGACGCAAACGAGTGTCAGCACTTCCTTCGTATTACTCGGAGCAAAATGTGCGATGATTGCCACTGTGACAACGATGCGGGAGACCTGTTCGATCAGCTGGATGACAGAGTAGCGCCCCATTTTTCGCACGGCGGTCATGTATCCGTAAAGCCCGCTTGCCGCAGCAAGAAAGGGGAGGGAAAAGGCCAGTACCCGAAGGGGCTGTGCCGCCTGATCCGATTTGATCCAGCCTGTGGCGATAAGATCTGCACCGAAATATAAGAGAACGAAGGCACCCAGTCCCAGCAGGATCGCCGTCAGCAGCACGCGGCGCATGGCCGCTCGTGCATGGTCGCTGTCGTCAATGCAAAGTCTTGTTGCGGCAAGGTTTACACCGCCGTAGGCTAAGGTCTTACTCATGGCATAAACACTGATGATCAGTTGAAAAATGCCCATGCCGACGCTTCCCACAAGCCCTGCCAGATAAACGTTGAACCAAACGGCAACGGTCTTCATCAAAAAGCTTGTAAGGGTCAAGGCAATGGTTGTATAAAACAGTTTGCTAACGCTTCTCATACGGTATCCTTTCTATGAATGGTACATTATATGAGAAAATAACGCGTTTATTCAAAATTAGAAGGAAGATAAAACAGTGTATCAAAAAGAATTGGATTTTGCTCGCAGTACGCTGAAGAAAGCGTACGAGATCTATTGCGAAAGCCCCGTTTCCGTCTCGGAAAAGGCCGCCTTCGATGTGGTAACCAACGTTGATCTCGCTATTGAGCGCTATTTTGCAGAGGAATTGAAGAAGGCCTTTCCCGATCATCGTCTCCACGGTGAGGAATTCAGTGCAGATGCGCCTCTGACTGACCGTACGTGGATCCTCGATCCCATTGACGGGACCTTTAATTTTGCCACGGGCACTGTCCATTTCGGACTGCAAACGGCCCTTTGGGATAAGGGCGGATTACAGCTTTCCGTTATCTACCTGCCCCGCCTCGGCGAGCTTTATGAGGCAACTCTTGGCGGAGGAGCCTTTTGCAACGGAGCGCCCATTCACGTAAGCGCCCGCTCTCCCAAGGAGGCCATTTTCTCCTTTGGTGATTACCCCCACACAAGGGAGAGGGATGCCACCGACGAGCATCGGCTCGTGGAACGGGCCTATCGCACCGTCAGCCGTATGCGCATGTTTGGCGCCGCCAGTGTGGATTTTGCTCTCCTTGCTGCAGGAAAGACCGAAGGAGTAGTACTCTACACCCGTAATAAATGGGATATCGCACCGGGGTTGCTTCTCTGTCGGGAGGCCGGAGCCGTGACCTATTCCGTGGACGGCGGTCCATACGATTTTTCAAGCCGCGGCATTTTTGCCTGTAATTCGAAAGAACTTTATGAAGCACTAACGAAAGAGGAAAACATATGATTCAAGTAAACGATCTAAGCTTTCAGTTTGGCGGTCAGCTTCTGTTTAAAAACGTTGACCTGAAATTCACCCCCGGCAACTGCTATGGCATCATCGGTGCCAACGGTGCGGGAAAATCAACCTTTTTGAAGCTCCTTTGCGGCGAGCTGGAGCCCACGGGCGGCAGCATCTCCATTCCCGAGGAGACCCGCATGAGTGTTTTGAAGCAGAACCACTTTGCCTACGACGATTTTACCGTTTTGGATACCGTCATTATGGGGAACGAGACCCTTTATGAGATCATGAAGGAGAAGGATGCCATCTACGCCAAAGAGGATTTTACCGATGAGGACGGTATTCGCGCCTCCGAGCTGGAATATAAATTTGCCGAAATGAACGGATGGGAAGCCGAATCCGACGCCTCCCGTTTGGTGCAGGGCCTGGGCTTTTCCGAGGACGTGCTCTATACCGTCATGGGCGAATTGAAGGAAAGCGAAAAGGTGAAGATTCTGCTGGCTCAGGCCCTCTTCGGAAATCCCGAGATCATCCTTTTGGACGAGCCCACCAACGGCTTGGATCTGGCGGCCACTGCCTGGCTGGAGGATTTTCTGGCAGATTACTTCGGTACCGTACTGGTGGTATCTCACGACAGACACTTTCTCAACAACGTGTGCACGGGTATTGTGGATATCGATTACAGTGAGATCAAAATGTACGTGGGTAACTATGAATTCTGGTATGAATCCAGCCAGCTGATCCAGCGTATGATCAAGCAGCAGAACAAGAAAAACGAGGAGAAGATCCGCGAGCTGCAGACCTTTATTTCCCGCTTCTCCGCCAACCGCTCCAAGTCCCGTCAGGCCACCAGCCGCAGAAAGTTGCTTGATAAGCTTACCATTGAGGAGCTGCCCGCATCCAGCCGCCGTTATCCCTTTATCGGCTTTGATATGGACAGAGAGGCAGGCAAGGATATCCTTACGGTAGAGGGCCTGGAAAAGACCGTTAATGGTGTTAAGGTGCTTGACGGTATCAGCTTTACCGCCCGTAAGGGGGATAAGATCGCTTTCGTTGGCGATGAGATCGCCATCACCACTCTTTTCGGCATTCTCAACGATGAGATCGAGCCCGATGCCGGACATTTCAAATGGGGCATCAGTACCACCAGAAGCTATTTTCCTCACGATAATAGCGCCTATTTTGACGGTCATGAGGAAAGCATCCTTGATTGGATGCGCGCCTATTCCAAGGATCAGACGGAGACCTATCTGCGCGGCTTCCTCGGACGCATGCTCTTCTCGGGCGAAAGCGTATTCAAGCCCGTTAACGTCCTTTCCGGTGGTGAAAAGGTCAGATGCATGTTCTCCCGCATGATGCTCTTCGGCTCCAACGTGCTTCTGCTGGATCAGCCCACAGACCATTTGGATCTGGAATCCATCACTGCCGTGAACCAAGGCCTTGACCACTTCAAGGGAAACGTATTTCTTGCAACCCACGACTTTGAAATGGTCAGCACCGTTGCCAATCGCATTATCGAGATCCGCGACGGCAAGCTTTTCGATTACGACGGACCCTATCAGGATTTCCTCGATCACAAAAAGGCGCAAGCACAATAATCAAAAAAACGGATGCTTTTCAGCATCCGTTTTGCTTTTTTTCTATCTTGTCCGTATCCTCTTCGGAATACACGTTGATTCCGTTTTTCCTCAGGAGCTCCGCCGTTACGCCACAGCCCCGAATCAGTTTTCCGGTAAAGGAGCCGTCGTAAATGAAATTGACACCGCAGGAGGGGCTCTTTTCCTTCAATACGGCAAAGGCACATTCTTTTTCCCGCACGGCCGAAAGGCATAGCGAAGCGCCGCGTCGATAGGCCTCCGTTTCATTAGCACCGTCTCTGCGGATCACGCGTCCGCCCTGTCTTTCGCAGGGGATGCGCGGGGTGGAGAGTCCGCCCTCTACCTCGGGACAAAAGGGGATCAGCTCGTAGTTTTCCTTCAGTTCCGCCACTCTGTCGTCGGGCTTTGAGGCGCCGTCGTAACGGCAGGGAACGCCCAAAAGGCAGGCACTGACCAAAACGCACTTCTTCATCGGATCTTTTCTCCGTTGAGAATCGCTTCCTGCAGTGCGTCACCTTGATAGCAAAGCTTCAATGAGAAGAAAGGGAGATCCCTTTGGAGAAGCTGCAAAAAGATATGGTCGCCTTCCCATAAAGGGAGCTTTCTCACGTTCTCGATCTTTACCCACTCAAGTTTTCCCTCGTCGCACTCCTTCAGCGTTCCATGAAAGTGCTTTGAGGTGAACAGATGCATCCATTCCGTTTCATATTTATCGGAAACGAAGGTGACGATGCCGCGATAGGAAAGGGAATCGAGAGTCAGCCCCGTTTCCTCCAGTACCTCGCGGGAAACGCAATCCTCGGGGCTTTCCTTGTCCTCGAATTTCCCGCCGATACCGATCCATTTATCACGGTTTATATCGTTTTCTTTTTTGATGCGATGGAGCATCAGGTAAGATCCGTTCTGCTCAAGATAGCAGAGAGTTGTGTTGATCATGTTGTTCTTTCGTTCCTTTTGAGGTATAAATAGGAATTGATATAGGCACCAGTCAACAGAATCAGGTTAATGGCAAAAAGCCAGGTCAAAATGGCAACGATGGCGCCGAGGGAGCCGTAAAGAGTCCCAATCACTGCACTTTTTCCGAAATAAAAGGAAAACAGCCATGACGTTAATACCCAAGCCAGCATGGCAAACAGTGTCCCGGGCAATACGTCACGTTTTCTTTGCCTGATCCCCGGCAGGAGAAAATACATACCGAAGAGCATGAAAAACAGATATACCGCAATGGCAAACAGTCGCAAAATATGGAGGGAAGGCAGAAGCTCTGCAAGCTCCGGAAAAATGCTTGTGAGACCCGATAAAATAAAGTTTGCCGTTACCACAAGGATCAGCGAGGCGTAAAAGGAAAAAAGCACCAGCAAAACGAAGATAAAGGATACGATCCAGTCTTTGATGCCGCCGGACTTGGGAGCCAGACCGTAGG
The DNA here is from genome assembly GCA_017414535.1 of Clostridia bacterium. Classification (GTDB taxonomy): domain Bacteria; phylum Bacillota; class Clostridia; order Oscillospirales; family SIG627; genus RGIG5579. The sequence continues at coordinate 9,080 of JAFQMA010000007.1, read as the reverse complement.
CCTTGCGGAACTTCCGCTTCATGGTCTGAATGGCCTTTCCCATAGAGTAAAGAGTCAAGATCACGCCGATCAGGATCAGTGACAGCGTGTTGCCGAGGCTGATCTCCTCTAAATAGGAGGTCATGATGGATAGGATCTCCTGCGGAATGATGCCGGAAAGGTCGATCATGCTGGCGGGAGAAATGTTCAGCGTGGAGAAAGCCGCGCTGACAAAAATGGCGAAGGGAAAAATGGAAAATAAGAAATAGTAGGACAGGGTCGCGGCGCTTTCGAAAATATGATCCGAAAAAATATGCTTGAATAATGCGACCAAGGAGAACTTCTCCTTGGTCGGTTCTGTTTTTATAATATGCATAGAACCTCTTATCGATTTGAATTTGAAGTGACGATCCTATGTTTGATAAAATGCAGTGCACGAAGAGAAAAACGCCTGATCGGTAAGATCGCGCACCAAAGCCTCGAGCCGAATCCGAAGGGATCCCGACTCCTTCCGTTGTATTCTATATTTGTCAGAATGGCAATGCTTTGAACGGTGTTGGTGTGGGGCTCTAAAAAAAATTGGTTGTCTCCGCAAAAGTATGTGATACCGTTTTTGATCTTTACTACGCGATGTAAAACGAAGGAGCCGTCCTTCCTACGATAAAAGATTATATCCCCGATGCGAAGCTTATTTTTGATAGGGGAGAGGGTCACACGATGCTTCCCGTTTTTTAAATACGGTTGCATGCTGTTTCCAAATGCAGTAAAGGTGAATTTTCCACCGTTTTCGATCTTTTCCTCGATCAGCGGAAAGAGATGGGAAAAGCCGATCTGCTTTTTATCCTTCATCGTCTAAAAGCTCGGCTTTTCTTAATGCATCAAGGAAGAGCTCAACGTCCTTTTGTACCACGTCTCTTTCCACATCATATTCATTCATTACGGCAGAAATGATCTCCTCCTCGGTGGCACCGCCCTCCAGTGTTTTCCAAACGAGGGTGCCCGTGCCGTTCAAAGTGATAATGCCGTCAAAGTCAAGATCAGCCACGGGAACAATCACGTTTGTTCCCGCAACCTCCTTAAGCATGTAGCCTTCTTTTGCTTTCATTTCAATTCTCCTTTCGACATGGCACTATAGGAAATGTGTGCAGCCTCGTCCTCCATGTTACAGCGAAGCTTCCAAATGGGAACGGTGCGAAGCAGTCGGTCCATATGACTTAGCAGAAGGGTTGCCAGTCTTCTTTCCTTGGGGCGGACAGTCTGTTCAAAAATGCGGGTAATTGCTTCAGAGGGAGCTAAGGATTCGATCTCGTTTGTTGCCCCGCGCTCCAAAAAGCAAATGCCCCTCAGGGGAACCTTGCGATTCAGATTCAGATCGGATTTGCCGCTCCAAGGGGTGCCGTACACAAAGACCCCATCCTCCAAGAGACGGATAGCGGGCTTGTCGTCGTTAATAATGCACGCCCTGTCTCCGAAGTTTTTCAACCAAAGGGCGGTGTGTGTGGACTTGCCCGTGCCGCTGTTGGCGGAAAAAAGATAGGCCTCACCGTCCATTTCTACCGCCGAAGCGTGTAGTAGCATGCCGCTTTTTTCAATGAGGTAGGTGTAAAAGTTGCTTCCCGTGATCATGTATTCGAGGAGTGGATCCTCTGCCTCGTTGTAATGAGCCTTCCAATCGTCGTGCTGAGATTGACTCATGGAAACGTTGGGATACATTTCTGCCGATATACCGCAGCGGTAAGCCTTGGAACGGGATAGCAGGGGCTCAAAATGAGGATCAAGTAAAACATCAAGATCCGCAATTCTGTAATGTTCCTTCATTTTCTCCAATTCAACCTTCCAAAGAATCGATAGGACGTTACGCATGCAAAGCCGAGTGAGAGCACAAGGGAAAAGGTGGTAAGAAGGACGATTTTCTGGATCGTAGAGGAATCCTGCTTCACCACTTGATCCATTTCTGCCTGCAGAAACTTCTCTGAAAGCTCCAGATCGTTTGCTGCTGTCAGGATCGCTTCTCCTGCCGCAGTGATTTGTGAGGGGGTAACGTATTCATTCTTCATGACCTCTCTTGCATCGGCAACGCAGGTCAAAAGGCGGTTTCTTTTCACCTCCAGCCCCTCGGAGCAGGAGATATTCTGATAACGCAGACACAGTGCTTGCAACGCTTCAAAGGATTCCGTGGTGACCAGCAATTTATAATCCGTATTGGTATATGCGGCGGCCTTAACGAAAAAGCGCTCAGCGAAATAATTGACGGTATTGGTAGGGGCTTTCTTCGGCAAATAGAAGAAGTAGGGCTTCTTCATACGCTCGAGCAGCGCTAACGCGTTTTCCTCGTAACGGGCCCAGCTTTCCGCCGTGTACTTGTCCGCATTCAGCAGATTGTATTGCGCCAGCGCCTCGGTCACGGGCTTTTGATCCGTGCAGTCGTCCATCAAATTCTTGTAGGCCGCAAGCAGATCGGCGGCGGCTGCATCGATCCTTGTTTGTCTTGGGTTGCGTAGCTCAGCCACCGTCTTAGCCTCGTCAAGGCAGATCTCGTATTCCTCCCAGAAGGAGGAGGCGAAGAAGGATTCAAAATGGGCGGTATTTTCCGCGTGCTTTGCCAGTGCACCGAGCTGCTGTTTCGTTACGTTGATCTCGGGAAGCACCATTTCCAGTTCGTTATAAGCGTCGGTAAAAGCATTGGAAAGAGAACGAATGTGATTTTGAACGACTGCAGAATATTCGTCGAAGCTGGTGTTGGGATTTCTCGTGAAAAGCATGGGAGAATCCAATTCACGTATGATGGTGTCAGCGGCAGAAACGAGCTTTTCCCAGCTGACGGAGGTGAAGAGGAAGGAATCCATGGTCTGATACGTTTCGGCTTGTGCGACGATCTCGCTGTAATCAAAGGTCTCCAGCATCAGTGCGGAGAAGGCGGCCTTCATGCGCTGATAATGGTGGGAGATCTCTTTTTGCGTTGGCGTCGTATCTTCCTTTAGGAAGGCCTTCAGCTCCTCAAAGGCTTCCTTGTATTCAGTGAAGGATTCGGATTTTTCAAAATAAGGCTCATACATATAAGCGGACAGGTTGTTATAGATCTCCTGCAGCTTCTCTATGGTATTGGCGCTTGTGGGCAAGGTAAGCATCAGCAGCGCAACAAGCACGGCCAATACGCTGATCCATCGTTTCATTTATGATTCCTCTGTTTTGTTCAAAATATTTGCGATTCTTGCAAATTCGTCCAAGGAAAGGGTCTCGCCCCTTCTTGCGGGATCTATCTCGCATTCCGTTAAAAGAGCTTCAAGTCTTTCCTTTTCTCCGATGCCGCCGCCCGTCAGTGCGTTCAGCAGAGTCTTTCTGCGAGCGGAAAAAGCGGCTCGAATGATCTTGAAGAAAAGTGCCTCGTTTTCTACCTGTACCGCCTTTTCCTTTCTCGGAATCAGACGGAGTACAGCGGAGTCTACCTTCGGTCTGGGGATGAAGTTGCCGGGGCCCACCTGAAACAGCTTCTTTGCGGTAGCGCGGTAGGCGGTAGCCGCTGAAATGGCACCGTAATCGGGCGTGGCAGGGGCTGCAGTGAAGCGAGTGCAGGCCTCCTTTTGGATCAAGACGGTAATGCCTGTCAGCGGGATACCGCTTTCCAAAAGAAGCATGATCACCTCGCTCGTAATGTAATAGGGAAGATTGGAGCAAACGGTGATGTGATGGTTGGGATAGCGGGTAAGGAGGCTTTGATAATCGAATTGCAAGGCATCGCAGTTTTCTACGGTAACGTTTTCGCAGTCCTTCAGGCTTTCTTCCAAAACGCCCAGCAGGTGCGGGTCGATCTCCAGAGCGTGCACTCTGTCAAAGAGTTTGGAAAGCTGAAGTGTCAGCGAGCCCGCACCCGGGCCGATCTCCAGAGCCAGCACCGGGCCGTCTTCGGTGACGGTCTCCCTTGCCGCGGTAGCAATACGAAGAGCGGTGGCTTCGTTCATCAAAAAATTTTGGCCGAGATTCTTTTTGAAGAAAAAATCGTGCCGTTCCAGAAGAAGCGTCATTTCTTTGGATGAATATAGATTCATTGGTTCCTCTCGAAGATACTTAATCACTTTATTATAACACTTCTTCCGAAAAAAAACAAGACTTATTACGCATAATGAATAATAAAAGACCCCGACGGAAGCTCCGTCGGGGTGTGTTTATAAAATAATGCAGATCAGTCCGCCGCTTCCCTCGTTGATGATCTTTTGAAGAGTCTCGCCCAGCTTTGCTCTCGCCTCGTCGGGCATGTGGTTGAGCTTCGTATTCAGACCCTCGTTTACAAGCTCGTACAGGGATTTTCCGAACATATTGGATTGCCAGATCTTGGCGGGGTCCTCCTCAAATTCCTTCAAGAGGAATTTAACGATATCCTCCGACTGACTTTCGCTTCCCACAATGGGGGAAATCTCCGCCTTGATATTGGCGCGGATCATATGGATAGAGGGAGCACTTGCCTTCAGCTTTACACCGTATCCACCCGCCTGCTTTACGATCTCCGGCTCCTCCAGGGTCAGATCCTCAATAGCGGGTGTGACGATGCCGTAACCGCATTCCTCCACCTGTGCCAGTGCATCGGCGATCTTGTCGTAGCGTTGCTTCATAAGGGAGAGCGTTCCGAATTGAGCGATCAGATCCTCTTCTCCTCCGATCTCCATGCCGCTGGCCTCACTGAGCACCCGATAGAAGATCTCAGAACGGAACTGTGCCTCAAGACAGAATCTTCCGCTCCCCAGATCGGTCTTGACGGGGCGGATCCCGTGGATCACCTCGTCGGCTTCAACGGTCTCCCAAAGAGCCTCAAGCTCACCTGTTTTTTTGATGGCAGAAAGAGGGGGCGTTAAAAGATTCTGAACGTGACCTCTTACTTTGTGATCCTTAGGCAAGGAGTTTACCCACGCGGGAATGCGCACACAGATCTCCCTTACGGGGAATTCAAGCACCAGCTTTCGCATGATGTCAAGGATCTCCGTTTCGCCTAAAAGAAAGCAGTTGACGGGCACGACCGCGGCCTTATGCCGTTCGCTGAGCTGTCGGGCCAGCTCCATGCTTTCCTGTCGCTCGGGATATTGGGTGTTCAACAGGATCACAAAGGGCTTGCCTGTTTCCTTCATTTGGCCTATCGCCTCGTCCTCTGCGGCAATATAGGCTTCTCGCGGGATCTCCCCGATACTGCCGTCTGTGGTTACAACGATACCGACCGTAGAATGCTCTCCGATGACTTTTTTTGTGCCGAGAGTGGCGGCCTGATCAAAGGGGATGGCTTCCTCGGACCAGGGAGTGTTCACAAGGCGTGGCTGCCCGTCCTCCTCTAATCCTCCCGCCTCGGGAACGGTGAAACCAACGCAGTCAATCAGCTTTAAGTGAAACCCGATCTCTTTTTCGATCTCAATGTAGACAGCTTCGTCCGGTACGAATTTTGGCTCTGTCGTCATAACGACCTTGCCTGAGCCGCTTTGAGGCATTTCGTCCTTTGCACGGTCTCTTACGGGTCCGTCTGCCATGCGAGGCAGCACTACCGATTCCATGAAACGCTTGATGAAGGTGGATTTTCCCGTTCTTACGGGTCCTACGACGCCGATATAGATATCGCCGCCCGTGCGAGTAGCAATATCCTTGTAGATGCTTTCTGTTACAGCCATTTCTTTTCCTCCGAAAAACTCTTTGTAGAGTTTATGGCACTCTTTGGGAAAATATGTCTTTACTTTTTTGCTTGTATTCGCTACAATGAAACGAAAAAAGGAGGGAGCGGATTGCTGTATTGGAATAAACACTATCGGATCCAAGGTTTTTTGCATTTTCGCACGGATATCGGCGACGGCGTTCGCTCCGCTATTCTGTTCCGCCACTGTCAGGGCGACTGTCACTGTGCCTGCCTGCCGTATCCGTTCATTCCTGAGCACGCCTACGGAGAGGATGCGGCGGAAAAGCTATCTTATACCGTGGCGGAATTAAAGGCCTATCTGACTGAGGAGAAACTGTGGTACAGCTCGGGCCCCTTAGGTATTAATTTTATGGGCGCCGAGCCTATGAGGGAGGCAGATCTTTGCTACGATCTGGCGCGACACGTAAAGAAGCTTGGTATGCACCTGCAGGTGGAGACCTGCGGGCACGTATCCGAGGATGTGTTCAAGCGGATGCGCCCCGTGACCGACCTGTTTTTGCTCCGTCTTTTATCACCCATTCCGCATTTGCACCGTCCCTTTCGTGACTATTCTTATGAACAGGTTTGGAGTCGGTTGTGTTTTCTTGATCAAAGCGATTACCCCAATCGCATTCAGATTCCTGTGATTCAAGGGCTTAATCATCATGCCGCAGGGGCCTTTGCCACCGTCATCATGGAAATGAAGAATTTCAAAAGTGTCGTATTGGATTTTCGTCGTAGCGGCATGAGTGATGAGGAGATCGCGCAGTACCGTGCCGTCTTCAAAAATTACGGGATCCCCCTGTATTGATAACAAAAACGGATCGCCGTAAGGCGACCCGTTACATTAATCCAAAGCTGATATTGATGGCCTCATTGACCTTTTTCATGGTATCCTCCTCCAGATGGCCCATTTTTTCCTTCAAACGACGCTTGTCGATGGTACGTATCTGTTCCAGGAGGATGACCGAGTTCTTTGCAAGTCCGTTGTTTTCTGCGATCACCTCTATGTGGGTGGGAAGCCTTGCCTTGGTGGTACGGCTGGTGATGGCGGCGGCGATCACCGTTGGGCTGTGCTTATTTCCTACGTCGTTCTGAACGATCACCACGGGGCGTATGCCACCCTGCTCTGAGCCTACCACCGGGCTTAGATCGGCATAATAAATGTCTCCTCTTTTTACGTTCAAATTTATCACTCCAAACGCACAACGATTTTTCTTAAGACTATTTTTACCATGCGTTTTTGGTTTTATTCCGCTCTTTTATACTATGTACCGTTTTACGATTGGTCACTGCCATCCCTCTCAAAGCAAAGGGACAAGTCTCCGTAGCGGTCTGAAATCTCAATGCTTAGGGGCGTTTTCTTTTCTTTCGTTACCAAAAGCCTTATTTGCGCACCTTCGCTCCCGGCGGCAAGGAGGATCTTATCATTCTCACGCGTCTCCTCGGCATTGCTCTCAAGGAGAGCACGTGCCCGCCAAAGACGTGTCGAGGGAAGGGAATCACCCTTCTTTTCGCTGAGGATCTCGCCGAATTTTACCTTGACTCCTTGCCCGTCAGCGATTTCTTCCATATCAAAAAGAACCGAATTCGGATCGGTATATCGCAGGGTGACCGTACCGCTTTCATCAAAATGAACGGAGCAGGCGTCGGTACGCTCTCCGTTTTTTATTATGGCGCTCCATGTCCCCTGCAACGGGCAGTGCGTAACGCCGCCGTTGCTATTCTCCCCACGGCAGGAGCATAGCAGTATGAGGGTGAGGACCAGACAAAGGCATAGGACTTTTTTCACAGGCACCTCCGGTTGACAAAGAATGCGTTCTTTGCTAAAATAATTTGTAAATTCTATGCATATTCATTCGTTCTATGCATGAAAGGAGGCAGCCTTGACCCCGCGTTCCGAATTGAAATACTATATCCCCATGGCCTATGCCCGCCTTCTTGAAATGCGTTTATCCACTGTTTTGCGAAGGGACCGACACACCGCCGCGAACGGCTTCTATCGTATCCGAAGCCTCTATTTTGACGATCCGGATCTTGCAGCCTATCACGATAAGCTGGGCGGCTTCCGCGACCGTGTCAAGTGGCGCCTTCGCTATTATAACGACGATGTCGGCTATATTCGTTTGGAGGAAAAGAGAAAGCAGGGAAGCCTCTCCTTCAAATCTTATACGTCCTTACCCTTTTCCGTAGCTGAAGACTTAGCTCTTAGCCGAGATTTGAAAATGGCTGCTCCGCCTCCGCTTCTGGAGGCCTTCCTGCTGAAAAGGGAAGCGGAAAGAATGCGCCCTACGCTGTTCGTGGAATATGAGCGACGTGCTTTTCTGTACCCCGCGGGAAACGTCCGTGTCACCTTGGATTCCTCTCTTCGTGCGGCACCCTTCCGAGGTGATCTTGCCTCGCCCCCTCCCGCCTTCCCCGTCCTGGATGGGGAAGAGGTGATCCTTGAGGTGAAGTTTGATTCCTTTTTGCCCCCCTTTATTACACAGCTTTTGGAGGACGTTCCGAAAACGCCCTCTGCCATATCCAAATACAGCCAATGCATGGAAAGGATCGGATCTATCGTATGTTAAATCAGATCATCACATTTTTTAAAACTACCTTTGAGAATGAATTTCAGACTACCATGTCCGGTGACCGCATTGCAACGGGACTTCTTGTCTCCTTCTTTGTCGCCCTTTTCGTTGTTCTGATCTATCGGGTCACCTTCCAGGGCGTCGCCTTCCAGAAGAGCTTTGTATTTTCCTTGGTTCTTCTCTCCATGGTCACCTCCGTCGTGATCATGACCGTGACCACCAACCTGACCCTGTCCCTTGGTATGGTGGGCGCCCTTTCCATCGTCCGGTTCCGCACCGCAGTAAAGGATCCTACCGATACCGTCTTTATGTTCTGGGCTATCAGCGCAGGCATTATGGCAGGCGCGGGTCTTGTGTATATTGCGTTGATTACCAACCTTGGTCTCGGCCTTCTGTATCTTGCATGGTATTTTTGCAGTCGTAGAATGCGCTCCGCACCCTACCTTCTCGTGGTTCGTTATCGTACCTCCGCCAAGGAGGCGGTGGAGGAGGCCCTCGTGAGCCTGAAAAACATGAAGGTCAAATCCAAAACAGCCTCCGCAGAGCTCATCGAGCTTTGCCTTGAAACGAAAATGACCCCCGCTATGCTGTCCCTTGTGGAGGATCTTTCCCGCGTAGACGGCGTGGTGGATGCCTCTGCCGTCAGCTTCCGCGGTGAGACCACACTGTAAGAATAAAAGCAACAAAAAACGGTTATCTGTAAAAACAGCCCGCAAGGGCTGTTTTTTTTGTGCGGTAGGTCACGAAAACGCACTTTATCAGAAACAAAAAAAGCGATCCGATCGATCTCGGATCGCTTTTTCTTTTAAAAAAGTGGAAAAAAAGTAACTGTTTTCCCCGTTTGTTTGTTGAACAAAAAGGGGGGATAGCTTTTTTGT
>JAFQMA010000006.1 GCA_017414535.1 Clostridia bacterium | reverse complement strand
CTGTCTTTTTCTGGTGCGGATGACGGGACTTGAACCCACACAGTATTGCTACCACTAGAACCTGAATCTAGCGCGTCTGCCAATTCCGCCACATCCGCGAATCGCGGGATCATTCGAACCCACTTGCAGAATTATAGCAAAGAGACGGGGAAAAGTCAAGATATAAAGCGAAATTATTTTCTCTTTTTTCGTTTTTTTATTTTCGACAGGCGGAATTTGTCCGTGAAGGTTGACAGAGCCCTAAAAAAGGCATAAAATATGAGGGTAGATACTTGATCTTCAGAAAGGAGACCCCTGTGCTGCTGCGTCTGTTTTTTGCCATTTCGGCGGTATTTTCTGTGTTACTGCCTATTTTTATAGAGCATATTTGGCCCTGGATCCCTGTGATCCTGGTAGGGAGCTTTGCCGCTCTGACGGCGCTGGGCGTGATCTTCCTTTTTATTGCCAGCCTTTTTTGCTACACCAAAAAGCCCATTGAAAAGGACAATGCCTTCTGCCGCCTTTTGGGCTATCACACCATGGACTGCATCATCGCCGCCTGCAACGCTTACCCGCACGGGGAGGGGCTGGAAAAGGTGCCGGATGAGCCCTTCGTTTTGGTGTGCAATCATCAGTCCCAGCTGGACCCCATGGTGGCCTTCGTGCTTTTGAAGGGCAGACAACTGGGCTTTATCTCCAAAAAAGAGAATATGCGCATTCCCATCGTGGGTCCCATTTCCCAGAAGATCGGCTTTTTGCCGCTGGATCGGGACAATCCCCTGCGCGCCATGCGCACCATTCATTTCGGTGCGAAAATGATCAAGGAAATGGGCTTCTCCATGGGTATTTATCCCGAGGGCACACGCAGCCGCTCCGGCGAGCTTCTGGAATTTAAGACGGGTGCCTTCGTCATGGCAAAGCGTGCCGGCGTGCCGCTGGTGGTCAGTGCCATTTCCGGCACCAAGGATGCCACCCGCCGCTATCCCCGCCCCACGCACGTGAATTTCCGCGTGCTGGAGGTCATTCCCGCCGAGGACGTGAAGGCGATGACCGCCGAGGAGCTGGCCGAGAAAAGCCGCGAGATCATCGCCGCCGCTCTGTAAAAACAAAATCCCAAGCCATCAGCTTGGGATTTTTTGTGCTTATTTTTTGATGAAGCGAATCTTAGAAAGCATCAGGTTGCCGAATTCCGGCCCGCTCTCCGTCATGCAGACCTCGCCGAAGAGATAAAGACCGAGACTTGCCACGGGAGCAAGCTCTCCGCAGATGCCCTTCAGCCCCGCACAACCCGGCACGATGGCGTTTTCGCCGTCGTTGTAGAAGGGGAAAACGGAGGGATAGACCTCCTCGGGCAAAACGTATCGGGCGATCATTTCGTGTTCCAGATCCCTTCCGCTGAGAACGTTCTTACCATCAAAGGAAAGGTGCGCGTTAACGCCCTTTAAGTCGGAGAGGGTGAAGTGCTCAAAATCCTCCGAGGAAAAGCCCAGTGCCGCCTTTTGGCCGTCCAGCCACGCTTTTGGCTCCTGTCCGTCGATGGCGGTGACGGTACGGGGATCGGCCTCGTCAAAATCCACCTTGACTGTGCCAAGCTCATGGCGGTGGATATTTTGATACTCGGTCTCCACCTTGTAATTCTCATCGGTCAGAAGGAACACGCAGGCCTCCGCGCCGCCCGTGATCAGTCCGCCGACGGTGCCGTTCATGGCCGCGCCGCCGCCCACCATGGGACAGCGGAGCAGGGAATAGAGCTCCCGCAAAAAGCGGTTCTCGCCCCCTGCATTGCCGAAAAACACCAAGGCCGCCTTGGGAGAAAGCCCCTTTGCCTCGGCAAGGATCTTTTGATAGCCGCCGCTGAGGACAATGCCTTGGGGCGTGTGGGCGAAGGTCATTTTCTCCTCTCCCCGTACCCCTGCAAAGCCCAGGGAGGCACAGCCGAAAAAGTCCCCCTCCTGCCACGCCTCGGGCAGGGTAAAGGACAGTGTTGTATTTTTCACGTTTTCCATTGGTATCACCTCTTATTTTGATTATACCACAAAAAGAAAAGGACCGCAACCTTGTGTTAGGATTGCGGTAAAAAATGAAATCCTTGCTGACGCAAGGATGAAATCAGCTAAAGCTGATGAAATCTTCGGCTTTGCCTCAGATGAAATTAAATCCGTCCTTATCTCCCGACGAAGTCGGATTTCATCACGAAGTGATTTCATCCCACGAAAGCGGGATTTATCCCGTCCGATAGGACGGATTTAGTTGAAAAGAACCCACACTTGTCGTAGACAAATGT
>JAFQMA010000057.1 GCA_017414535.1 Clostridia bacterium | reverse complement strand
CCTTGGCCACGTCGGCATAGCCTGCCTGCACCAGCACGGTCTCCACGCTGTCCTGAATGTCCTCTACGGCAATGATCTCGTTTTCGATCTTGGGCTCGAAGTCACTGGTGACCTTCAGGGCCAGAAAATCGATGATATTGTCGTTAAAATTGCGCTCGCATGCTTCAAAGGCGAGCTTGATGGCTCCGCTGATCTTAGAGATCTCAAAATCAACGATCTTGCCGTCGCGTTTGTTTACTCTGAACATGGTTTTCTCCTTTTCTTACTTCTTTCTTCTTTCATTCTTCCCGTCCCCGGATCACTGCCGCGGGGACCTTTTCTTTTATCACGGAAAGGAAGCCCTCCATCTCCTCCTCGGAAAAGGCGGTGTAGCCCTCTCCCAGCACGTTGCCCGAATCCTTGAAGCTCTGCAGGAAGAAGCGATCGTCCTCCCGAAGAAGCTCACGCAGACCGAAAACGTCCCTTTCGGTATGGATCCCCTTCACCAGCGTGGTGCGAAATTCGTAGCTGACGCCGCAGGTGCGAAGCAGCTCCATGGAGCGAAGGAAGGGAGCGAGATCCACGGACTTTCCCACCGCGCGGGCATAGCCCTCGGCGGAGCTCTTCACGTCCATGGCCACGTGGTCGATGCCACCCTCCTCCAGAAGGGAGGCAAGACTGTCGGGCATGGCGCCGTTGGTATCCAGCTTCACCAGATATCCCATGGACTTGAGGCTTCTCACAAAGGCAGGCAGATCGGGCTGCAAAAGAGGCTCGCCGCCGGTAAGGCAGACCCCTTCCAGAATGCCCTGTCTCTTCTTCAGGTAATCCAGCACCTCTGCCAGTCTGTTTTCCTCCGCCGCAGGGCTGAGGACCAGAGAAGCGTTATGGCAGAAGGGACAGCGGAGATTACAGCCGCCGCAAAAGACCGTGCATGCCACCTTTCCGGGAAAATCAAGCAGGGTCAGCTTCTGAAAGCCTTGTACGTTCATGGGGGATCCTTTCCGTTTTGATGCCCCCATAGTATACCATATCCAGTTCCACGAGTCAAGAAAAAAACACAATATCTTGTGTAAATACGAAAAAGTACAAACAAGATATTGTGATTTTAAAATTATTATTTCATTCTCCGATGATCGAAAAAGCGCGAAAAACGCCCGCTCTTGCGGGCTATTTTTCATTTCAGACCCGAGAAAAGATCAGATCCTCCTGACCGTCTCGGGAGAGGATCAATCGGCTCTCGGTAACGGAAAAGGTAAAAGTGTCGTAGCTATCCTCCATCGAGAGGGTGATGCTGTCCCCCTTCACCTCAAAGGAGCCCGCGTGCAGGGAAAAGGTGATCTCGTCTCCCTCTCTCTGCTCCAGATAAAGGCCGCCGTCCTCCTTGAAGTGATACACCAAGGGAACACTGCCTCCCACCGCTTCGTTTTCCACCAGGATCTCCCAGCGGCCAAGGATAGGGTGCCCCTCCAGCCCGTTGCAGGAGGAAAGTACGAGACTTAAAAGCATCAACGCGCAAAGCACGAGCACGGACGTGCGTTTCATTCTCTCCCTCCCTTCTGCGATTTTTCGGCAATTACTATTATGCCCGCCCGTGCTCCGTTTGTCAAGGGGTTTTGTTCAAAAAAATCATAATTTATTCATTCATTATTCATAATTTTAACCACCGAAATACTCAGATCGTCCCGAAAGCCGCCTGCCTCCCGCGCCGCTTGAAACAGTCGGCGGCACAGCTCTCCCGCATTTTCCTTTTCCGAGCCCGCAAGCAGAGGAGAAAGCCAGGCTTCCCTACCCTCCTCGTCCTGTGCACCGTCGGACAGCAGGATCACCGTATCGCCCTCTCGGAGAGTGAAGGCCGTTTGCTCGGCGCACATACGGTTCAAAATGCCCGCAGGCGGGGTATGGCTCTCGATGCGATGCAGCCTGTCCCCTCGCAAAACGAAGGAGGGAGCCGCTCCCGCCTTGATGAAATTGGCCTTGCCGGAGAGCAGGTCGATCTCCAAAAGATCCACGGTGGTAAAGGTCTCGTCGGTCTTACTCATGAGAAAGGCATTGAGCATTTCCAGCGTCACGTTCTTCGGGGTGGCGCAGTGCATGAGTTTTTCGATGAACAGAGAGGAGAGCCTGCTGGTAAAGGCGGCATCCCGCCCACTGCCCATGCCGTCACACAGAAGGGTATAGAAATAATCCTGCCGTGTCTCGAAAAAGCTTACCGAATCACCGCTGACCGCCTCTCCCTTTTTGGCACAGCCCGATTTGGCACATTCCAGCATGATGCTTCGTTTCCGCTTCAGCCGCAGGATCACCCCGTCGCCGGGCATGAGAAAGCGGGGTGACTCAAAGCGACAGCCAAAAGCCTCCTCAAAGGCCTCCCGCAGGCGATCGGAGGACAGCGCCATGCCCGCAGGATCTACACCGAATACGTCTATCCGCAGGCGCCGACGGCCCAGCACGCACACCCTCCCGAAGCTAAGACCCAGCCCCTCCAGCACCTTTTTCGCCCGTACCTCCAAGCGGGGATCAGCCTCCAGCTCCGCAGCAAGGCTTCCCGCCGTGCTTTTCAAAAGACGGGACACGGAGGAATATTCCCCCGCAAGCAGACGGGTCTTATTGTTTTTATAGTAGCTGCCGCACCTTTCGCCATAGCGGCGGTTGATCTCCTCCACCAATCGATCCAGCCTGTCACAGCGACGGCGGAGGGCTTCGTCAAAATCCTCCCTCGTGACCCTGCCCGTCTGCAAAAGGCGGGCGGTAGCCCCTGCCGTGGAGGAGGCGGTGGTGCTTTGCCCCTCCTCCCAGCAACGGGCAGAGTGAGCGCATCCGCTGCAGACCTTACTGCAGGCCACACTGACCAGTCGGCTTGCCTCGGGCAGGGTGGCGGGCTTCATGGAATCCCCCACCGTGTAAAACACCTCGGACAGGGAGGAAAAGGAATCGCTCATGGCCTTCAGGGTATCCTTGGCACAGCGTACCGTCTCTCGGGAGACGGGATCCTCCTCCGCCGGCGCCGCGGTCCCCTTTTTCTCCGGAAGCAGACGCAAAAGCGGGAAAAAGAGCACCGCCGCCAGAAGATAATCCGCCGAGATCTCGCCGAACAGTGAAAAGCCCTCGGAGATCAGGCTGTAGCCGCAGGCGGCAACGAAGGAGAGCATGACCCCCGCCGCCACGGAATAGTCGAAAAACAGTCCCGCAAAAAAGCCCGCCACCGCCAGCACGGGGGACAGTGCCGCTCCGCAGGCCATACCGCCGATCATTCCGGCAGCGGCGCCGTACAGAGGGCCGCGCAGGCGGGCGACCGTCAAGGAAAGGCACACTGCCAAAAGAAAAGACAGTGAGAAATTCAGGATCCGTATCTCCTGCAAAGCGTAAAGGAACAGATACAGCAGGGTAAAAACGCCCGCCTCCAGATAGACCCGCCGCTTTGCGGGCAGAGCGCCCGCCTCGGCTTTCGTGGCACAAAACACGTAAAAGCCGCACACAAGATAGGTCAGAATGGGAGTCAGGATCCCCATGCTTACCGCGGCGAATACGTAGGATAAAGCAAAGCCCTCCCGCGCCGCCAGAAGCAGCCCCGTGCCCACGGCGAAGGCAGAGCCCAGCGTCAGGCGGGACAGGATGCTGTCGGTAAGTCTTCCGCCCGTCAGATACGCCCGCAGTAAAAAGAGGATCAAATAGGCGAGCAGGTAAAAAATGCCGTGCCGCTCCACAAAAAAGGCGGAGAACAGCACGCCGCAAAGCACCGTCAGCCGAAAGAGCAGTCCCGCCCGCCGCGGCAAGGCCACGGGAAGCGGCAGAGAGCCTCCCTGTCCGCCCACGGCACTGAGCAGAGCAAAGCCCGCGGGATACACGCCCAAGGGGAAGCGCGCCAGCGCCACCGTGCAGCTGACGGCGAAGGCTCCCGCCAAGATCGCCGTCAAGACGAGCCCCGTTCTGCCCTCCTTCTTTTTCGCCGCCGCAGGGGTCGAAAAGGCCCTTTTTACCCCCGCCGTCATATAGCGCAGGGCCGTTTTCATAACACCGACGGCGCCACGCAGGGCGCGAACTACGGGAGCGGTCTTTTTTTCACTTCGTTTACTTTTTTCTTTTTCCATTTCTTTTTCCCTCACATTCGTGCCTCCACTGTAGCAGAGCCCTTCTGCGGGAAATGTCAAAAAAGCAAATCGACCGATATTTTTTTCGTCTCGGGAAACACTATAAAAAAACACAAAAGGAGAAATCATGGAATTGAAAAATTTAAGTCGGGCGGCGGTGCGCCGTCTGGATCGCATCATTCTCTGCCCCGAAGCGCGGCTGCAGCTGTCTGCCGTGGACGGTGCGACAGGTCGGTGTATGCCCAAAAAGAGCGTGTATCTGTCCTGCCGCATCTCTCTGTGGCGCATCATGGCGCTCCTGGGCACCGTGGCGGCGGTGATGGGCGTCCTTTG
Organism: Clostridia bacterium; assembly: GCA_017414535.1. Classification (GTDB taxonomy): domain Bacteria; phylum Bacillota; class Clostridia; order Oscillospirales; family SIG627; genus RGIG5579. Next base: position 46,340 of record JAFQMA010000057.1, on the reverse strand, counting down.
CCTTTTCATGAAGAAGAAAAAGGAGCGACTCTTAAAGAAAAAATGGAAAAAGAAGTATCTGAAAAGAAACAAAAAAATGAGCAAATCGTAAATTTTACCGAAAAGAGGCCCCATATATAGGAAGAAAAGGCAGTTTCTTTAAAAAAATACTTGCAAGAAAAGGTGTTTCATGCTAAAATACTGTTTGCTGTGTCCGTGGTAAGACACGGCGAATCTAATACGAATCCGTAACGCAGCAAAGGGGAAAAAGAGCGCCTGCCGAAAAGCGCTGTTTTCACCTGCCCTTGCCGGGTTACAGGATCAGAATTTACGGAGGTGAAAACCATGCTGAAAGAAGAAAAGCAGCAAATCATTACCACTTACGCTACCCACGAGGGAGACACCGGTTCCCCTGAGGTTCAGATCGCCATTCTGACCTCCAGAATCAACACCCTCACCGAGCACCTGAAGGCCAACAAGAAGGACCACCACTCCCGCAGAGGTATGCTGAAGATGGTCGGTCACAGAAGAAACCTTTTGGGCTACCTGCAGAAGAAGGACATCAACCGCTACAGAGCCATCATCGAGAAGCTCGGTCTCAGAAAGTAATCGGGCCGTTCTATGTTTGAAAATCACAGAATTTTTAAATACGAATTTGCCGGCCGCCCGCTGATCATCGAAACCGGTAAGATCAGCCAGCTCTCCAACGGCTCGTGCCTGGTTCGCTACGGCGATACCTGCATTCTTGCCAACGCCACGGCCTCCGCCGCTCCCCGCGACGGTATCGATTTTCTTCCCCTGTCCGTGGATTACGAGGAGAGACTGTATGCGGTAGGCCGCATTCCCGGAAGCTTTAACAGAAGAGAAGGCAGACCCAGCACCAAGGCGATCTTGACCAGCCGTGTCATTGACCGTCCCATCCGTCCTCTGTTCCCCAAGGATCTGAGAAACGACGTGTGCATCTCCCTTCTGACCCTGTCTGTGGATCAGGACAACTCCCCCGAGATCGCCGCTATGATCGGCGCCTCCATCGCTCTGTCCATTTCCGATATTCCTTGGAACGGACCCATCGGCGGTGCCTTCGTCGGTCTGGTTGACGGCGAGATCGTCATCAACCCCACGCTGGCTCAGCGCGAGAAGAGCCGTCTGGAGCTGACCGTAGCCGCCAGCGAAAAGAAGGTTGTCATGATCGAGGCCGGCGCAAAGGAAGTTTCCGACGAGGAAATGTACGACGCCATCATGAAGGCCTTCGAGGAGATCCAGGGACTGGTTCGCTTCATCAACGACATCGTGGCAGAGATCGGCAAGCCCAAGTTTGCTTATCCCTCCTGCGAGGTGGACCACGATATGTTCGAGGCCATCAAGGAGTTTGCCATCGAGGACGTGAAGGTCGCTCTGGATACGGACGACAAGACCGTTCGCGATGCCAACATGCAGGTGATCTACAACAAGATCTACGAAAAGTTTGACGAGATCTATCCCGATTCCCGTCTGGCCATCAACGAGTGCGTTTACAAGCTGCAGAAGTTTGTGGTGCGCCGCTGGCTTCTGGACGAGAAGAAGAGAGTCGATGGCAGAACCATGGACCAGATCCGTCCTCTGGCAAGCGAGGTTGGCCTGATCCCCCGTGTACACGGCTCCGGCCTCTTCACCCGCGGTCAGACTCAGGTGCTTACTCTTGCCACTCTCGGCAGCATTGCCGACCAGCAGATGCTGGACGGTGTGGATCCCGAAGAGTACAAGCGCTATATGCATCACTACAACATGCCCGGCTACTCCGTAGGAGAAGCCAAGGCTTCCCGCAGCCCCGGCCGTCGCGAGATCGGTCACGGCGCATTGGCGGAGCGTGCTCTCGAGCCCGTTCTTCCCTCTCTGGAGGAGTTCCCCTACACCATTCGTCTGGTGAGCGAGATCGTTTCCTCCAACGGCTCCACCTCTCAGGGCTCCATTTGCGGATCCACCCTGGCTCTGATGGATGCCGGCGTGCCCATCAAGGCTCCCGTTGCCGGTATTTCCTGCGGCCTCATCACCGAGGGCGACAGATGGGATACCATGATCGACATTCAGGGTCTTGAGGACTTCTTCGGCGACATGGACTTTAAGGTGGCAGGTACTCACGAGGGTATCACCGCCATTCAGATGGACCTGAAGATCGACGGTCTGACTCCCGAGATCATCAAGCAGGCTCTGGAGACCACCCACAAGGCAAGACTCTACATTCTGGATGAGATCATGCTGAAGGCCATTCCCGCGCCCCGTGCGGACGTTTCGGAATTCGCTCCCAAGATGCTCTCTATGAAGATCAAGCCCGACAAGATCCGCGAGGTCATCGGTACCGGCGGTAAGGTGATCCAGAAGATCTGTGCCGATACCGGCGCCAAGATCGACATTGAGGATGACGGCAGCGTATTCATCTCCGCCGTAAACCGTGATGCCGCTTACGCCGCCAAGGCCATCGTAGATTCCATCGTATTCGAGCCCGAGGTCGGCATGGTGTTCGATAACTGCACCGTCACCAGACTGATGACCTTTGGTGCCTTCGTTGAATTCGCTCCCGGCAAGGAGGGCCTCGTACACATTTCCAAGCTCGATAAGAAGAGAGTGGAAAAGGTAGAGGACGTTTGCAAGGTAGGCGACAAGATGAAGGTCAAGCTCATCGAGATCGACGATAAGGGCCGAATCAACCTGTCCCGTAAGGACGCAATGGACGAATAATTTGAAAAGGAAGAAGCTTTTGCTTCTTCCTTTTTGTGCTTTTTCCTCCTTTTGTTATAAAAACGAATAAAATGAGAAGAAAAGCGAAAAAGCAGGTTGACACAGAAAAAGAAAAAATGCTACAATGACCGAAAGATCCACTTTATCTACAAAGAAAAGGAAGAAAAAGATGAAACACGGTATCGTCGGCAGATGCACCGAGGGCTGGTTCCGCTATCAGGCATGGCCCACTGTTGCAAGAGATAAAAACGGCATCCTCTACACCGTTTGCAGCGGGCACCGTCTGGCCCACGTTTGCCCCTTCGGCAAGAACCTCATGTATATTTCCGAGGATCACGGCGAAAGCTGGTCCTCCCCCGTCATCGTCAACGACTCCTACCTTGACGACCGCGATGCGGGTATACTCACCTGGGGTGAGAGCGATATGATGCTCACCTGGTTCAACAACGAGGAAGAGATCTTTGATCTGCTCCCTTGGAGAAGCGCCAATATCGATTCCCCCCTCTCCCTCGGTATGAGAGAAATGTGGAAGGGACTGGAGCCCGATACCGAGTATATCCCCGGTGCGTGGTGCAAATTCTCCCACGATAACGGAAAGACCTGGTCGGAGCCCCGCCGCTCCCCCGTTTCCGCCCCCCACGGCGCCATCCGCTTAAAGGACGGCCGCATTCTGTACGTGGGCATTGCCCGCTTCTGGCCCGGCTTTGAGGAGGACAGCATCCACGCCTTCTCCACCACCGACGAGGGCAAGACCTGGCAGCACGAAAGTGCCGTACCGATCCTGACCGAATGGAAGGACCTCCGCTTGGAGGGCGCCTGCGAGCCTCACTGCGTGGAGCTGCCAAACGGCGATATTCTGGTGGGCATCCGCAATCGCGAGGTACGCCCCGATACCAAGGATATTCAACGCATCTCCATGGCCCGCTCCAAGGACGGCGGCAAAACCTGGGAGGAGCCCTGGGTACTGGATGATATGATCGGTTCTCCCCCTCATTTCTGCCTGAGAAAGGACGGCGCTCTGATTCTCAGCTACGGCAGACGCCGCGAGCCCTTCGGCGAATACGTTCGCATTTCCTACGATAACGGCTATACCTGGACGGAGGACATAATGATCCGCTCCGCTCCCGATTGGGATCTGGGCTATCCTGCAAGCGTAGAGCTGGAGGACGGCGGTATGCTCACCGTTTACTATCAGAAGCACGGGGACGACCCCTACAATTCCATCCTCTACACCAAATGGGATATGCCCGATCGCTGAGAGAAAAGGAGAAAAGAATGAAGATCTTAAAACACGGCATCGTTGGCCGCACCACCGAGGGCTGGTTCCGCTATCAGGCATGGCCCACCGTCACCCGCGATGAGAAGGGCACTCTGTACGCCGTTTGCAGCGGTCACAGAAGAGCCCACGTTTGCCCCTTCGGCAAGGATCTGATGTACGTTTCTCACGATGGCGGTGAAAGCTGGTCCTGCCCCATCATCGTGGCGGATTCTTATCTTGACGATCGCGATGCGGGCATCTGCACCTGGGGCGAGAGCAATATGATGGTCACCTGGTTCAACCATCCCGAGGACGTTTACGCCATGACCCATTGGCGCTGTGCCGACAATACCTCCCCCCTGGCACAGGGCATGAGAGACTACTGGAAGGAGCTTGACCCTGAGACTCAGTACGTTTACGGTGCGTGGTGCAAATTCTCCCACGACAACGGTAAGACCTGGACCGAGGCCCGCCGTTCCCCCGTTTCCGCGCCCCACGGTGCCATTCATTTAAAGGACGGCCGCATTTTCTACGTTGGCTCTGCCCGCTACTGGGGTGACCTGAAGCAGAACAGCATTCAGGCCTTCGCCACCGCAGATGAGGGTAAAAGCTGGGAGCATCTGTCTGAGGTGCCCGTTTTGAACGAATGGAAGGGCATCCCCCTCAAGGGAATCTGCGAGCCTCATTGCGTTGAGCTGCCGGACGGCGATATTCTGGTGGGCATCCGTTGCTGCCGCACCGACAACAAAGATTATCAGCACATTACCCTCACCCGCTCCAAGGACGGCGGAAAGACCTGGTCTGAGCCCATTCTCATGGACGACGTCATCGGCGCACCCCCGCATTTCTATCTGAGAAAGGACGGCGTACTGGTGCTCAGCTACGGCAGACGCATCGCCCCCTTTGGCCAGTACGTGCGCTTCTCCTACGATAACGGCTATACCTGGACGGAGGATCACATGATCCGCTCCGCTCCCGATTGGGATCTGGGCTATCCCACAAGCGTGGAGCTGAAGGATGGCAGTATGCTGACAGCCTATTATCAAAAGTTCGAAAACGACCCCTACAATTCCATTCTCTACACCAAGTGGGAAATGCCGGAAAAGAAATAAGCCCCAAGGTCACCGCCTTTGCGGTGACCTTTTTTTAAAATATATGAATATCTCTTGCAATCGGAGCATTTTGTGCTATAATTGGAATGGAAAACAAAAATAACGATTTGTTATAGATTGAAAATCATGTATATAAAAAGGAGCATTATCATGAAATTTGAGCACGGTATCGTAGGCCGCACCACCGACGGCTTTTTCCGCTACCAGGGCTGGCCCTCCATCGCCTGCGATAAGGACGGCACCCTCTTTGCCGTTTGCAGCGGTCATAGACTTGCCCACATTTGCCCCTTCGGCAAGAATCTGATGTACGTCAGCCGCGACGGCGGTAAGACCTGGTCCATGCCCGTTTTGGTGAACGACACCTATCTTGACGACAGAGACGCGGGCCTTATCACCTGGGGCGAGGGGGATATGATGCTCACCTGGTTCAATAACGACGCATCCGTTTATACCACAGAAAAAGTATATACCAATAACCATTCCCCCATGTCTCTCGGCATGCGGGAGCAGTGGGAGAGCCTCGACCGCGAAACGGAATATCTCGTTGGCTCCTGGTGCAAGGTCAGCCACGACAAGGGCTTCACCTGGGAGGAAAAAAGCCGTTGTCCCGTCTCCTCTCCTCACGGTCCCGTTCGCCTGAAGGACGGTCGTTTCCTGTACGTAGGCACCGCTCCCAGAACCGTTTCTCCCAAGGAGCTTTGGGGCACCATTCAGGCCTACGTTTCCGCAGACGAGGGAAAGACCTGGGAGCATCTGTCACAGGTTCCTCACGCCAAGGAATGGAAGAACATCGTCATGGGTGAGCCCTGTGAGCCCCATTGCGTTGAGCTGCCGAACGGCGACCTGCTGGTTGCCATTCGCGCCTGGGTGGAGGGCAAGATCCATCATTATATGCACACCTCCATCGTTCGCTCTACCGACGGTGGCAAGAGCTGGAGCGAGCCCGAGGTGCTGGATGACGCCGTGGGCGCACCCGCTCATCTCCTGGTCCATTCCTCCGGTGCGGTGATCCTTTCCTACGGCAAGCGTGTCCAGCCCTACGGGGAATACGCCCGCATCTCTTACGACAACGGTAAAAGCTGGAGCGAGGAGCTTCTGCTGGAGGCCGCCATTGACAGCGACCTTGGCTACCCCGCCACCGCAGAGCTGCCGGACGGAAGCCTCGTCACCGTTTACTATCAAAAATACGGTTCCGATCCTCATCCCTCTATTCTCTATACCAAATGGGCTTTGCCCGAAAGATAAAACCTGAGCCTTCGCACTTTGCGAAGGCTTTTTTTCTTAGAAATATGCCTTTTTTTCTTGCCTTTTGTCACGGCATCCATTATAATAGAGTCAAGTAAAAACCACCAAAGGAGATCTTTTTTATGGAAATCAAGCACGGCATCGTCGGCCGCACCACAGAGGGTCTGTTCCGCTACAAGGCATGGCCCACCGTTACCCGCGATAAGGACGGAGTCCTCTACGCTGTTTGCAGCGGCCACAGAAGAGCCCACGTTTGCCCCTTCGGCAAAAACCTCATGTTCACCAGCCACGACGGCGGTGAGACCTGGTCCAGCCCCATCATTGTCAACGATACCTATCTTGATGACAGAGACGCCGGCATTACCGCTTGGGGTGACTCTACCCTCTTTTTGACCTGGTTCTCCTCCGATGATCGGGATTACCGCAGAAGAGTCTGGCGCTGTGCCGATATCGATTCTCCTCTGTCCCTTGCCATGCAGGAGTTCTGGAAGACCATTCCCGAGGAGGAATACAACGAGGGCGACTGGTGCCGCATTTCCCACGATAACGGACAGACCTGGTCCGAGGCTCGCCGCACCCCCGTTTCTGCCCCCCACGGCGCCATTCACTTAAAAGACGGCCGCATCCTGTACGTTGGTACCCACACCGCCTACGATCCCTCCCTGCCCAAGGGCACCATTCAGGCCTTCACCTCCTCCGACGAGGGCAAGACCTGGCAGCATCTGTCTCAGGTTCGATTTTTGAAGGAATGGAAGGGCGTACCCGTGGTTGGTCCCTGCGAGCCCCACTGCGTAGAGCTGCCGAACGGCGACCTTCTCGTTGCCATCCGTGCCGTCAACGGCGACAGCAAGGACTTCCAGCGCATCACCCTCGTCCGCTCCAAGGACGGCGGCAAGACCTGGGAGGATCCCCAGGTGCTGGACAACATGATCGGCTCTCCCCCTCATTTCTGCCTGAGAAAGGACGGTGCTTTGGTTCTCAGCTACGGCCGCAGAATCGAGCCCTTCGGCGAATACGTCCGTATTTCCTACGATAACGGCTATACCTGGACGGAGGATATGATGATCCGCTCCGCTCCCGATTGGGATCTGGGATACCCTGCAAGCGTGGAACTGCCCGACGGCAATATGCTCACCGTTTATTACCAGAAGTTTGAGGATGATCCCTTTAACTCCATTCTCTACACCAAGTGGGAATTCCCCAAGAAATAAAGCACAAAAATGCCACCCAAGGGTGGCATTTTTTATATAAAGCCTTCGTAGAAAACCGTCTCCTCCATGGGACGGTACTGCCCGTGCAAGGCAAGGGGTGCCGCATCCGATGCGGGATAGCCCATCACAAGCAAGGCCACAGGCTCCACCTTCTCGGGGATGGCAAAGGTATCCCTCATGGCGGCAGGGTCAAAGTGCATGACCCAGCAGCATCCGACCCCCTCGTTTTGAGCGGCCAGCATCATGTGAGTGGCGACGATCACCGCATCCACGGGAGAAGAGAGTGCACCGTCGTATTTTCTGACCCAGCTTTCCTCCTTATTATGGCAAACGAGCAAGGCCGTGGGGGCACCGAAATGACATTTCGTGCATCCCTTCAGCTTTTCGATCCCCTCGTCGCTATTGATAACAAGGATCCTTTGGGGCTGCAAATTACAGCCCGTAGGCGCCAGGTTCCCTGCCGCTAAGATCTTGTCCAGCACCTTTTTGGGCAAATGCTCGGCCTGAAAGCTTCTTACGGAATAGCGCTCGCGGATCAGTTTTTCAAATTCCATGGTATCTCTCCTTCGTTTTTCTACTACCATCATACTGCGTTTTCCCCTTCCTTGCAAGAGATCTCATATAAAAAACGGATAGCCAAAAGGCTATCCGTTTTCGTAACCGCAAAAGCGGTGTTTTTTTAACCAACGATACCGCTTCGCTCGATACCCTGTACCAGATACTTCTGGCAGAAGCAGTAGATGATCAGCAAAGGAAGAATGATCATCAAAGCGCAGGTATTGGTGATGGCGGAGGCATAGACCATTTCCGCCTCAAAGCCCGTAGCCTCCAAGCACGAGGGCACAGATACGATGTTGGGCATGAGGTAGTTGCTGGTCTTGGTGAAGAACATGGTGGAATAGAAATCATCGGTCCACTGCCAGGAGAAGGCGAAGAGGAACACGGTGATCAGCATAGGCACGGACAGAGGCACGATGATGCGAATAAAGGTCTTGAACACACCGGAGCCGTCCACGTATGCTGCTTCCTCCAGCTCGTCGGGCACGCCGCGGAAGAACTGTCTCATCAAGAAGATATACAGACCGTTCTTAAAGGCAAGACCGCCGATGGAAAGCACCGCCAAGGGCCAATAGGTATTGATCAGGTTGAGTGTGCTGCCCGTTACCAGCTTCAGAATTCCGAAGATATCAAAATAACGGAACTTCTGGAACAGAGCCAGACGCAGTGCCTGGTGAGGCACGATCATGGTGAATACCACGCAGAAGAACAGGAAGGTGTTACCCTTGAACTTAAACTTGGCAAGACCGTAACCGATGACCATGGTGGTGATCATCTGCACGATAGCACACAGCAGAGAAAGAATGGTGGTGTTAAAGAGGGCCTCAAAGTAACGGTTTTCTTCAATGATGGCCTTGTAGGTATCCAGCGTGGGATACTTGGGGATCAATTTAACCGTAACGTCAATGAAGTCATCCTTGCTCATGAAGGAGCCGAACACCTTGGAGATAAAGGGATACAGGATAACGTAGGCAATACCGATCAAGAGGACGTAACGGAAAATGGCCCAAACCAGATTTCCGTAGAAGGTCTTGCTGGTCAGCTTGTTTTTAATACGCTGCTTCAGAGGAGTTCTGTCTTCAAAATCGACGTCAAACTCTTTCTTGCCGAAACGCTTTTTGGTTTTTACTTCAGCATTCATGTTTCGTCCTCCTTTCTTAGTCTCTTCTCTGGTAGAAGACGTAGGTCGACATGACCAGAGCAACGACGCCTACGATCAGGATTACCAGCGCAAAATAGATCCAGTACATGGCAGTGGCAAGCACGTCACTACCCTGTGCGGCACTGTTATAAACATTGCCGATGTAGCTCATGACCTGGTTGGAGCTGGAGGTAAAGGAGTCGATGATGGAGTAGATGGCATTCACCAGGATCATAGGGCTGATCATGGGGAAGGTGATCTTCCAGAAGGTCTCCCAGGTGGTTGCACCGTCGATGGTACAGGACTCGTAGATGGCGGGGGAGATGGACTGAAGTCCTGCAAGGAAGATCAGCATCTGTACACCGGAGCGGTTAACCAGGTTGTAAACGTCGTTTACAATGTCAACCACGTATTCCACAAGCTCGGTACCGACCTTCATAGAGGAGAACAAGCCCTGCAGATCCATAGCGGAAAGAATCTGAGATCCACCGCCGGACTGGGCTACGCCACCGGCTGCACCGCCCGGGGCGCCTCCTGCGGCATCACCGCCTGCTCCCGCCATGCCCGCATCCACGCTACCGCCCTGAGAGTACTGGTCGAAGGTATTGTTCATATCAATATCGTCGATCAGACCCGTAGAAAGGATAACGGGAATGAAGAATACGGCGCGGAAGAAGGTACGGCCGACCATCTTCTGGTTCAGCATGACGGCCATGAAAAGGCTGAATACAACGATGGCGGGTACTTCAAGGATCAGCTGCTTGATACCGCCCGTCAGGGTGGTCATAAACTGCGGATCCACAAAAAGCGCATCGTTATAGTTCTGCCAGCCGACGGGGTCGAGCATAAAGCCCGCACCGCCGGACAGGGGGTAAATGGTATGGAAGGAATACGTAATGGAGTCAACGATGACAGGCACGTAAACCAAGAAGAATACCAGGACGAAGGGGGCAACGAAGAACCAACCGGCTCTTGCCTTGGCCTTGTCCAGGCTCTTGGCACGGCGCTTTTTCTTTACAGGCTTGGTCATCGGTGCGTTTTTGGTAGGATTAGCAATAGAACTATTCATTTTTTCACCTCGTCCTTTCCACTTACGCGATCACAGTCTGAAATCCCATAGCGGGGATCTCAAACTCCTCAACTGTGACTGCGAAGTTATTGTAGTTGAGGTAAATCTTTGTATTGTTGGCATAGGTCACGCAAACAACACGGTTTTCCAGAATCTCGTGATTGATGATCTCGTGATTCTGCAGAGGATCCAGCACACCGCTCAGGAGCTTGTATTCCTCAATGATGGTCTCCTTCCAGGTGGCAAATTCAACGGCGTAGTATTCGCTATAGCCGTTGGTCTTCAGCTCGCCGATGTTATCGTAAGCCAATACGAAATAGGGGTTGGCACCGTTCTCAATGGTCTTGAGGATGGTGTACTCGTAGTCACCGGAAAGGTTGATGGCTTCACCCGTATACTTCATGTAGCCGTGCAGTACGATACCCAGGAAGGGGATCTCTGCAGTGGCGGTGTTACGGTTGGAGCTATCCAGCGGAATATCCAGAATGGTATCGGCATATCCCCAGGTGTAGAAGTTGCCGTTCTCCAGGATAACGTTTTCGTAGCCTGCGGCAATCTCTGCCAGCGCGGACTTGGTATAATCCTTGGCATCCTCACGGTTCAGGGGGAAGTCCTCATCCTGGCTGGAGTTGAGCGCGTAACCCAAAGAGCCGGCGGAAATGTTCTTGGAACCGTCACCGAAGAAGCCGGCGTACTTTTCATTGATGTCACGGTAGAACTCGGTCATGGCCTTGGCAGACACAACGTAAGCTACCTGAGAGTTGAATGCCTGAATGATGGGGTTGTAGGTCTTGAAATAGGCAGGCTTACCGTCGATGGTCTTGGCTGCATGATCGTCCTCATCCCAGCCGTCAAACATTGCCATGCGGCGAACGTAGGCAAAGTCGAAATCCATGTAGATTTGACTGCCCTGAGACTGAACGTAGCTGATAAGCTCCTTGAGGCCGTCCTCGCCACCCAGCTCCTTCTGTACCTTGATCTTGGTGGGAGCAGTGGAGCGGAGACCGCCGTTCATCCATCCGACGTAGCGAATCACCTGCTGGGAAACGCCCGCAGCCTTCAGCTCGTCCAGAATGGTCTTGGCATTTTCGAAGGTAGTCAGCTCTGCCTTGGCCTCCACGGGAACACCGAGCACCTTCTTAGTGGTGTCAATGGAGCCGATCAGGTCGAGATACAGATCAATGCCGTCCTTCTCCTCAGCCAGCTTCTCCAGCACTCCCTCGCTGATGAGGTATGCGCGGAAGGCATTTGCCATGCCCAGATAGTCTGCCTCATCACCGAAGAGCATGCGATACTTCAGGGTGTAGTTTCCTACGTACTTACGGTCGATGTTCTTGGTGTAGATGGCCTCCGCACCCGAAACGGTAATACCGTCCAGAGGATAGGAGTCGGACTGGCGGGCAAAGAAGGTGGGATATACGGAATGATATTCATGGGTGTTACCGCCGTTGACGGAGTCGATACGGGTCAAGCTTTCGCCCTCCACAAGGAAGGCTACGTAGCCCTGAGATACGGGCTCGTTTACGGTAACGTCATAGAGGGGAGTCTTCTTATCCTCGCTCATGATCACGTTGCCCTCTGCGTCGCGGCGGGGGGTCTTAGTGACAGTGTCGGAGGTGTAGACCGTGCCAAACACGGGAGCGCGCCAGGTCTGGTAGCTTGCCGTGGTGGCGGACACACTGTTGTAGAAGCCGAAGTCGCCGCCGTAGAGAGTACCGGAGATCTTGGTGTTCTTGGTATTCTGGCGGAAGTCAACAATGGCGCCGCTACCGTCGGGAATGAAGTTATAGCCGTCGTCGTAGCGGATGGCACCGTCTTCTCTGGCCTCACCCTCCTTCTGCAGAACGGGGGTACGGCCTGCGCCCATATAGGGCAGGATCTGAATGGTGTTCAGAGAGTACACGGAGGAGTCAAAGCTGATACCGCGGGCGGGCAGTCTGACCTGGAAGCCGTCCTTCTCCAGCGTGTATTCCAGCGCCATGCGGAATACGGCGGGAGAGGTATCCTCCATTTCGAAGCCAACCATATCGTGGTCGCTGAGCATATCCTCCAAGGAGTACTTGGTGAAGGTGCGGATGTAGTCCTGGCAGGAGTCCATTTCGGTGACCTTCATGTCGGGGTCAAGCACGTAAATGGCCATCTGCTCGGTGATGGGATAGTTGGTACGGATGGAGGACTGCTCACGAGCGGTCAGGGTAGGATCGGAAAGATCCAGCAGTGCGTAGAAGGTAATGAATCGTCCAAACTCAAAGCCTTCGGTAGCGCTTGCCTTGTTCTGCTCGGCATAATCCTCACTGAACTTCAAGGTCATATACTCCTCAAAGCTCATATCGCCCTTCTTGGTTGCCTCGTACATGGGGCGAAGAATGTGATCCTCAAAGCGAGATTTCTCGATCTGGTAAGGAAGGATCCTCTTCTTGTTGGTGGCACCCAGCGCGTACTCCACGCGGATACCGTTACGGATCAGCTTGATCTTCACCTGAGCCTGCTCGGCAGAGTCGATATAACTGTTGAAGTTGTCGGACATGCCCTCGTGGATAGAGGTGAAATTGATGGCGATCTGGCTGAGCAGTTCATTCTTGATGCCGTCGGTAGCATCGGAATCGGCCACGTCGTAGGGGTTGGTAAACAGCATCTGTCCGGTCAGCTTATCTACCACGCAAACCTCAGCGGTAAATTCCTGAACGTACAGTGCGAACTGCTCGTTTTCCACCGCACGGGTCATGGTTGCCAGCTTTGCCTCGGGAGATCCGTAGACCTCCTTGTAGTAGTTGATGGCACGCAGCTCCTCGAAACGGGTGGGATCGCCAAGCCCCTCGGCTCCGGCGGTAAAGCCCAGGACAGGAAGAACGGTAGAAAGCGCCATGATCAGGCACATAGCAAGAGCAAGAACTCTTAATTTTTTCATATTCAATTCCTCCTTTCCTATACTCGGAGCGATAGCTCGGTGTAAATGTTCACGAAGAACGAAACGATCTTAGACAGAAGTCCGGAGAACAGAAGGGCAAGGAACATGATGATAACCATGCCGGCCAGCGTTCCCAGAACGGTGAGAATGTTCTTGGAGAAGGTATAGTCGTGGGTGACCATAACGCCGAAGAACAAGAGGAAGCCTGCCCAAACGTAGCCCACTGCGATGAGCAGCGTCACAATGGCGCTCTCCTCCAGCGTAAAGATGTGGGTCAGGATGGTTGCGGGGATCAGCATCATGGGGAGAGGCAGGATGGAATAGCAGGTAGCAAGGAGAATATCCTTGAAGCTGCCTTCACCCTCGAACAGTGTGGTCAGACACCAGTTGGAGATGACCCACAGTGCAAGGGGAACCAGAACGCCCGTAAACTCTCCCACCAGGCTAATGCCTGCATTGTGGGGATCAAACCAGAAGGACTGTCCCACGTCGTGGTAGATGTAAGCCAGAATGGTAACGGCAACGAAGAAGAAGCCTGCCTTGAAGTTACCTCTCTTTTCATGCTTCAGATCCCAGAAGCCGTCGAAGGGATGGAAGATCACGTGGAAGCCGTAAAGGGTAGCCTCCTTGAAGCTTCTCTTTTCCTTCATGACCTGACCTGCAAGGTTCTGCTTGGCAGCGTACTTGAAGAACATGGAGAGAAGGACGCAAACGGCAACGACCACAATGGGGATCAGAATGATCCAATCCTCGATCCAGCCCTTGCGGATCTTGGCGTAGCTCTTGGAATAGCCCTCGGCATCAAAAGCGTACTTGTAGTACTCCTGTGCCTCCTCGTAGTTACCTGCACGGTAAAGACTGTCGGCAATACCGATGTACGCTTCGTCGAAGTTGGAGTTTCTCAGAAGCACCTTATGCCAGTACTCGGCGGAGCGGTCGTAGTTACGGTCCTCCACGTTGCGGATGGCCGCTACCAGATCCTCGCCGTAGGCGGTGCGCTTGTAGATGGTAAAGGCGTTGATGCTCTTGTCCAGCACCAGGAACTTGTCGCCCTGATAGCAGATGGAGGAGATCTGAGTGTTGTTACCCAGCTGAGGACCGTTGTCACCGAAGATGTAGAGCAGGTTGCCCTGAGAATCGTAGGTGTACATTCTCTGGCGGGTACCGTCCACGATGGTCCACAGGCCTGCCTCTCCGAGAGCAACGTCGATGATCTTGGAAACGTCGGTCTGAGGATCGCCCTCTACAAAGGGATACTCCACCACGGTGACCTCACCGGAGGGGGGCCAGAAGCCCGTACGGAGCATGATATCGGAGCCCTGTGCGTTCAGCTTCTTAACGGGGGCATAGTCACCGGAAACGTCCTTGCTCTGAATGGCTGCCTTCAGTTTGGCGGCGTTCAGAGAGGAGATGGTAGCGTAGATAAAGCCCGTCTCGTCGATGGAGAGGTTGTTATACTCGGTAGGAACCAGAATTTCCAGCGCCTCTCTCTGCTCCTTGGTCTGGAACATTCTCCAGAAGATCTGCCATGCACTGGGCGCGGTCTTCTGTGCACCGAGGAAGCCAAGGAAGCCACCGTCGGCATTCATAGAGATAATACCGAGGTTGGTGGTAGAGGATACCACGTAGATTCTGCCTGCCGTATCTACGGCACAGGCGATCGGCTTATAAATGCTTCCCTCAGGAAATGCGGTGGATTCGGGCGCGGCGATGATGCGGTCGTATTCGTTGGCAACCACCTTGCCTTCCTCATACTTCAGCTTGAATACCACGATACGGTTGTTTTCCGTGTCGCAGATGTACAGCTCATCGTCCTTGACAAATACGCCGCGGGGGCTGGAAAAATCGTCCGGAACACCCTGAGAGTTTACAAATCTCTTAATGGTGGCGTTCAGGGTATAGTCCTTGTTTAGGATCAGGATGCGGCCGTTGACGGGATCGGCGATGAACAGGTTGCCATTGGCATCGGACAGAATGTCCGTAGGCATATCCAGCGCCACGTCGAGGCCCAGATCCTCGGAATCGATGGTGCGGTCGGGCACGTAAGCGTGGGGCGACTGCACATAGTTTCCGTCAATATCATAAGTATAGGTGGAATACGGTACCAAAGCGCTTGCCGTAGGCGCAAGGAGAGCCGCAATACAAATGATCAAAAAGATTACTCTTAAAGCTTTTTTCATTCGCTTTTCTCTCCTTTTCTTAGTCTTTCATACCGGAAGTGGACATGGTCTCGATGATGTTGGACTGGGTGAACACGAATACCAGAATGGGTACCATCATCATGATAACCGTACTGGCGGCACCGGCGCCCTGTCTTGAGATACCGCCCGTCACGATCTGCTGGATCGCGTAGTTGAAGCTCTTGAACTGCTCGGAATAGATGTAAATGGAGGAGCCTGCGTTCCACAGATCCTTGAAGCAGAATACGATCAGGGTCAGCCATGCGGGCTTAACCATGGGCATTGCGATCTGCCAGAATACACGGATCTCGCTGGCACCGTCAAGTCTTGCGGATTCCAGCACCGTGGTGGGAACGGAGGTGTCCATAAACTGCTTCATCAGGTAAAGACCCATACTGGTGGCACAGGCGGGGATGATTCTTGCCCAGTAGGTATCAACCAACCGCAGCATACTCATGGTGTAGAAGTTGGTGATGGCGGTTACGGTGGAATGGAACATCAGAGAGTAAACGACCACCTGGAAGAGGAAGTTCTTGCCGGGGAACTTCATCTTGGCAATGGAATAAGCCGCCATCGAGGAGAGCATTACGTTACCGAAGGTGCCAAGCACCGATACAAATGCGGTATTGAAGATGTATCGGGAGAAGGGCACCCAGCTGGTGCTCATCAGGTTGAACAGCGTCTTAAAGTTGCCGAGGGTGGGGTTTCTTACGAAGAAACGGGGGGGATACATCCACAGCTCGTCAAGAGGCTTGAGGGACTGCAGGATGGTGTAGAGCATGGGCAGGAACATGAAGGCGCCCATGATCAAAAGCACGGCATTGATACCGATATCGCCGCCCAGAGAGCGGTTCATGGCGTGGTTGGATTTGCGAATTCTCAGTTTTGCCATTTTACTTACCAACCTTTCCGAGGATCTTACGCACCAGCATGTTGGAGCCGATCATCATAAAGAACAGGACCACTGCAATGGTGGAGGCGTAACCCATTTCAAAACGGGATCCGCCGTAGTCATCCAGATGGTGCATGATGGTGTGTGCACAATAGTCGGGAGAGGGGTAACCCACAAGGCCGGTAATGACCGCACCAAAGCCGAAGGACTGGGTGATTGCCATGACCGCACCGAACAGCATCTGAGGACGCATATAAGGCAAGGTGATGTACCAAAGCTCCTGCCAACGGTTCTTTACGCCGTCCACGGCGGCCGCCTCGTACAGAGAGCGGTCAACCACCTGGAAGCCTGCGATAAAGGTAAGGAAGGAGGTACCCAGCGAGGTCCACAGCGCTACGATGATAACGATGGGCATGATGTAGTCGGGGTCCTTCAGGAACGCGATCGGCGTGGTGAGAAGTCCCAGATCCATCAGCGTACCGTTGATGAAGCCGTGGGCGTCGGCGGAGAAGATGTAGGTCCAGACCAGGTAAACGTTACCGGAAATACTGGGTGCGTAGAAGATCAGGGTCATCAGAGCACGGATCTTGGGGGGCAGCTCGTTGATGAACCATGCCATGATCAGGGACAGGAGGTAAGAACCGGGTCCCGTGATGGTAGCAAATACCAGGGTGTTCTTGATGGCGAGCATGAAGATATCGTCATCCAGGAACAGACGGATGTAGTTGTCAAACCAAACGATATTGGGGGTCTCCAGCATGTTAAAGTCGGTAATACTGAAGAAGATAGACAAAATAACAGGAAGAATGGTAAAGACAAAGAAGATGATGTAGAAAGGAGCAAGCATGAAGTAGCCGGCCTTGTTATTCTTCATCTCTTTGAGAGTCCACTGCCATTTTGTCATGTCTTTTCTGGAGACAGGGCGATTGGCTGTTTCAGTCTTTTGAGACATAACTCTTTTCTCTCCTTCCGTTATGCTTCAGCTTTTGCAAGCTGGGTTGCCATGTATTCCTCGTAATTATCGAGGCTGGGCAGGTCAAATTCGTTACGCTTACGCGTCAGCTCGGAGTTGATGGCGTCGATGTAATCCAGCATTGCTTCTACCGGATCCTCGGAATCGTTGTAGGCTGCAAGGAATGCAAATTCCACGTATCTTGCAACGATGTAGCCGCCGGGCATTTCAGGGGTGGCACGGAGCCAGGTGAACTGATTGTGCAGCTCCGCTCTCTCGTCAGCGGTCCAGCTCATGGAGAAGAGAGCTTCTTCATTGGCGGTGGCGTACTGACCGGAGGCACCCAGCAGTGCGTAGTATTCCTGACCGTAGTTAGCCTGCGTTTCAGCGCTGACCCACCACTTCATGAACTTCCATGCTGCTTCGATCTCCTCGCAGTCTCTCATCATAACGATACCGGTTACGGTGGTATCGGCAGTGTGATCTACGAAGGTGGTGCCATCCTCACGGGTCTGAACGGTACCGGGCAGAACAGTGAAGCCCCACAGACCGCGCAGCTCGGGAGCGAAGATGGTCAACTGAGAATAAGAGGTGTAGGTGGAAACCGCAACGGGCATTTCACCGGTACGGAAACGGTTTGCAAAGTCAAAGGAATAGGGGAAGCCGTACATCGTGTAGAGCTCGCACAGCTCCTTGAAGGTCTCCAGTGCAGTGTTGGAGTTCAGGTTGATACCCATACCCTCGGTAAGCCCGTCCACGTCGCCCTCCAGCTTACGGGTGTAAAGCTGCTCGCCGTTCTGATACAGCATGATCAGAAGACCGGCCAGAGAGTTGTGGTAGCCAAACTGCAGGTTATTGGTCTGCAGGGTGGGAAGCATGTTGTAAACGTCATCCCAGGTCTCGGGAATGCTCAGGCCCAGCTGCAGAAGAATATCACTGCGGTAGAAGAGCATGGAGAAGCTTTCCGTCTCGGGCAGGCCGTAAGCTACGCCGTACAGCTCCAAGGGAATGGTTGCGGCGGGAGCGAAGGCCTTGATGACCTCGTCGTAATCGGAGAAGATCTCGGCGCATTTTTGCTTTTCGGCGATCTCCTCGGGGGTATCATCCGCATCGATGGCGTAGCCCTCGGGGTTAACAGGCATGATAGCGGAACGGATCGCGTAGTTGATGACGGAGCCTGCGGCCAGGGTCAGGTTGATATCGGGGCCCGTACCGGACAGGGTGGAAGGAAGCAGAGAGCCCGCGGCAACCAGCTTCAGGTCAACAGCTACGTTGTACTGCTGAGTAAAGGAATCAGAAACGATGTTTCTCATAATGGTGGACTGGTCACGGCCGGAGGTGGTCCATACTTCGATGGAAGCATAGTCCTCACTGCCCTCGGCAAGTCTTACACCGTAGCTGGAATAGTCGCTGATCCAGCTCATGATGAACTGCTTGCACTCGTAAACCAGTGCCTGCCAGAAGTTTGCATCGGCGCGGTAGCCGGCATCCACCAGGAGATCCTCGTTGGCCGCCGCGTCGGTAGCGGGAACGAAGAGGATGTAGTCAAACTGCAGAGGCTGGTTTCTGGCGGTCATGATCCAGGTACCCAGAGAACCGATGTTATCCTTCAGCTCACTGAAGGAAGCGGCGATCACGTCCTCGTCCTTGGCCATTTTCTCAAGGAGGATGGCGATGTTATCCAAAGTGATGGAGTCGGAGCCCTTGGTTCCGTTGATCTCTGCCAGCTGTGCGGAGATGGCGTAAAGTCTCTTGGCTTCGGTACCGAGACCCTTGATCACGTCGGGCATCAGACGGGTGAACTGATAGTCACGGTATTCGTCGGGAGAAGAACCGGTGAGCATCAGGATCTGCAGATAATATTCGTTGATCTTGGCCAGGGAGCTCTCCACCTCGGTGAGAACGCCTGCCATGGTACCGAGGCTGACCCACATTTCGATCTCGTGCTCGCCCGCGGTGAGGTAGAACTTCAGAGCACGCTGCTGGCCGGTGGCCTCGTCAACGACGCCGTCGGTCAAGGGAGACAGCTGCCAATCCTCGTTGTAGGTGAAGCGGAGCGCCTGAGCCTCGTTAAAGGGAGTCCGGCCGTCGATCTTCAGTTCGCGGGTCACGTACATACCCTCGGCAAAGGACTGCTTAAAGCGGGGAACGATATTATAGTAGCCGTCGGCGGGAACGGAGATCTTCCAGGAGATCCAGTTGCCCACAGTCTGCCACTTCTCGCCGCCGATAGAGTTCAAGAAGATGTTGTACGCGCTCTGAGGCTGGGTAGCCGCAGAGGAACGGTCGTAGATGGGATATATAATATTGGAGGAGGTACGATGAGCAAGCTCAGCCTCAACAGAGCTGATCTCGGCGCCGGCAGCGTTGTCGGCACGGCCTGCATTCTGCGCCAGATATTCCTCGTAGCTGAGGGCGGAATCATCACAAAAGATGCGGATCTCCTTAATGGCAACACATTCCTGCACCTCTGCCAAGGAGAGGGTGTGAGTGCCGGCCTCAATATAATAAAGGAAGGGATCCACGACATAACCGGTAGAATCCTCGGCAATGATCGTGCGCCATTCGGGCATCTCCAGCTTGTTGGGCTTGATCTCGTTGCCGTCGTTATCAGGCAGGAAGCCGCGATCGTTGGCACCCTCCAGTCCGCGATCGTCAGCCCAGATACGGGCCATCTCGATATAGCGGGACTGCTTGAAGGGATAGGTATCGTCAAGAAGCAGGGCACGCTTAATGGTAGCGGTATTGCTCGCCATATCGCCCTTTTCCTTGTCGATCACGCCGTCCTTGTCCACGTCGTAGGAAACGATGGGAGCATAGGTAATGGCAATGTGGTAACGTCCGGTCTTCTTGACCTCAAATTCCCACGTAACGTCTCCCAGCTCGGGAATAAGCACCACAGGCTTACCGGAGCCCAGGTATTCGTCAACGCATACCTTGGCCGTGGTCTTATCGGCAAGATAGTCCGAGCCGGCAAGCACGATGTCCTCCTCTCCCAAGGGGATCTGCTCATAGAGCTGTGCATACTCGGAGTATTCCTTGGAGCCCAAAAGCTCGCGGATCTCCTCCAGCTTGGTATTACTGTTGCTCACGGCATCGTCCTTTTTGTCCGCATCAGCTTCAGCGGCAAAAACAGCGGTGCCGAGGCAAGAAAACACCATCAAAACTGCAAGCAACAGCGTCAGCGATTTTGACAGAAGTTTCTTCATCATACAATTCTCCTCCTATAGTCATGCGTATGTATCATACATTCTAACATAGCAAAACCCCTTTGTCAAGAAACGAAAATGCGCGGTATTTCAACACTTTTTCAGAATTTTCCACCCCCTCGGAGCCCTCTTTTTGACTCATTCGACCGAATTCAGTGAATTATTCGCTTTTCAAAATTGCACAAATTTCCGTAAAAAAATATATCCGCACTTTCAAAAGCGTCGATTTATGTCGGTTTTTAGCCATTTTTGACTTTTCCATTCTTTCTAATATTATATTTTTGTAAAGTATTTTTTTGTTCGGATTTTGTTTATAATTTACATTTTCCCTTTTTTTCGCCCTTCTTTTCACCTTTTGAATAATTGAGAACAAAAAAGAAATCTCACAGATATTCTTGTGAGATTTCAACAACTGTTTTTTTGTTTTTTCTGCATTTTGCACAAAGACTATTTTCGGCCCATCAACGCGCCGCACCCCTTGTTTTTGCCCCCTGCAGAGGCTCTTTTTTGCCGTCTTTTATTCTGTTTTTTCGGCAATAATTCCGCCGAAAAGCAGGGCATTATCGCGATAAAAGCAGGCAGATTGTCCGGGCGCAAAGCGTCTGATCTCCTTGGAAAAAAGCAATCTTGCGCCTCCCTTTTCAAAGAAAACGCGGCAGGGGATCAAAGCGCCGCCGTGACGGCCGCGGAACAGATATTGTCCGTTGGAGAGCTCCCTTCGCGAGGCGGAAACAAAACGCAGAGAGCGAACAAAAAGCTCCTTCGTCCTCAGAGCCTCCTCCTTGCCGATGACCACGCGGTTTTCGGCGGGATCAATGCGTACCACGAAGGCTCTCTCCCCCAACGCGATCCCAAGGCCTCTTCTTTGCCCCACCGTATAGCGATGGATGCCCTTGTGCCGTCCCAGCACGCACCCCGCTTCATCGGTAAAATCCCCCGCAGGAGCACCGAAGCCCTCCTCCTCCACAAAGCGCGCCGTGTCTCCGTGGGGCACAAAGCAGATCTCCATGCTTTCCTTCTGCTCCTGCGGCACCAGTGACTTGGTATCGCTTAAAACTCGGCTTTTTTCCTCCTCCGCCAAGGGGAATAAAATGCGGGAAAGCTGTCTTTGGCTCAGCTTCCACAGAAAATAGCTTTGGTCCTTCTTGGCATCCTTTCCGCAAAGCAGAGCATAACGCCCGTTTTCTCTTTTTTTTACAGCGGCGTAGTGCCCCGTGGCGACCAGCTCACAGCCCAGCTCGTCCGCCTTTTTCAGCAAGCGTGCAAATTTCATGTCCGCGTTGCATTCCACACAAGGGTTGGGTGTTTCTCCCCTTTTCCAAGCCTGAAGAAAGGGCAGGATCACCTTACTGCGAAAGGCACCCTTCGCCCGCACCGTGACCAGTGGAATGCCAAGCTCCCTCGCTACGCGCTCCGCCCCCTCAGGGGAAGCGGTTTTGCATAAAGCAAGGTAACAGCCGATGACCTCGTATCCTTGCTCCAGCAAAAGAGATGCCGTCCGCGCACTGTCGACACCGCCGGAAAGGCCAACCAGCACCCGCTTCATCCGTTATCCTCCGTCAGTCTCTGATAGTATTCCACCGCGATTCTGTCACAGCGCTCGTTATAGGGATGCCCCGCGTGGCCGCGGATCCAGGAAAAGCTCACCTCGTGTCGGGTCAGCTGAGGTAGTAGCTCCTGCCAAAGCTCCACGTTCAAAACGGGCTTTTTATCCGCCTTGCGCCAGCCGTTTCTCTGCCAGGACTGAAGCCAACCCTTCTCCACCGCATCCACCACGTATTTTGAATCACTCACCACGGTCACGCGGCAGGGCTCCTTCAAAAGCTGCAGCGCATTCAGCACCGCAGAAAGCTCCATACGGTTATTGGTAGTCATGGGCTCGCCTCCCTTCACTACCCGCTCCGTGCCGCGATAGACCAAAATGGCACACCAGCCACCGGGACCGGGATTACCCGAGCAGGCGCCGTCGGTGTAGATCGTAACTTCCTTCACGTTGCATCTCCTTTGTTTCAATATTTTCATTATACACGTTTTTCCGTTAAATGGAAAGATTTTTTTCTTTTCTGCAAAAGTTTTTTTCGCCCTCTTGAGTTTTCTCCGCTTTTATAGTAGAATGCAAGAAGAACCCCTTCCCTACACGGAGGTCTGTATGAAAAAATTTCTTGCTTTGCTATTGGCCCTCGCGGCTCTCACGGCACTGTGTGCCTGTACCGAGGAGTCGGCGCCCGTTACCGACCGCCTCTTCGAGGAAGAGGCCTTCCTTTTAACGCTGACAAGTGAATACGAACGGCAGGAAGCTGAAAACGGCATTCTTTACAGCTCCCATCACAGCTCCGTCCATGTGAGCCTCGTTTCCGTCACGGAGCTGGCGGACACCTCTCTTTCCGCCGATTGCAATCTGCAGGAATGGGCCGAGGCCTATCGTCGGATCAATTTTCCCGATGGTACGTTGGAAGAAGGCGACGGCCTCCTCTCCCTCTCCTCCATGACGGAAAATGAAAAAGGAACCGCTCATCGCTTCCGAAGCTTTTTCTTCCGCGAGGGAGAGACCGTCTATCTTCTCACCTGCTCTGCCGATGCCTCCTCTTTTTCCTCTATGGAACCTGCCTTCCTTTTCTATGCAAGATCCTTTCAGATCAAATAAAAAAAGTGATGCATTTCTGCATCACTTTTTTGTTTCAGGAGAGATAGCCCAGACTCTTGCCGTACAGATACATTTCGTAGCGATATCGTTTGGAGATTCCCTCATCGCGGATCAGCGAGGAAAGTCTCTGGAGGATCGCCTTGCGATCCACCACCCTGTACCCCTTGGAGGGCACGTATCGGGTGGCGCTCTTCACAACGTCATCCACGTAATCGTAGGCGCTCTTTTTCGGCTCGATCCCCTCAGCAGTATCTGCTCCCGAGCTCCTGAGAAGCACAAGCTCCTTTTCATGGGCTCGCTCCGCTTCCCTTTCCGCCGTCTCCCTTTGCTCCTTGACCTCGTCGCGCAAGGCGCCGACCGTATCAGCTCTCAGAGAGGAAAGCTCTCGAGCCTCCCCCTCCCCGAGGGTCAAAGCCGCCTCGGTGTACTCCGAACGAATGCGGTCGAGACTGCGCGCCGCGTCGGAATCGATCTGTGACTGGGCGCGGACGGCTCTGGCATTTTCCGCCATGCGCGCCTGCACCGCTTCTCCGCTCTGCAAATAGCCGCTGTCCGCCATCTGCTCCAATTCTCCCTGCAGGGCAATGCGACTGCGGGCGGCCGCGGCGTTTTTCAGCGCACGGGTCTCCTCCGCCAGAGCATTTTCCTCTGCCAACCGATCACTTTTGAGCTTTTTTGTCAGCGCCTCGTAGCGGGCACGGATGGCCTGCGTTCCGTCCTGCAAGCGCTGCATCAGCTCTTTGGTATAATCCTTGATAGCCATAGCTCCTCCTATTTTTTATTCATTGCCGTTCCCGAAAGCTCCAGCCGCGAGACCGTCGCCTCACCCGTTCCACCGCAGCAAAGAGTCACTCGCATCCGATCCACACGACGCAGGTCTACGCGGCGCAAAAACAGCTCCGGTGTCTCCTTTTCAAGACGATGGGCCTCCGTCAGCGCTCCGCCGCTGTCCTTTTCAAAGGAAACGGAGAGGCTCTCCCCGAACTTGCCCGTAAGCAGCACCCCCATGTGATGGATCTGCTTTTCTCTGTCGGGCATAGCAAGGTCCAACAGCTTTGACTGCCACTCGGCCCGTATTTCTCTTCCGTCATCATCCGTACCGCCCACAAGACAGAGCCTTTCCTTCGTATAGAACCAAAGGGATTCTCCCTCCTCCAGAAAGCCCATTACATGCGGGATCCCGTAGGCATAAAACAGCTTTGCCTTCTCATGGTACACAAAAAGATGCTCTCCCACGCACAGCATCAGTTCCGAGGTGGCCCTGCGATAAAAGAGCTTTGCCTCCGAGAGGGGCTCTCCCTGCAGGACCCGAGCAATGGGTTCGGAAAATTTCTGTGCGTTTCTTTCATCGCGAATGTTGGTGGATACCCATCTGCACAGACCCGTTCCATCCAGGGTCACGGGGGTATTCTCCATGAGAAGCGCCTGTCCGGGCGCCACGTTTCCGTAGCTTTCCGAGAGGGGCAAAACGGGAAACGAAGACAGAAGCTGTCCGTCGGCACCCGTACGGTATTCCAGAAAAGAATAATAAGCAGCGCGAGGGGTAAAGATCAGCTGACGGTCATAATGCCGCAGGATCGCCGTAATAGGCTCCCCGGAGCCTATGCGGGTATAGGCCGTTTCAGGGAAATAGGCAAAACTGGGCTTGCCCTCCACCAGCCCACTGTGATAGCGCATGGCAGGATCGTCCTCGTTTCCGTAAAGGAAGGCACGGGTGTCCGAGCCGCCGAAGCCCGCGGCGTAGCGGCAGTGAAGGATCCTATCCGAGGCATCCTCCGCTCGGATCTCGTATTGCACCTCCAGATCGTCCACCCCCGCCACGGGAGCCTCGGTGAACCGAATGGTGGAGTGACCGAGATCCCAATAGTACGTGTTGGGATCCACAAGCTCTCCGCCGCGCTTCACCCAGTGGATGCGCTCCACGTCGCGGATGACAGGATTGAAATGCAAGCTCTTGCCGTCAGGCGAAAAGCTCTGCCTGACCGTGTTGGTCAGAAGGTTCTTCTCCTCGTACAATACGCCGCCCCCATCGGGAGGCGTAGCTACCATGACCAAAGGGATATAGGGCTCAACGGAGGAAAGCGAGTCTCCGTCATAAACCAAAATATCCATCCCCGTCAGCAGATACAGCCTTCCAAAAAAGGGGAAAAAGCTGACCTCCCCCGTGCCGGGCACCCCCAGAGCCACCGACTCCGGCGGCTCCGCAAAACCGTTTTCAAAAGAAAGCAACGTCTCGCCTACCACGGCCAGGCGTACAGTTCGTCCTGAAAGCCTTCCGCCCCAAAGGCCGCGGAAGCCGCCCACATCAAAATCTGCGGCCTCCTGCACCGTGCGATAGCCCCGACGCTTCTTCAGGGAACCGCTCTCGGTGACTTTGAAATTGATCATAGAGGGACTATCCGAGCTGCTCAGCTGCATGTCACTCCCTTCGGGGATGTTCAGTCCCGTAAAACGGTCCAGTTTCCAGGTAAAGCTCTTTTCCATCGGTCCTCCTTAATACTCTCTGCGGATCTTATGACGGCGGCCTCGGCGGGAGCGCAGGCGCATCAGCTCACGCTCCCGTTCATAGCGCTCCAGAAGCGCGGCGGCACGGGCAGGTTCCTCCTCCAGGATCAGATAACCCGCCAGCCCCAGCGGAAGCGGGGAAAGGAGAACGGGATCGCAGGCATCCACAAGCTGATCCAAGGTGTCGATCTGACACAGCTCCTGCACCGCAGGCACACTCTCTCCTCTCAGGGCAAGATCCGTTTCGTAGCACTGGGAAAGCACAAGGTTAATGAGCCCCACCGCGCGGCGTCGGAAATGGGCCGTCTCCTCCCCGTCCTCCTCTCCCAGGATCGCAAGACTCTTTTGATAGATCTCTTCAGCCGTTCTCACTTAAGGTCCTCCTTTGGGAAGCAGGTCAAATCTCGGCTTCCGCAGCGGGAGCCAGATTCAGAAAGACCATTTCCTTGGGATAAAGGATCTTGGCACCGTACAGATGCAGGCCCTTCACCGCGTCACCGTGACGGAGCTCCGGCTCGTAGGCCTTCACCGCAGAGACCTGCTCCGCAAAGGCAATGGCTCTGCCGGTTCTGGCGATGCAGCGGTAATTGCCGGACTCGTCGGGGGTGATGTTGTTGGTCACGTAGATATCAAAGCCCATAAAGCTTCCGATGTAGCCTCTGCCCAGCACCTCCACGTTATCGGTGGAGCGGAGTACCTTGGCCAGCACCAGCTTCTGCTCGATGGCAGGAGGAACCTCCAGAGAAATCTTGGCGGAATTGGGCACGTTGTGCTCCATGAGGATGCGTCTGGCATCGGCAATGATACCGATAATGTTGGTACTGGTCACCGCCTCCTGACTGAGAGCCTCCACCGCGGGATCGGTCAGAGAATAGATATAGCGGTCTGCCACGTCGCTGAGTGCGTCGGAGGCCTCCTTCATGGCGGCCTGCATCAGCCCCTTCTTGCTCTGTGCCAGATCGATGGAATCCAGGAAGAAATTAAAGCCCTTGGCCTGATCGATCACCAGCGTTCTCTCCGTATCGGAAAGCACCTCGGCGGCGGGCATATCCTGATTTTTCTTGTAATCGAACACCGTTACGGGGCCGATACCGCAGATCTTCACGCGGTCGCCCTCGCCGCGGATCTCGCCTTCAAATTCACGGGAGCAAAGGCGCACTCCCACGTAGTCCTTCTCCAGCTCCTGATAAAGCGTTTCGCTCCAAAGAGTGGGAATAAAATTGGTAATTGCCATTTTCTTTCTCCTTTCTTTTTTTACTTCCAGCTATCCATGGAAGTCAAAATTGCCTGATAATGCTTTTTCACCTGAGCGGGGCTCATGCCCTTGACCGCCTCGGGAGAAAAATAGTCGCCGTCCCCACCGTCGTGGCGCACGGCGGGAGGAGCCTTCTTGGCATTCTCCTCATTCACCGCACGGACTCTTTCCTGCTCGCGATACTCCTTCACCGCGTAGAGCGCGTAGCTTTTGGCAAGACTCTCGCCGGCCTCCACCTCGCGCCACACCTCCTCGGGAATGTCCTCCGCGGAAAGCGCAGGGAAAAGCTCGTGAAACAGCGCCACGTCCTCCTCCATGGGGAGGGCTTTTTCTCCCTCAGCCGATGCCTCCGCTTCCTTCGCTTCTGCCGCAGAGGTAGAAGGGAAGAACTTCTCCTCCGTCTCTTCCATCGTTTTCTTTTTTTTCATACCTATCCTCCTTTTTATATGGTTTCGGCCTTCGCCGCAAGACCCTCCGTCAGGCTCCTTTCCGCCTGTCTCGCCTCCTCCAACAGCTCCTGGCGACCCGCGATATAGCCGTCGGGCAATCGCTCCAGATACTGGGAGAAGCGAATGTGTCCGCCCGTTAAAAGGCTGTCCAGCGTAGAGACCTGGGCCAGCTCGCTCCACTGACTGGAGGCACCCGCCTGCGCATGGCAGGAAAACACCGCCCGTCTCAGCTCCGCAGGCAACGCCTTCTGAAACAGCTCGCCCTTTTCTCGAAAGATCAACGGGCGCTTTTCATCGTAATAGTGAAGCATAAAATCCAGCCAGATCATGCCAAGCCGCTCCACCAGCGAATACAGTGCACTTTTCTGCATCTCCAGCGGTACCGCCGCGCTTTGCTGCAGAGCAATGATGGCGGAGGTGTTGTCGGGAGACACGTTGCCCAGCGCGGCGTCTGTGGCACCCATCAGCTCCTTGGTGATCTGCATGGTCATTTGGATCACGTCCAAAAAGCCCGCCTGCATACTGCCCGGCTCCAAGCGGACAGCCGCATTCTCCACGGGACCGTTCACCGCCACCGCTTCACCGATTCGATTCGTCCATTCGTCAATGATATTGGCGTTATATACCACCTTGGAAAAGGACAGATCCATCATGTGCTTCATCACCATGGCAAAAGCCTTGTTGATATAGAGCTGGTTTTCCGCCAAATTCGTGGCGGGAGCCTGGCCGTGGTAGGAATTTTTCACCCTCTCCCAATTCATCAGCGCGATGGGGTACATTTTCAGTCCCGTATCGCGGGGCGGTGACAGAAGCGTGCCGCGACAGCTCTTGCTATACCACACGGTACCGTTCTGCTTGTAAAGACGGATCACGTAGGAGGCCTTGGTATCCGACAGCTCCTTGGAGCCGAAGTCCCCCGCCTCATCCGTGTAGTCCCGATCGGCTCGGATGCGCTCCACCTGCGAGGAGGAAAGACCGTTTGCCCTCGCCTCCTCCCGCAGACGGGACACCAGATCCCTTCCTGCAATAAGAATGTAGGGCTGCTCCTCCACGGAATGGTTGTTTACGTCCCCGAAAAACACCTGGGTGCTATCCAGCAGGCTCGTGACGAAATCCCCCGTAAAGCCGTGGATATTTTCCCTTTTCCCGTCCCAATAAACGTAAAGAAACAGATCTCCCGTAATGGCTGCATCCTGCAGGCCGTAGGAAAGAAGCTGATGGATCTTATCCTTCTCGAAGCGGTAATTCAGATAGCGGCTTACTACCTCGCATGCCTCCGCCACCGTCTCCCCATTTCCTGCTGCAGGCAAAGCACCGTCCGCCGTAAAATGCAGGGAGATCCTCTGACTCATGATGGAGGAGATAAAGTAATTGATCACGCGCTTGAACAGATTAAATACCGGCGTTGGCAAGTCCCCCGCCTCTACTCCGTGCCATTGGTCCCCTCGGTAGAAGCGCTCATTGCGGGCCACCGTGTCGTACAGACCGATACTGCGGTTGTATTCCCGTCCCTGTTCCAAAAGACGAAAGTCCTCGGAAAGCAGGCTTTTTTCTTCGTTGGTCATTGCGTTTTTCTCGTCCTTTCTGTTGTTCTTGAGCTCGGGCAGAGTATAGGAGGAGGGTACCCTGACACACAATGACAGCCTTATATAAAGAAAAATTCCGCCCTTTTCACAAAAAAAGCACGAACCCTCTTGCTTTTTCAAGGTCCGTGCGGTATAATCTATAATAAATTCTGCGATTCTTTTGTTTTTTCTATAACGTTTAAAGATAGGCGGTGTCATATGGATATTAAGATTCTGCGCAATTTCGTGGAGATCGCGGACAGCGGCTCCCTGACAGCGGCCTCCAAAAAGCTCTTTTTGGCTCAGCCCGCCCTTTCCAATCAGCTCAAGGCCCTGGAAAAGGAGCTGCAGGCCACTCTCATCGAGCGTAATTCTCGCAATCAAAAGCTCACCGACGCAGGCAAGCTTTTCTATGACCGCGCCAAGAGCATCATCCAGCTGGAGGATGCCATGATCCAGGAGATCCGCGATGCCAGAGAAGGCATGGTAGGCTGTGTACGCATTGCCACCGTCCCCTCGGGTGAGATCCCGCTGATGCAGTACGTGATCCCCGCCTTCGCCAAAAATTTTCCGCAGGTCACCTACGATATCGAAGAAAAGGATACCGACCAGATCCTCTCCATGCTGGAGGAGGGCCTTTGCGACATCGGTCTGGTGCGCACCCCCTGCAATTTCACTGCCGATATGGACTATACCCTCTTCGGAAAGGAAAAGCTGGTCTGCGCCTACAATCCGGAATTCTTCACCCTCCCCAGCAAGGAGGAGATCACCGTATCCGACCTGGGAGACAATCCCCTGCTTCTCATTCGCCGCTTCGACGGTATTTTCCGCTCCCTGTGCACCCAATATAATTTCACTCCCAATATCCGCATTCAGGGAAAGCATCTGGCCATCACCCTGAAGTGGGCAGCTACGGGACTGGGCATCGCCGTGATCCCCGAGGATTGCGCCTCTCTCTCCTCCATGCCCCTTGAGGTCAAGACCCTCCGTGCTAAGGAGCTCACCAGCCGTCGCGGTCTTGTCATTATGAAAAACCGCTACACCTCCAAGGCCGTGGCCAATTTTGCCGAATACTGCAAAAATATTCTCAAATAAAGCTGTTGAGACGTAAAAAAAGACGCGAGATCCGCGTCTTTTTCTTTTTTTATTCCTCCACGGGAACGGCGTTTTCCAGAACCTCCATAAAGCTCTTATCCCAAAGGAAGCTCTTTGTCAGGCTCTCGCGGGTAAACTTCTTTTCGTATTCCTCCGCAGAGCTGACGCCCACGCTTTCCCCGTCCGCCTCAAAATAGCTTTGCAGCAGCAGCTGATATTCCTCTTCGGTAAGGGTGGTTCCCATGACCCGGGGCAGATACAGCATAACCATATCCGCCTTGACCTGCTGGCGGGCCTTTTGATTGTATTGCTCCTCCACCTGCTGAAAGGTCATCTTCATATAATTTGTGACGTACTGATCATAGGTCAGTCCATACAGAGAGGCCTGCGTTTCGATCTCGGTGCGATACTGCTTCTTGTATTCGTTTATTTCCTTTTCGGGATACTGAAGCACACGGCAGGATTCCATAAAGGCATCCAATACCTTCGTCTGCTTTTCCTCCCAGCGATAGCTGATAGTAGAGGCACGCAGATCCTCCACAAAGGTGGCCACGTCACCGAACTCGCCCATCGTTACCGATAAAACGAAATCCACGTCAAGCTCCGGCAAGTCGGGCGCATGGATCTTCTTCACCGTAGCGGAAAGAAGCACGGCCTTCCCCGCCAGATCACCGTAAACGTTCTGATCCGCAGAAAGGGTGGCTTCCGCCTGCACTGCATCTCCGACCCGTTTTCCTACGAGAGCAGGGCGCAGGGCATTCTCAATATCGCCGACGCTCTCCAGCCCGAGGATCACCTGATAATTCTCCTGCGCGGCATCCTCCACGGAAACACCGTCGCAGAGCACCTTCAGATCCACCGTCACCTGATCATACTTTTCCGCCACGTCCTTTTCCTCGTTAAACACGGCATGAGCCAGACGGATCTGATAGAGGATCTCGTCCATCTCCTCTTGCGTGACCTCGTCGCTGTTCTTGAAGGAGGCACGAACCCCCTCGTAATTGCCCAGCTCCACGTACTTGGAAAGGTCGTAGTTATAAGCGAAGGGCTCTTCACTGCCGCAGGCTGTAAAAAGCCCCGTCAGAAGGAGCACAGCCACCAGCATGAGCACTGTTTTTTTCATATCAACCCTCGTTTGTTTCCTCGATCCGTAAGGCGTTCTCCGCCATGGTCTCCACCGCCTTGTCCCAGATCAGGTTTTCTTTGATATATTCCTTGCCGTAATAGGCTTCAAATTCCTCCGCAGAGGTGAATTCACTGCTCTGCCCCGCAAAATACCGCTCCAGTCCCACTTGATATTCCTCCTCGCTGAGGGTCGTACCCATCAGGCGGGAAAGCTGGACCATGACCATATCGTTCTTCACAAGGCGGCGCGCCTCCACCAGCGCGTCCTGCTCAAATTCCGTCTCGGTCATCTGCATATATTCCGAGAGAAACACGGAAAAATCCACCCCGGCGGCCTTTGCCATATCCTTACAGTAGTTGCGGTACTGCTCCAGATATTCCTGCAGCTCCTTTTCGGGATACTGCTTGACCACCACCGTTTCCAAATACGCGTTCCAAACAGCAGCACGTCGGTTTTCCCGCTTAAAAGATAAAAGATCCTCCTCCAGCGAGACGCGCAGAGCCTCCACCGTTTTGTAGGCACCCCCCGTCAGACCGTTCACGTCACTATCCGTCAAGGGAGCCTCGGAAAAGACCTCTACCTTTTTGACTTTGGCCGTCAATCGCACGATCTTACCGGAAAGCTCGCCCGAGGCGGCGGAGAGAGGGTAGGTATAATCCGTCTCCCCCGTCTGCCCCGCCGCAAGGCCCAAAACAGCCCCCTCCACGGCACGGGTCACCTCGTTATTGGTCTCAAGACCCACAATGACCTCGAAATCCGTGTGGGAATAATTCTCCAGCACGGCACCGTCCAAGGAAAGGGTGAAATCCAGCGTGACGCGATCGTGCTTTTCCACGGCCTTTTCCGCGGCCGTAAAGTCTCCGTCCTCCAGACGAAGCTGCAGCAGAGCCTCGTCGATCTCCTCCTCGCTCACCTCGTCCGCAGGCTCGAAAGAGGCACGCACGCCCATGTAATCGCCCAGCACCACGTATTCGGTCAGGTCGTAGTTGTAGCGCACTTCCTCCTTCCCGCAAGAGACAAGACTCAGGGAAAGAAGCAGAAACAGATAGGCCGCCGCTCTGCAAAGAATTCTCTTTTTCATTGCAGCTTTGCCAATGCCGCCAGCTCGTTCATGGCAAGCGCGTTCAGCACGCGCAGATAAAAGACGTCGGGACCGTTCAGCTGAACGTTTCCTTGAATAAAGGAGTACAGATCCGCAAAGTATTCATTCTCCGTCTCGTAGCTGCCAATGATGTACGCGCTGAGCTGCTCGTCGCTCACCTGAACGTTCAATTCCCTTGCCACCTGCAAAAGTGCCATCTGGGACTGCACCTCCGCACGGCTTTCCTCCAGAATCATATCGCACAGTGCCTCGTAGCTCATGGAATAGGTTTCCTGACAGTAGCTTTCATAATTGTCCGAGCCGCCCGCCGAAGCAAGGAGAATCTCCATCTGCTGATCGTAAAGATATTGGGTCTCCTTTTCGGGATAGGCCTTCATTTGGCTTCCCTGCGACAGCTTGCGGTAAAGGTAATTGGCAATGTTGGTATAGCTGACGGTAACGGCGTTGGTATCCATGACCTCCTTCAAATGCTCCTTCACCTTTTCCACCGATTCGTATTCGACGCTGGAAACGGCATTCAGCTGCTCCACCGTTACCTCCTCGGGGATGGTGGGACGCTTGACGGATTTCACCGTTACGTAGAAAACCACGTCCTTGTCTGCCAGCGCCATACGGTCGTAATAGACGGGATAATGCAGATCCAGTCGGATCTCCTCCCCGATCTTCTTTCCCAAAAGGCCGCTTTCAAAGCCCTCCATAAATTCGTTGGAGCCAATGCGCAACGACTGATCCTTAAAGTCAATACCAAATACGGGCGTACCGTCCGGCCATTCGGCGCGGTAATCCATGGTTACCACGTCCCACCGACAGATCTCACCCTCGGTGAGGGTGGTATGTCCCTCCTCCTTGACGATCATATCCAGAACGATCATCATATAGAAGATCTCCACCTGCTCGTCGGTCGCCTTGGTGGCAATATCGGGATGATCGGGGTAAGTAAAGCTTTTATAGTCGGGCAGGGTGATAAACTGAGTCAGATCCTCGTAGTTGAACAAACGCTGATCGTCGTAAACGCCTGCCTTGAAATCTGCAATGAATTTGGCCAGTGCCTCCGCATCGGTCATGGTCACGACCTCTTCCCCGCCTGCCGTAGCAGTGGGAGTCTCCTCCTTGCCGCAAGAGGCTAAGGGCAAAAGCAAACACATCGTCAGAAGCAGGGCAAGGAGCCTTTTTGCATTTCTCATGCACGTTTTCCTTTCTCCGCGGCGTTCTTTGCCGCAGTCAGGGTATTTTTCAAAAGCAGGGTAATGGTCATGGGGCCAACGCCGCCGGGGACGGGCGTAATAAAAGAGGCCTTCTCCTTCACACGATCAAAATCCACGTCGCCGCAAAGGCCGTTTTCCGTGCGATGGATGCCCACGTCAATGACCACGGCTCCCTCCTTCACCATGTCCTCGGTAACGAAATGGGGCTTTCCCACCGCCGCTACCAAAAGATCGGCCTCGCGACAGATCTCCGCAAGACCCACGGTCCTGGAATGACAGACAGTCACCGTAGCGTTTTTATGAAGCAACAGCATGGCCATGGGCTTACCCACAATATTACTGCGGCCGATGACCACCGCCCGTTTACCGGCGGGATCGATGCCGTAGGCCTCCAAAAGCTCCATAATACCCGCAGGAGTGCAAGGCACGAAATCAAAATCTCCGATCATGATCTTGCCCACGTTCTCCGCAGAAAAGGCATCCACGTCCTTTTTGGGATCGATGCGGCGAATGACCTCGGCACCGTCGATATGACGGGGCACGGGCAGCTGCACCAGAATGCCGTGGATCTCGGGGTCGGCGTTCAGCGCGTCAATGAGGGAGAACAACTCCTCCTGAGTGGCATTTTCCGGCAACAGGTACTCTCTGGACAGAAAGCCCACCTGGTCACAGCCCTTTTTCTTATTTTTTACGTACACCTGAGAAGCGGGGTCCTCTCCCACCAGGATCACCGCCAGGCCGGGGCGAACACCCGTTTCCCTAACGAGGCGCTCCGTTTCTGTTCGGATCCGCTCTCTGAGCGTCGCACTTACCTCTTTTCCGTTAATGATCGTCGCCATCTGCGCTCTCCTTTGCTTCTTCCGCCGTCTCCTCCGTCTCAGCGGCCTCAGCCTCGGCCTCCTCCTTCTTCTCCTCGGGCAGGCTCTCTGCCGCCTCCGCTAAGGGTGCCTTCGGCAACTCGGTCTTTTCCTCCGCCTTCTCGGGCACGGGAGGCACGATGCTCTTCCACAGATACAAGAAAACGAACAAGGCCACGCCGCACAGAGCGCTGGCCACGCCAATGCACTGAGCAAGGCGCAGAGTGCCGATGTAAAGAGAGTCGGTGCGCAACCCCTCCACCAACGTGCGGCCGATGCCGTACCAGATCAGATAAAAGACGAAGATCTGGCCGTTGAATTTCTTTTTGCGATACAAAAGAAGCATCACAATGGCAAAGCCCACCAGATTGATGAGGGATTCATACAGGAAGGTGGGATGATAGGGACCTGCGCCGTTGACCATCATGCCCCAAGGCAGGTCAGTCACGGTACCGTGCGCCTCACCGTTGACGAAATTGCCCCAACGGCCGATGGCCTGCGCCAGCATAAGACCGGGAATACAGGCATCGTACACCGCCAGGACGTTGTGCTTCTTGATCTTAGCAATGATAAAAATGGTGATAATACCCGTAATCACCGCGCCGTAAATGGCAAGACCGCCCCTCCAGACGGCAATGGCCTCACCAAAGGTCCGATAGTCTTCCAAATTGGCCAGTACGTACATGGCGCGGGCGCCGATGACGCCCAGCGGAATGGTTATGATAAAGTAATCCAAAAAGGAGTCCAGCCCAAAGCCCTCCTTCTTGGTGGCGTTGCGCAGGATCACCAGACACGCCAGCACCATGGCAACGCAAATGATAACGCCGTACCAGGCAATGCTGATGCCTCCCAGATCCTTTACCAGAAAGCGATCCATGGTAAAGGGGCCGATATTCCATTTGGGAAAAGAAATGATCGTCGTATCCATTTATTTTTCTCCTTTCAGGGGTTTTACTACGGAAAGCGCCAGGCGCGCAGGATGATAGGACAGACGGATGCGCTCCTTCAGATCCTCGAGGGAAACACGCGCCACCACGTCGGGATAATCCAGCATATCCGTATCGGAAAAGGCAAAATCCATAAAGGTCTCCGCAATGTCCGAGGTGGAATTCCAATCCTGCACCGCGCGGGAATACACTGCTCTGCGGCTCCGCTCCAGATCCTCCTCGTTCAGAAGGCTCAGCGCGTTCTTCACCGTCTCCCGAATGCGGCGGTATACGGCCTCGGGTCGGCGGCTCTCCCCGTAAAGAAGCAGGTAGCCGTAGCTTTTGGAAAGGTTGTACTCCACGGAGAATTTCTCCCCGATGAGCCCCTCCTCGTAAAGCTCGTTGTAAAAAGCACTGCTTTTGCCGAACAAAAGGTCGGAAAGCACCTCGTGCTGTGCCTGCTTTTTCAAAAATTCCTCGGGCGTAATGCGGCGCTTCAGATCGTCCTCCTTCATGCCCACTGCAAAGAGAGGCTGAGCCACGGGGAAAAATTTTACCACCTTTTTCTTGTTGATGCGCTTGCCCTCCGCGGGGAATCTTGCCTCGATCCTTGCCTTTTCACCCTCAAAATGAAGGCCCGCCAGCACGTCCTTGACCTTTTTCTTATCCCAGGGGCCGCAAAGCACCAGCAGCATATTGGCAGGATTGTAGAAGGTACGATAACAGCGATACAGAATGTCCGCATCGATCTCGGCAATGGTCTCCACCGTGCCGGCGATCTCCACCTTCACGTTGTGGTCGCGATACAGCGCATCCAAAAGGCCGTAATAAAGCTGATGGAAGGGCTGATCGTCGCCCATGCGGATCTCCTGGGAGATGATGCCCATTTCCTTCTGCACCGTTTCGGGGGTAAAATAAGGCGTGGTCACAAAATCCAAAAGGACCTTCAGGCTCTCGTAATAATTTTCCGTAGCGGAAAAGAGGTATGCCGTCATCTCGTTGGAGGTGAAGGCATTGGCAGAGGCGCCCAGCGCCGCAAAGCGGGCAAAGGTATCACTGCCGTCCTCGTTCTCAAAAAGCTTGTGCTCCAAAAAATGGGCAATGCCGTCCGGCACGGTCACAAAATCCGCGTCTCCCTCCCGCTTAAAGGTGCGGTGAATGGAGCCGTAGCGGGTGCCGAACAGAGCAAAGGCCTTCTTGTGCGCCTTGGGCACGATCACCACGCGCAGTCCCTCCGGGGTGGTGGCGGCGTAATACTTTTCGCCCAAACGGGGGTTTTCCTTGGTATAAAATCGCATCCTCAAGCCTCCTTTGCCGTCAGCGTGTAAACGGTGTCGAGCCGCACGTTTTTCGATACGGCCACCACGTCCTCCCGCGTGACCCTTTCCAGACGGGCGATCACGTCGTAGGGAGTCTCAAAGCGTCCCGTCAGCACGCGGGGCAAATACCACTCCGCCAGGGCGGCAGGGTTGTCCTCCAGTCCGCGCAAGGCGTTCAGCAGAGCGTTGCGGGCGCTTTCCAGCTCCTCGTCGGAAATATTGCCGCGGCAGATCTCATCCATCTGTCCCATGGCCTCGCGAATAGCCACGTCGCGGTTCTCGGGAGCAATGCCCGCATAAATGAGCATCACGCCCTTCAGCAGATCGGGGATCGACGCCACCGAATAGCAAAGGCTCATCTTCTCGCGCAAATGGCAGAACAGCTTGGAGGTCAGGCTTCCTCCCAAAACGCCGTTATACACGCTGAAGGCGGCGGAAGCCTTGTCCTGCACCGTGCAGGCCGTGCGGAAGCCCATGACAAGATTGGCCTGACGGATGTCCATCCGCTCCGTCACCTCCCGCACACTGCGGGGCTTGATCCGAACGGAGATCTCGGGCAAGGGCTTTACCTTGCGCTCCGCATGCGCAAACATTCTCTTCAAGCGCGCCGTGCAGGCCTCGCGGTCAAAGCGTCCCACGAAGAAGATCTCCATGCGGCTCTCCCGCAAAAGGGTGCGGTAATACTCCGTCAGCGCCTCGGGCGTGAGAAGCTTTAAATTCCGTCTGTCACCCTGCGGACAAACGCTGTAAGGCTCCAGACGGCACATGTGCTCGAACATACGGCTTCTGGCGTAACGGGCCTTGTTGTTAATGCGGGAGGCAAGCTCGTCCAGCGCAAGGCACCGCTCACTCTCCACGTAATCGGGATCAAAGGCACCGTTCGGCAAATACGGCCGCATCAGCGCCTCCTCCAGAAGATCCATGCCCTCGGAGGTAATATCCTCCCCGCCGAAGGAGAAGGCATCGTCCAGCATGGTCAGCTGCAGGCTCACGGCGTGCCATTCGCCCACCCGCTCCGTATCGGAATCCAGCGCCGCGTCAAAAGCGTGATCCAGTACCCGATTCATCTCTCGCTGGGTGGGATATTTTTCGCAGCCCCGCAAAAGCACGCGGGACAAAAGCGTGCCCGCCGAGGCGTTATAAGCCGTCAGCGGCATCACGAAATAAAAAGTCACGTAATTGGTCTTAAAGCGGTCGTTTTCCACGAAATTGGCAAAGATCCCTTCGCCGATCTCCTCCCGCCCCGTTTTCACTTGATTCATTGAGATTCCTTTCTCTGAAAAAAATATGCCATTTCATATTATACTACACCGAATGAAACTTTTCAAACCTTTTTGTGTTTTTTTCGTGAAAAAAACGCTCCTTTGCATGGATCTCCCCCTCTGCACCCCTGTCAAAACGCTCCCCTGTCGCAAAACGGGAGAAAAACAAAAAATACCAAGGTTTTTGAGGAGGGCTTTGGAGAGAGCTTTTTTAAAAAGTCCCTCCCAAAATCGCCAAAAAGCCTTGCAATCCCGCACTCTTGGTGCTATAATATATCATGTATAACAATATTACCCGGAAAGGAAAGTACTATGACCACCAATGTTACCGTAAACAAGTGGCTGGAAGAGATGAAAGCTCTTCTCACGCCCGACAAGATCGAATGGATCACCGGCGATGAGGCCCAGCTGGAGGCCCTCCGTGAGGAAGCATGCCGCACCGGCGAAATGCTCAAGCTCAACGAGGAAAAGCTCCCCGGCTGCTACCTCCACAGAACCAAGCCCAACGACGTAGCCCGCGTTGAGGACAGAACCTTTATCTGCACCTCCGTAAAGGAAGATGCAGGCCCCACCAACAACTGGTGCGCCCCCGCCGAGATGTACAAGAAGCTCTACGACATCGCCCGCGGCACCTACAAGGGAAGAACCATGTATATCATCCCCTTCTCCATGGGCCCCATCGGTTCTCCTCTTGCCAAGATCGGTATTGAGATCACCGACTCCATCTACGTTGTTTTGAACATGGCCATCATGACCCGCGTGGGCACCAAGGTGCTCGAGGTCCTCGGCGATTCCAACGACTGGGTCCGCGGCCTCCACGCCAAGTGCGACGTGGATCCCGAAAACCGCTACATCTGCCAGTTCCCCGAGGACAACACCATCATCTCCGTGAACTCCGCTTACGGCGGAAACGTGCTCCTCGGCAAGAAGTGCTTCGCTCTGCGTATCGCTTCCTATCAGGGCTGGAAGGAAGGCTGGATGGCCGAGCACATGCTCATCCTCGGTCTCGAGAATCCCAAGGGTGAGGTAAAGTACGTTGCCGCCGCATTCCCCTCTGCCTGCGGCAAGACCAACCTTGCCATGCTCATTCCTCCGGAATACCTCCGCAAGAAGGGCTATAAGGTTTGGACCGTCGGTGACGATATTGCCTGGATGCGCATCGGCAAGGATGGCAGACTCTACGCCATCAACCCCGAAAACGGCTTCTTCGGCGTTGCCCCCGGTACCAACGAGAAGTCCAACTTCAACGCTCTCGCCTCCACCGGCAAGAACACCATCTTTACCAACGTGGCTCTCGACCTGAACGACAATACCGTTTGGTGGGAAGGCCTCAACAAGAACCTGCCTCAGAACGCACTGGATTGGAAGGGCAACCCCTGGGATGCCTCCAAGTTCGATAAGGCCGATAAGTCCACCTGCGCCGCTCACCCCAACTCCCGCTTCACCGCTCCCGCTGTGAACTGCCCCTGCATCTCCGAGGAGTTTGATAAGGGTGCCGGCGTGCCCATCTCCGCCATCATCTTCGGCGGCAGACGTGCCAAGCTCGCTCCCCTGGTTTACCAGTCCAAGGATTGGAAGAACGGCGTGTTCGTAGGTGCTATCATGGCAAGTGAGACCACCGCCGCCGCTGCCGGCGCCGTTGGCGTGGTTCGCCACGATCCCATGGCTATGCTTCCCTTCCGCGGCTACAATATGGGTGACTACTTCCAGCACTGGCTCGATATGGGTGAGAAGCTGGGCGATAAGGCTCCCAAGATCTTCAACGTTAACTGGTTCCGCACCGACGATGAGGGCAACTTCATTTGGCCCGGCTTCGGCGACAACATGAGAGTTCTCAACTGGATCGTTGACCGTTGCGAAGGCAAGGCCGACGCTGAAGAGACCGCCATCGGTTACATCCCCCGTCCCGAGGATATCGACCTGACCGACCTCGATATGGATATCGAGACCCTCAAGGGCATCCTCTCCGTGGATAAGGAAGCTTGGACCGATTACGCCGCTGACGTGACCGAGTACTTCAAGAAGTTCGACCGTCTCCCCGCCGAGCTCGCTTCTCAGCTGGAGACCCTCAAAGCCAACCTGAAGTAATTCCAAAACCCATCAGCAACGATCCTACAGCAACCAAAAGAGACCGATTTTTCGGTCTCTTTTTTTATGCCTCCATCCGAGAGGGAAGGCTATGCGCGCCTGAATGGATGGAATCAAATTTTGCTACAAGGGGTCACGCGCTGTTTCGTTGTGGGTGCGCCGCAGGCGAATGGATCGGTGCAAACTTGTTATAAATCGACCTGCAGGCGGACCGTCGGGGACGCCGGTCCCTACAAGATGTTCTCTTTTTTGATTTTCTGTCGTAGGGCGGGAGCAAGCCCCCGCCCTACAACGGCACTCGTTTTGTAACAATTGTGCTTCAATAATAAAACCAAAAGTTTTTGGGGAGGGTTTGGGAGGGGCTTTTTGCCGAAAAAGCCCCTCCCAAGAAAAATACCTTTTTACAAAAAGTCCTCCCCCGTTAAAATCCTAAAAAACCGCTCCCGACGACGTAAAAAAAGCACCCCGAGGGGTGCTTTTTTTATTAAGCCTTTATTACTCGCTGAAGGGTCTGAAGCCGGTGTTGTCGCCGCTACCGCCGGTAGAACCGCCATAGTTCTGATCAGCGGAGAAAACGAGAACGTTCTCGGTCTCAAACTTTAC
Organism: Clostridia bacterium; assembly: GCA_017414535.1. Lineage (GTDB taxonomy): Bacteria > Bacillota > Clostridia > Oscillospirales > SIG627 > RGIG5579. The sequence continues at coordinate 5,910 of JAFQMA010000057.1, read as the reverse complement.
AACGTTGATAAAAGGTGCCTGATATTCTTTTTTCATCATTCATGCCCTCCTATCAATTTATGCAAGCCATTCCGGAGGAAGCTCTTCAACAGCGGCAATGTAACCGAGAATTGCATAGTACAGCTCAGCGTTCTCTGCATCTTCGGTCACCATAGCAGCAGCGTAGCCGGGAATGCTAACGGTAGCAGTTCCGAGCTGAGCCTCGCCCTGGGAAATGGTCATGCTGATAATAGCAGCCATGTGCTCTACGTTGGGAGCGATGGTGAAATACTTGTAAGCAACGCCGCTGATCTCAGCATCAGCCAGAGTAGCGTTGTACTTCTGACCTGCGATGTCGATCACAACGTCACCGGTCACTTCAGTCTCAACGTAAACGTTGATGGCGATCTGGTTGCCCAGCAGAGTGGTCATACCGGCCATCTTGAAGCCCTCGGTAGAGGTAGCATTGTGGTACTGCTCACCTGCATAGATCTCGTAAGCTGCCAACAGATCAGCAGCGTCAGCGCGGGTCTGCAGTGCGGCATAAGCCTCGTTGGCATATTCGTCAAGAGTGCCGAACTCAGCAGCTGCCTGGTAACCGTAGGTGTACAGAGCAGCGCACAGAGCCTGCATTTCAGCCTCATTCTCCTCGTTCAGAGCGTGACCGCCGATGAAGTCGAGAAGGATACCGGTCTTAGCAACAGCGTCCTTAGAGGTGAAGCTGTATGCTGCAACAAACTCGGAAGCGCTCAGATAGCCGAGATCAGCTACGTAGTACTCGCCATCCAGCTCGAGATTAGCCAGAGCGAATGCGCCGCCCTTCTGACCAAGTGTATACTCAACGATAAATTCGTCGCCGTATCTTGCAGCCAGAGTCTCAACCGCATCCTTGTTCAGGTAAGCGTAGAACTTGATCTGGTTGCCGGACATATCCAGCTGCAGACCGTAGAAGATCTCCTGGGGCTCATAGCCACCGTAGATGTAGATAACACCTTCTTCGGTGACAGTGTAGTATGCCTCGGTTACACCTTCAGCAGTGGTGATGGTAGCGTTAGCGCGATTAGCCTCGGTAAGAGCAAAGTAAAGCTTATCCTGAACCCACTCGGTAACAATGAATTCAACGCCTTCTTCAACAGTTACGTTCTGATAGCTACTACCAACATAGTTGGATTCCTCTGCAGGGATACCGGATACGATGTACTTACCGGCCTTCAGAGTGATCTGATCACGGTCGTTGAATACGCCAACTGCACCGCGAATATCCATTTCTTCACGGGGATCGATTACAAGCACGAATACGGGGGGAGTAACACCCTCTTCGTAAGCCTGATCACCGGCAAAGCCTGCGCGAATACCGGTTTCAAAGCCGTAACCGCCGTAAATGTAGGTTTCAGCTGCGTCGGCATAAGATCCGCCGTCGGTTGCATGTGCACCGTAGCCTGCACCGCGGAGGCCGTGGATGTGACCGCCGTAAACGTAGGTAGTAGTAGACTCAACGTTACCGGTTCTTGCACCACACAGGATGTGACCTGCACCGGCCTCGGGATAAAGCTCATTCAGATAACCGTAGGTGCCGCTGTAGATCGTTGTTACTACAGTACCCTGAACACCGTTGCCTGCAGTGTAAAGGTTGCGACCCATGTTGGGACCTTCAGCACCCTTGCCCTCGGTTCCGAGAACGCTGGTGATCTTGTCGGTCTGAGCCCAACCGCCCAGGTGAACGTGCTGACCGAACGTACCGCCGGTAATCTCATTGTAGATCTCGGCCACGGGAGAACCAGCAGAGTTAGATCCGCCGATGAAAGCAGCACCGGTATCCTTAAAGATGCCACCGGAAATGTAGTTCTCAATCTTCACGTACGTGCAAGGCTCTGTAGTAGCCTTGTAGTCGCCGCCGTATACGGCCTTGCCAAAGGTACCTGCAGAGATGGTGTTCCTAACACTCGCAGAGTTGGTTCCGAGCTGATAGCCACCGAGAATGGTGTAAGTGTCAATCTGCGGAGCCTTGATTTCTTCGCCTACCATAGCAGCACGGATCTCGTTTTCAATAAGGCCGGCAACCTTGTAACGGCCGCCGCCATAAAGAGTACCGGTAATGTGAACGTTACCTTCAACGGTAGTCTTCACGTTTCCGGTTACGTTGGAATAACCTGCGTTCCAGAAGTCAGCCTGAATGGAAACGTTGTCCTTCAAGGTTACAGTGATGTTGTTAACTTCGCTCGTAGCGTTACGGGAACCGGAGTGAATTCTGTTACCAACCATGGTTACGTTGTCCTGCATGGTGAAGGAAATGTCACCATCGATGGGACAGGTTCTTACAACGTTAAAGCTGGAAACAAACTTCGCATTATCCTTAGCAACAAAGGTCATGTTGCCATTCAGCGTACCTTGATAAAGGATATCGTAACCTGCTGCATTTTCTGCGATCTCGTCACTGGAAATACCGATCACGGACTGACCACCGACGGTGAAAGCAAGGTCACCGTTCATAACGGAGCTGCCGTAGAGCAAGCAGGGGCCTGCAATGTTGGTCGTACCGGCAAAGTCAACGGTATGCTTGTTCTCTTTGCTCGTACCGATAGTGGAGCCGCCTGCAAGACGGAAGCCTGCAACAGTGCTGTAAGCACCCGCACTGGTCTTTCTGTCAGTGCAGGTAACGTCAGTCAAATCAACGTCCACATTGCCGCTAATGGTAGCATTGTAGGCAACGGTAACGGTACCAACGGTAACGGTATTCAAATCAAGAGTCAAATCGCCCTTGATCTGAGTGTTCGTGCTGGCTACGCCAAAGGAGCCGCCCACGGAGCTGTCATTGATAGCAATGCTGGCATCACCGTGGCAAACTGCCTTGTTATCCAAAACAGTGAGTCCACCTGCGATCGTGGTCGAGTCCATGGTCATGGTCAAGCCATCTGCGCCAATAGCGTTGGCATAGTCAATAACCGCATAGGAACCGATAGCGGAAGAGTCATAGAACTTCAAAGAGCCACCGAAGTTTGCGTTGTCAATGTCAAGAACCATGCCGCCACACTTGGTTGCGGTTGCAATCTGGTTTGTGGGGAAGCTGCCATCGCCAGATCTCAGATACTCACCAAAGAGCATAACGTCTGCACTGGAAACTGCACCGTCAATGGTAATGTAGCAAGTACCTTCAACGGGAGCAAAGCACAGAACGGGGGGCAGGTTGTGCTTATTCATCTTGTAGCCATCGGCCAGCTTTACATACATATCGCCCTTGACAGAATGTGCACCTCTGTTACGGCATACGTTAAAGTCGACCAAAGTATCGGCGCCGGAGCACTCGATCGTAAAGTCTTCCGTAACGGTCATTGCCATATCAAAGAACCATACGGAGTTACCGTTGCCGGTAACCTGTGCACCGTCATGGAACTTCAGTGCAGCATTCTTCACGGTAAGAGCACCGTCGCTACCGCGCAGGTCACCAACCTTACCATTTTCGCCAACGTCAACCGTGATCTTGTTGTAGAAGACCTCGGGACGACTCTTGTGAGCAAAACGGATGCCCTTAGCAGAGTAATCACCGTTCACATAAAGGGTGAAGTTCACCATGGAAGGGACAATGCCGCTATCTTCAACACCGTCAACTGCAGCAAACTCGTCTGCAGTAATGGTGGTCGTCTGCAGATAAGAAACGCCAAGAGCAGTTACCTTGGAGCCAACGGTCAAAGAGGTTTCAATGTACTTGCCCTCTTCAGGGGTAGCCCAGCCCTCGAATGCTGCCGTGTTAGCACCTGCAGGATATACGTTTGCGCTGATAGCCGCATCCTCAAGGAATACGACCTCACCGGAGCCTGCGGAAAGGGTGAGAGTAGAAGTACCTTCAATGGTCAGAGCATCAAAGGTATAGTCGTTTGCACAGGTTGCTTGGCTGGCTACCTGAATGGTAGTTGCACCACTTCCTGCACCTACGATTTTGATGGGGAGTTTTACGCCTGCTTCCTTGTCAGCCCAAATGGTAGTCTGACCGAAAAGCAAGGGAGATTCGGCAGCAGAAGCGTAGCTGCCTGCTTCGATCTGGATCTCGGCGGAATCGCCGGACTGCCAGGTTGCTTCTGCCACTGCCGCAAGAGCGCTATCAAAATTCTGATACTCGCCATTCGTACCAACGGTAAATACCTTGGGGCCTGCAGCGTTAGCGCCTACAATGAGCATACCAACGATACAACCGACCAAAAGGACCGCTGCCAGCAGAACAGAAAGAAGCTTTTTGTTGCTGTTCATGGTTTTTTCCTCCTTAAAATTTTTTGGGGTTTTTGCTAAAAAAATGCCATGAATTTGCTAAATGAAGAGTGGTTTTCCCCCAAATTGGGGACATGTAGCCAATTCTCCACTTAAGCACATTATACACCCCGCTTGTCAATTTTGCAATAGAAAATATTTTTTTAATTTTTTTCGTCCTTTTGCACAAAGCTTAGTTCCCTCTTCTGTCCAAAAGGCCAATACCGCCCAACACCGCCCCGTCGCACTCCGTCCGCCACTGTCTCCTTTTGTCACCCCTCCCCCGCAAAAGCCCCCCCCGCCATCGGCTTTCAATGAGCTCCCATGGGTCCCCTTTTAAAAATGTAGGGACCGGCGTCCCCGACGGTCCGCCTGCGGCACAATTTATAACAAGTTCACACCCACCCATGTACCTGCGGCGAACCCCACCACGACAGCGCGTGCCTCCTTGCCGCAAAATTTATCCCATCCATACAGCCGCGCACCAAAGCCTCCCTTGTTCAAAGGAAGGTAGCACCGTAGGAGACGGAGGGATTGTCAAAATCCAAAACAAATCTTGCTTTGCAACTCTCTGTTTTAACCATTCCGATTACAAATTGTAGGGACCGGCGTCCCCGACGGTCCGCCTGCGTGATATGAACAAAACAAATGCAACCTTTTCTTTGAGCGTGTGTCATCGTCTCGGCACATTAAAAAAGGAAGCAAAGCAATCCCCGCTTCGTTGCGGACCGTCGGGGACGCCGGTCCCTACATTGATTTGAGAGCTGTTACGTATTGCGCACCCAATTGTCGCGTGCTATAATATTTAAAAGCATTTCACGTCATTTTGACTCGGAGGTCGTTTTGGAGCAAAACAAAAATCGTAAGAAAATACGCTTAAAAGGTGCAAATTACAGTGATTGCGGCGCATATTTTATTACCGTTTGTACCAAAAACAAAGAACCGTTGCTTTCCGATATTCTTTTGTCCGAAGCAGAAAACGAGCCCTGTGTTGTCCTGAAAAAGCACGGTGCTATCGCCGATAAAATCATTATACAATTAGATCATTTTTATGAAAATCTTTCGGTTGATCAATATATCATCATGCCAAACCATATTCATCTTTTATTGCTTGTTACGGAATCGGAATCAACAAAAAAAGAGCCTTCAGAACAAAACACAGTAATTTCAAAATTTGTTTCAACCTTCAAACGCTTTTGCAATAAAAAATACGGCATGAACATATGGCAATCGCGCTCGTTTGACCACATTATTCGCAATAAGCAGGATTATGACGAACACGTTAGATACATTTTAAACAATCCAAGTCGATGGTTTTACCGAAACGATTAATTCATCCCTCCCCTTTTTAAAAATGTAGGGACCGGCGTCCCCGACGGTCCGCCTGCGTGATATGAAACAAAACAAATGCAACCTTTTCTTGGAGCGTGTGTCATCGTCTCGGCACGCTACAACAGGAAATAAAGCAATCCTCGCTTCGTTGCGGACCGGCGTCCCCGACGGTCCCTACAAAAAAGGAGCCTTTCGGCTCCTTTTTTTCTAAAAATTTACTATTAAATTTGGCTTTTGCAAAGCAAAAGGCTACCACAACATTTGCGAAGCAAATATTTCATATTGCCGAACGGCAATATTTCATCCGCGTAGCGGATTTCATCGCACGCCGTGCGATTTCATTGAAAAAGGGCACTTGTG
>JAFQMA010000056.1 GCA_017414535.1 Clostridia bacterium | reverse complement strand
GAGGCGGATTTCACCCAACGAAGTTGGATTTCATCGTCGAAGAAGATTTCACCCACCCGCAAGGGTGGATTTAGTTGAAAAAACGACAGGCCAAAGCCTGTCGTTTTTTGGTGGGGGAAGGTGGATTCGGACCACCGAAGTCAGTGACAACAGATTTACAGTCTGCCCCCTTTGGCCGCTCGGGAATTCCCCCATATAGAATTTTGGTGCATGGAGCTGGTGAAGGGACTTGAACCCCCAACCTGCTGATTACAAATCAGCTGCTCTGCCAATTGAGCTACACCAGCGTAACTCACCGGCGACGCGTATTATCCTAACATAGATCGCAGGCTTTGTCAAGAGATTTTTTAAAAAATCCAGGTGTTTTTTCTTTTTCTCTGTATTTTTCTCTTGTAAAAGAGCTACAAGCCATGATATAATAATATAATACCTAATTTGCAGTCAAGAGCGGAAAGGAGGAGTCTACATGAACAGGGACGAATTTTGGTCTATTCCGAAATTGTTACCGAAATCAAGAGGCGCTGCTACGGGGCAGTCCATTCCCACAGGCGGCGTTTCCGTGCGCATTCTGGAAGCGGATGAGCAACATATTGCCTTCGGTGACAGGATCTATCCTGCCTCCTCCCGCCTGATCGAGTTTTACCGTTTTACCGAGCCGAGCGCCTTTCCCGACGGAGCTTTATTTAAGGAGCAGGAACAAACAGCACAGGTTTTTGTCCCCTGCGCCGTTTACTCCCCTACCTTTGAAAGTCTTTCGCCTTCAGAGCGTGCTTATTTTTCATACTTTTGCTCTGCGGTGGAGTCAGGCAAAGCACCTACTGCTGCTTTCCCCTATCTTCAGTTGTATCTATGCCGCGTAGTGCGGACGGCAATGATCAACAAAGCAATTCCATCGCACCTCTTTCACGCGTGGAAAAGCTATCGGCAAGAATTTCCCATGGCGGACAAACTCTTTTGTGACGTTCTGGGAGATCTCCTGTTATTTTTACGGCTTCCGCTTCCCACGGAGCAGCTTACTGCCATTTTTTGTGAAAAAAATTACACGGCAAGAAGCTTTCTTTTGGAACGATACCTTTTCGACTACGTTCTCGCCGACGGGCACGAGCCCACGCCGCGTGAAACGGAGATCGTAGTGAAGATGATGGCACACCCCGGCTTTCGCAGTTCCAAAGCATACAGGACGAACCTTCGCTATGCCTACACCCTGGAGGAAGCACTGGAAAAATCCGTAAAGTCCGGCATTTTCAATCGCAAGGAGCTCAACGGCAATCTTTACGCTATACAGATCCCATCTCAGGTAAGAACGGTAAGAACGTTGTTTCAAGGGCTCCCCTCCCCACACGTTCCGGAGATCACTGTCAATCTCTGCACCTATCCCCTTTTATCGGATGAAAATATCCGCAGTCGCTTCGACGGGATTCTGAGATACCTGGAAAACCGCGTCAGAAGCATATTCAAGCTCAAAAACGCACTGTCACGTGTCTTTGTCTCCGCCGAGCATAAGTCATTCATCGATTCGATCCTCTTTACCTACGAGGCGGAGGAGAAAAGCCGCCGCGAGGCGCAAGGCGAGGAAGCTTTACAAAGCGATAAGATCGGCGGCGCGCAAAAGCCCGTGGAAATGCACGTAGATCCCGACGAAGCGTACCGAATCGAAGCGGAATCCCGCCGCATTACAGAGGAATTGACCCGCGCCTACACTGCCTCCGATCACGAGAGCATCATCGTGGGCGAGATGAAGGACGATACCTTTGACTCCGTTTATCGCACAGAGCTACAAGCGCTTGAGGCCACGGCTCTGAGCACGAACGAGAGTGAATTCTGGGAATTTGCCGCCACTCTCAGCGAGGCCGAGGATGCTTTCCTTCGCACACTGATCCACGAGGGAAAGGACGCGGCGCGGCACTTCGCCATGGCGGGCGGCGTCTTCCCGGAAAGCCTTGTAACGAAATGTAACGAAAAAGCAATTTCCGTCATCGGCGACGGTATTATCGATCAGCAGGGTCTCCCCTTTGAGGACTACAAAGAACAGCTTGAGGCGGTGTTCCCGCCCATGGAAGGAGCAAATCATGTCGGAAATTAAGATGAAGATCCCCAAGAGGATCCTGGGCACCCTCCTCAATTCTGCCGGCTCGGGCGTCGTACCAAGGCAGGGGCTGGAATACATTGCCATCGGACGCGAAAAGGAGATCCTTGCCCTCACCCGCGATCTGGAAAATTTGGAGCTGGGCATGGGCGCCTTCCGCTTTATCGTGGGGAAATACGGCAGCGGAAAAAGCTTTCTCATCGGGCTGATCCGTGCCAACGCGCTGGAACGCGGCTTTATTACCGCCGATTCCGACCTTTCACCCGAGCGGCGCTTTCACGGCACCGCCGGACAGGGACTTGCCACCTATCGTGAGCTGATACGCAACCTTGCCTGCAAGGCCATGCCCGACGGAAATGCACTGCCGCTGATCCTGGGCAATTGGTTTTCCTCCCTGCAGACGGACGGTCTGACAAGGGAGGGCCTCTCTCCCGATTCGGAGGAGCTGAATCTGTACGTGCAAAAAGAGGTCTTTCGCACGTGCCGCGAGCTTCAGGGCGGTGTGGGCGGCTTTGATTTTGCCAAAGTATTAAACGCCTATTACGTCGCGCACAAAGAGGGCAACGACGCTCTTGCCGAGGACGCCATGCGCTGGTTGAGAGGCGAATTCACGGGAAAGATCCAGGCAAGGGCCTCACTTCTCCGCATAAACAGCATCATTGACGATCACAATTGGTACGATTATTTAAAACTCTTTTCCCTTTTCTTCCGCAAGATCGGTTACAAGGGCTTTGCCGTATTTCTTGATGAATGCGTCAATCTTTATAAGATCCCCAACCGCGTTTCCCGAGAGAATAACTACGAAAAGATCCTTTCCATGTTCAACGATACCATGCAGGGCAAGGCGGAAGGACTTGGCTTTTTCCTGGGTGCCACACCCCAGCTGATCGAGGATCCCAGACGAGGCCTTTTCAGCTACGAGGCCCTAAAGAGCCGTCTGATCCCGGGAAGATTCGGAAGCGGTACGGCGCAAAACCTTCTCTCTCCCCTGGTCTATCTCAAACGGCTGTCGGATAACGAGATCTTCGCTCTGTGCCGCAGACTTCTCCTGCTCCACAGCTCCTATTATAACTACGCCCCTCGCATGACGGACGAGCAGATCCTCGCTTTTCTCACCGTATCTCTTCAAAGAATGGGCGCAGACGAGCTGATCACTCCCCGCGAGGTCACCCGTGATTTTCTGAATATTCTCGATCTGATGTATTCCGATCCCAAGGCAGATTTCGATACCCTCTTAGGCAAGACGGAAAAGAAGGAAGCAAAGGAAGAAAAGGAAGAGGATCCCGATTCGGACGACGATTTCTTCGACCTTTCCGAATTTAAGCTATGAAGGATCGGATAAGCCAAGCGCAGGCGGTCTTTTCCCGCTTCGCGCCGTGGATACGAAATTATATCTATCAAAGCGGCTGGGACGAGCTTCGCGCCGTTCAGATCGATGCGGCCGAGGCCATCTTCCATACGGAGGATCATCTGCTGATCACCTCGGCCACCGCCTCGGGCAAAACGGAGGCCGCCTTCTTCCCCATTCTTTCCCTCATGGCAGAGCTGGGGGCCGAAAACTGCACCGTTCTCTATATTTCCCCCTTGAAGGCGCTGATCAACGACCAGCACTCCCGCATGGATCTGCTCTTAAGGGAAAGCGGTCTGCCCGTGACCCGCTGGCACGGGGACGTATCCCGCAGTCATAAGGAGGGCTTTTTAAAGCACCCCGCAGGCATTCTGCAGATCACACCGGAGTCACTGGAGAGCATGCTGATCCACAGAGCAAACGACCTGCCCCGCCTCTTTGCCCATTTGAAATTCATCGTGATCGACGAGGTACACGCTCTGATGGGGTCGGACCGGGGAAGTCAGATCCTATGCCAACTGCAAAGGATCGCAAAAAGCATCTCGTACGATCCCAGAAGGATCGCCCTTTCTGCTACCATCGGAGACACAAGTTCCGTTTCCGATTGGCTTGCAGGCGGCAGTCTCAGAAAAACCACGGTGATCCGCTTTGATGAAAAGGAGATCGCCTGGAAGCTGGGGCTGGAGCACGTGACCGTCACGGAAAAGGGTGAGACGGAGGGAGCTAATCCCGCGGCTACACTCATCTACCGCGCCACAGCAAAAGAAAAATGCGTCGTCTTTTCCAACTCCCGTGAGGAAACGGAGGAGATCTGCGCCGACCTGCGCAGTATTGCCGCAAAAAAGGGCGAAGAGGATCGCTTTTACATCCACCACGGTAACCTTTCCGCCGCCATACGTGAAGAGACGGAGGATGCACTGAAAAACAGCGACCGGCCTTTGACGGCCTGTGCCACCGTCACGCTGGAGCTGGGCATTGACATCGGCACCCTCAACCGCATCGTCAACCAAGGCGCGCCCGCAAGCGTTTCCTCCTTTCTACAGCGCATCGGCAGAAGCGGCCGGCGCGGACAGGCGCCCGAAATGCTCATGGTATTCCGCGAGGAGGAGGCTCTCCCCAACGCGCCCCTCTATCAGTTGATCCCTTGGGATCTATTACAGGGTATTGCCATCGTTGAGCTGTACCGCAAGGAGCGCTGGATCGAGCCGGGCGATACCAAGAAAAAGCCCGCCAGCCTGCTTTATCACCAGACCCTTTCCTGCCTCGCCTCCAAGGGTAGCATGAGCGCCGCCAGGCTCGCCGCTGAGGTGCTGAGTCTATCTCCGTTTTCCCAGGTTACCCGCGAGGAATACCGTGCTCTCTTGGGGCACATGGTGCGTCAGAACGATCTGGAGCTGACGGAGGAAAAGGAACTGATCCCCGGTCTGCGGGGAGAAAAAAAGCTGAATAGCTTTAAATTCTACGCCGTATTCAAGGACAGCGAGGATTTTACCGTGCGACATGGCAGTGAGGAGATCGGTACCATCACCGCTACTCCGCCCGTAGGCGAGCGCTTTGCACTGGCAGGCAGAGTTTGGGAGGTAGAGGAAACAGACGTCGCCAAGCATCTTGTATTCGTTCGTCCCGTAGAGGGAAAAATGAAGATCTCTTGGCCGGGCGAATTCGGAAACATCCACACGCGGATCCTGGAAAAAATGAGAGAGATCCTCTGCTCTGACGAGACTTACCCCTATCTCCTGCCCGCCGCGGCGGAAAGACTGGAAAAGGCACGGGCCTTGAGCCGAAGATCCGGCATGGGAGCCCACCACCTCATTCATTTAGGCGGTAACTCATACGTGTTATTCCCGTGGCTTGGAACCCGCGGCTTCCGCGCATTGAAGCGCTATCTTTCCAAATACGCCTCAGCCAAGGCCGGCCTTTATGACGTACACAGCGCTGGCTCCTACTACGTTACCTTTAAGGCCAATGCCCTTTCCCGCGAGGAGATCGCATCTCTTCTTCGGGAAGCAGGTAAGGCGGGCGAGCCTCTAAGCTCTCCCCTGACGGTAAAAACGGAATATCCCGTCACAGATAAATACGATTCCGACCTACCGCAGGAGCTTCTGCTGGTCGCCTACGAGGCGAATCATTTGGATCCCGCCGAGGCAGCCCTACGTTTAACTCAATTAAAGTAAAAAAACAGCCGAAAGGCTGTTTTTTTGATGTTGGTTTAACGCTCCAAATAGTAAAAGGCAAAGGGTTCGGTCAAGGCTGGAGGCGCTTCTCTTTTTTTCGGGTCGTTTTTGTTTGTGGGGGTGGGGGTGATTTAGTCAATCAGAGAATTGTTCTCTGTCTTCAACTTATGTTTGATCATCATAATAAACGGAACAGCCATATTCTTCCAAAGAAGAAATTTTACCCTTCAAAAATTGCGGCACAATAATTTGGCAAGAACGATCTTTCAATAATGCCTCAAACTGTTGCTTTTCAAAAACGAAACTATAAATAAACTCGTAATAACCATGGGATAAAAACAAATCAACCACAAAAACATCCAAATAACGATGGCCTTTTCCTTTTATGGTGTGGAGTAGATCCAGCGCCTCCTGCAAGGTTACGCTACATACTACTGACACCATATACCGATCCCGAAAAGAAATCCAAGGAATCCCTCTCCTATGCCGCACCTTCTTAAAGATACCCGGTATCGCAGCAGCTTTTGTAACAATGAGAAGAAGTTCTTCGGGTAAAGGGATTTTTTTGCTGCTAAAAGCCGTTTTAACTCGGATTTTATCCTCTTCAATTTTGTATTTTTCGCTTTGTATCAATAAGTAATTGATAGCATTGATCAAAAGAACTGCAAGTAAAAGAGAGACACCGAATTCAGCGCGAATTAAAAAAAGAAGAAAACCACAAGCAACAAGAAAAATAGTGTTACCAAGAAAAACTCGGGACACGTTTCCATAACGGAAAAACCAACCGTCTTTTTTCTTTTTGTTTATTCTGTTATCACAACTTTGCATAAGTCTTTAATCCCTCGTCACCTTTATAGAACCGCCAACAATGCAGACAAAACCGAAAGAAAAAGAATTCCGATCTGCTTCGCAGCCGATTCCTGCCGCACCAATTTCTGCCGAAAACTCAACCTCAAAGAGGCAAGCGCTTTGCGCACGCTTCTTTTTTCGGGTCGTTTGCGTTTGTGGGGGTGGGGCGGTTCAATCAATCAAGACACAGAACCGTCCCCTGATTGCTCGATAATATCAACGTATACGACTTCTGTTATCTTTCCCGCGGCAGAAACCATAAATTTCAAAAGATAGGCATCTTTTGTAACATAACAGAAAGCATTTTCCTCGGCAAAATGAAATTTCCCGAGCTGTGCCGTCATTTCTTCCACAGACAAACCCTTTATCGATTCATCACGTTGAATGCCTTCCACCGGAAAAATACCGTTAACAGAGACAACTTCGCGGGCCTTCGAAAAAGAAACGCTTCTTTCAATGGGGGTATTTTCGTTTAACACAAAGCAATGGAGCGCGTCTTTTTGTTTAAAAGAAGCCTTCGCCCATACTTCCGAAGCTCCCATAGCATAGCCTTCGACTTCTTCATCGTATAAAAACTGCAAATGAATAAATCCCCCGTTTACGGAAGCATATTCAAATCGAACACCGATGCCGCTTCCGCCCCCAAAAAGAGGAACACCCAGCTGATCCAAAACCTCCTCGACCGTGCTTTTTTGAGCAATCAAAGGCTCAAAGTCTGCCAAAGAATAATAGCGAATCGGCGCCGATACCGTTTGCATCGTTTGCTCTGCAAAAGACTCTCCCGTGGTGCAAGACGATTGTGTTGAATTCTCACAGGAAACCATGCTCATAAACAGACATACAAGTAGGATCGTTATACTGACAATTCTTCTCATTGCTTGTTACCTCGTGACTGCATAATAGTAACATCGCTGTTTTCCCTGTCTTTATTTTACCAAGAAAGCGCGGCCTTGTCAAGAAAAAGTGTGAATTTTAGGAAAATGCAACAGAGCGGCAGATGCAAAAACGACCCGAAAAATTTTCGGGTCGTTTTTGTTTGGGTGCGTGGGGATTAGTCAATCAGAGAATTGTCCCCTTGTGTTCCAGGTGGTACAGTCCCGTTTCGGCTGAGGTTTGCTACGTACCCGGAGGGTTGTCCCCCTCCGGGACGTTTTTTTCGGTGGGTTACTTGCCGAAAAAGAATGAAACTGCTATGTACCAGCAAGCATCGCCTTTTGGGGACAAAAGGCAGTTTGTTGGGATAGCCCCAAGCCCTTAAAGGTTTCAGGAATAT
>JAFQMA010000055.1 GCA_017414535.1 Clostridia bacterium | reverse complement strand
GAAACTATCTATGGCAATGAAATTACTAATACTGCAAGAATTACGAAGATGAATATGATTCTTGCGGGTGATGGTCATAGTAATATTCATATGATGGATAGTTTAGCTAATCCTACTTATATTGATAAAATCAAATATGATGAAAACGGAAAAATCATTAGAGATGCAGATGGAAATATAGAATACTCAAGTGAGTATAGCGGTGTTTATGATATTGTTCTTGCAAATATGCCGTATTCACAGAAAACAAAGCACGGCAATCTTTACGATTTGCCGAGTACAAACGGTGATAGCATTTGTGTACAGCATTGTATGAAGGCAATTAACAGTACTGCCGAAAATGGTAGAATGGCATTGGTAGTACCTGAGGGATTCTTATTCCGTAAGGACCTCGCCAAAACCCGTGAATACTTATTGGATCATTGCCAGCTCCAGAGCATTATCTCTTTGCCGCAGGGCGTATTCCTTCCATACACAGGTGTTAAGACTGACATTATTTACGCAACGAATGTCAATAAAAAAATCAAAGTGACAGAGAGAAAAAAGAACTTCTGGTATTTTGATGTAAAGAGTGATGGCTATACTCTGGATAATCACCGCCGCAAGCTTGATACGCCAAGTGATCTTGCAAAATATGAAGAATATCGCAAGTTAGACGAGGAACAGACCGCTGATATGCTTAATGTGGGATTTGAGGTAATCCCGCTTGAAAAGGTGCGTGAGAATTCGTATATTCTGGTCGGAAGCAGATATCGGGAACAGAAAGAAATCACTTCAAATTACGAAATTGTTTCCATTGGTTCTGTTGCATCTCTGGTTAGTGGATATGCTTTCCCTATGGCTTTACAAGGCAAAGATGGTACGATACCATTTTATAAAGTGGGAGATATGAATACAAAAGGAAACGAAGTTGAAATGCATCTCAGCAACAACTATGTTTCTAATGAATTAGCCGCATCAAAGAAATGGGGAACTGCACCTGCAGGCACCGTCATATTCCCCAAAATTGGAGCTGCTATTGCAACCAATAAAAAGCGAATACTGACTGAGTCTTCACTTTTTGATAACAATGTTATGGGAATAATCTGTGGCGATAGAATATTGCCAAAGTTTATGCTGTATCTGCTGAATTCTATCGACATCTCTCAATGGGCATCTTTGTCTAATCCTCCATCTATATCAATGGACGCTGTATTGAAACAACAAATTCCTCTCCCACCGCTTGATATACAGAGACAAATTGTTAGAGAACTTGATGGATACCAGCAGGTCATCGCTGGTGCCAAGATGGCATTGAGCAACTATCTGCCAACAATTTCTTGTTCTTCGGGGAGCAAAAAAGCGTTAGAAGATATTGCTATCTTTAAACCAGCCAAAGATGAAGTTAAAAGCATGCTTGGTGAAACTGATGTGTCGTTTGTTCCTATGGCCGATATCAATACTTTTGATGCCTCTTTTACACCCAAAGAAAATCGGAAACTCTCCGAAGTGCTTTCTGGATTCACCTATTTCAAAGATAATGACATTCTTCTCGCAAAGATTACTCCTTGCTTTGAAAACGGGAAAGCAGCTATTGCTCGAAAGCTGACAAATGGCATAGGCTTTGGCTCAACTGAGTATATCGTAATTCGAGCTAACACTTCTCTCGTATACCCTGAGTGGATTTTCTATCACATTAACACACCTGAGTTTATAGAGGGTGGAAAGGCATTTATGACCGGGACTGCTGGTCAACAGCGTGTTGACATTAACTATGTCAAACAATATCGTATTCCTGTTCCATCTCTTGAGGATCAGAAGAAGATACTTGATCAAATTAGTTATGAACAATCTCTAATTGAGCCATCCAAGCAACTTATAAAGGTCTTTACCGAAAAAATCGAAACCCGTATAAAGGAAGTCTGGGGTGAGTAAACGTGTCTGATGTAGTTGATTATACAGAGGTGCCATACCTACAAGAAATACTAAATTATCTTCCCATTGACCCCGCCGATGAAGAGGACGTAATCAATTACATTCAAAATATTACCAATCTCATTGCGGTCAATTATAAATATGAGCAATACCAATTTGCTTATTTTGGTATTCATCTACTGTATATGACTTATATTTACTGTACGGCTTGGAAGATAAGTCAAATTGAGCCTGATAGATATAAGGATGCAATAATATATGCAAGACCCTATTCAGGGCGAGAAAAAGAATTCAAGATAGAGGAACCTGAATCTGTTTTTGCATATAGTTTAATGCCCGAAAGTGATATTGCAAAAATCTTTAGAATCATCAATTTAGATAATTCGCAAATAACCAATGTAGGTGAATACGTAAAGACCCGTAATGAGATGGCGCACGCTTCGGGCAAATTTGAAATCCCAAACGAAGAGAGTTTCGATACAAAAGTGCATACTCTGTATATCTCGATAAGGAATATCCACAACAAGATGGATGCTTGTATTAGGAAATGGTACCAGCAAGTTCTGTTGAGTTTTTGTCGTGGTGACTACGAAGGTTACGATAACCCTAAGGATGTTATTTTAGAGCAGATGATACAGTCGTTCAAATTATCAGTAAACGAACTGCTGGTATGCAATGAAATGAGCGTTAGCAATTTGACTACCGCACACAGAGGGTATCAAACAAAACTGAAAGATTTCAAAAAGGCTGTAACAGACCATTGCCAAGAAATGGGATACATATGATTTGATTGATGGATGTTGCCGAATTGTGAGAGTTCGAATTCATACGCAAAAACGGCAAAAATATCTTTTTTGTAGCCCATAGACAAAAAATCCGATGCATTTGCATCGGATTTTTTTATCCAAGCCGCAAGCTTGATATATCATCACCTTTTTGTTACAGCAACTCAAATTCTCTTTTCACTGCACGGAGCATGCCTTCTCTTTGAAGCTTTCCGATCTCCGTGGAAAGACCGCTTCGATCCACCTCCAAAAAATCCGCCAGATCCTGACGGTCAAAGGGAATGGTAAATTTTGCCTTGCCCGACTTTTTTTGCTGTTGGGCAAGGAAGGCGAGGAGCTTTTCCCGTGTGGTACGCTTGGAGGTGATCTCCAGCTTTTGATGAAACTGCACCGCCTTTACCGCAAGATCCTTCATGAGATTAAAGATCAGTCTCTGATGAAAGGAGCATACCTTGCAGCAGGCGTGCAGGATACGGTGGCATTCGATCAGAAGGATCTCACTGTCCTCCGCGGCGATGACGGAAACAGGAAGGCTCTCCACACCGCCGGCCGCAAAGGCCTCCGCAAAGACTTCACCCTCGCCCATCTGTCCCACGATACTGCGGTTACCGAACCAATCGTTTTGGATCACCTGTACCGAGCCGCTCAGCACGATACCCACGTGCCTTGCCGCCGTGCCCTCCGCAAGGATCGTATATTTTTTGCCGAAGCTTGTGACCCTCGCTCCGAGACAATCGAGCATTGCTCCCATTTCATCCTCTGCAATATCGGCAAAAAGGGGACATGATTTTAAGATCTTAAAATATTTTTTCATTTTTTCCTCGTTTTTGTTGAAATTTCAACATACATTCCTCCTGCATTATACTATAATGAACTCACAAAAGCAAGGAGGAAAACGAAATGCTGAGAAAAATCATTCGGATCAACGGGGATCTGTGTAACGGATGCGGTGCCTGTGCTTCTGCCTGCCACGAGGGCGCCATTGAAATGATTGACGGAAAGGCAAAGCTTATCCGTGAGGATTATTGCGACGGCTTGGGTGATTGCCTTCCCGTTTGCCCAACGGGTGCCATTACCTTTGAGGAGAGGGAGGCTCCCGCCTATGATGAGGAGGCCGTCCGTCGGGCAAAGGTGCAAATGCATCCGGCCGCAAAGCCCATGCCCTGCGGCTGTCCCGGAACCTTTGCAAAGGCCATCAAGAGGGAAGAGAAGCCCGCCGAGGCGCCTCGCGGCAGTGGTGTGAGCTGCCTTTCTCAGTGGCCCGTGCAGATCAAGCTGGTTCCCGTGAACGCCCCTTACTTTGACGGAGCAAAGCTTTTGGTGGCCGCCGACTGCACCGCCTTTGCTTACGGCAATTTTCACGAGGATTTCATCCGCGGCCACGTGACCCTTATCGGATGCCCCAAGCTGGACGATGGGGATTACGCCGAAAAGCTAACCCGCATCATTGCGGAAAACGATATTAAAAGCGTTACCGTGGTGCGCATGGAGGTGCCCTGCTGCGGCGGCATTGAACATGCCGTTCTGCGTGCTCTGCAAACCGCAGGGAAGTGGATCCCTTGGCAGGTGATCACCGTGGGAACGGATGGCAGAATTTTGGATTAAAAGCCATTTTCCCATTGATTTTTTTGAAAAATGCATGTACAATAAGGAGGATATGAATTTGGAGGTACAAAACGTGTTTGTAACGAATGATATCCGCTATATCGGGGTCAACGATCACAAGGTTGACCTGTTTGAGGGACAGTATATCGTGCCCAACGGCATGAGCTATAATTCCTACGTCATTTTGGATGAGAAGATCGCCATTATGGATACCGTTGATATCGGCTTTACCCATGAGTGGCTGGATAATATCCAGAACGCCCTCGGGGACAGAAAGCCCGATTATCTGGTGGTCCAGCATATGGAGCCCGACCATTCCGCCAATATCGTGCAGTTCACCCGCGTCTATCCCGAGGCGAAGATCGTCTCCTCCGCCAAGGCCTTCGCCATGATGAAGAATTTCTTCGGCACCGATTTTGCCGACCGCGCCATCACGGTGGGAGAAGGGGACACCCTAAATTTGGGCAAGCACGTCCTTACCTTCGTTACCGCTCCCATGGTCCACTGGCCCGAGGTCATCGTAACCTACGATTCTACCGACAAGGTGCTCTTCTCTGCCGACGGCTTCGGCAAGTTCGGCGCCCTGGACGTGGAGGAGGAGTGGGATTGCGAGGCAAGACGCTATTATATTGGCATCGTCGGCAAGTACGGCGCTCAGGTGCAGGCCCTTCTGAAAAAGGCGCAGGGCCTTGACATCGCCACCATTTGCCCCCTGCACGGTCCCGTTCTGAAGGAGGATCTGGGGCACTATATTGGCCTCTACGATACCTGGTCCTCCTACGAGCCTGAGGAAGAGGGCATCGTCATTGCCTACACCTCCGTTTACGGCAATACCAAGAAGGCTGTCCTTCAGCTTGCCGAAACGCTGAAGGCCAAGGGCTGTCCCAAGGTCGTTGTGAACGATCTGGCCCGTTGCGATATGGCCGAGGCCGTGGAGGATGCCTTCCGCTACAGTAAGCTGGTCCTTGCCACTACTACCTATAACGCTGACGTCTTCCCCTTCATGAAGGAGTTTATTCACCACCTGACCGAGCGTAATTTCAAAAAGCGCACCGTGGCCTTTATGGAAAACGGAAGCTGGGCTCCTCTGGCCGCTAAGGTCATGCGTGAGATGCTGTCCTCCTCCAAGGATCTGATCCTGGCGGAAAACACCGTCACCATTCGCTCCGCTCTGTCTGAGGAGAGCGCGGCTCAGCTGGAAGCACTGGCTGACGAGCTCTGCCGCGACTATATGGCTCAAAGCTCCGAGACGGCCAATAAAAATGACCTGTCTGCGCTCTTTAATATCGGCTACGGCTTGTACGTGGTCACCTCCAACGACGGCAAGAAGGACAACGGTCTCATCGTCAACACCGTCACGCAGGTCACCAATACCCCCAATCGCATTGCCGTGACCATCAATAAGGCAAACTATTCCCACCATGTCATCCGTCAGACCGGCAAGATGAATATCAACTGCCTGACTGTGGATGCCCCCTTTGCTGTCTTTGAGAAGTTTGGCTTCCAGAGCGGCAGAAACGTGGATAAATTTTCCGATTGCGAGCCTCTCCGCTCCGATAACGGGCTGGTGTTCCTGCCCCGCAATATCAACTCCTTCCTGTCTTTGAAGGTGGAGCAATACGTGGATCTGGATACTCACGGTATGTTCATCTGCTCCGTGACCGAGGCCCGCGTCCTTTCCGATCGTGAGACCATGACCTACACCTATTATCAAAACAACGTCAAGCCCCGTCCTCAGACCGATGGAAAGAAGGGCTACGTTTGCAAGGTCTGCGGCTACGTCTACGAGGGAGAGACTCTTCCCGAGGACTTTATTTGCCCCCTGTGTAAGCACGGCGCGGCAGATTTCGAACTCATTGCGTAAAAAAATTATAAAGCAAAAAAATATATAACTATAATGAAAAGGAGATACTGACATGAAAAAGTACGTTTGCACCGTTTGCGGCTGGGAATACGATGAGGCCGTCGGCGATCCCGATAACGGTATTGCCGCAGGCACCGCCTTCGAGGATCTGCCCGAGGATTTCGTTTGTCCCCTTTGCGGCGTGGGTACCGATTCCTTTGAGGAAGCCTGAAATCAATAAAACGAAAAAAGCCATCTGAGGATGGCTTTTTTTCATAGAATCAAAAAAACGGAGCATACTATTTCCAAAGAAAAATTTGGAGGTAGAACATGGTAGAAAAGGACACCGTAAAGCTCCTGCGCGAGTGTGATGCAGGCATTAAAATGGGAGTCAAGTCTATTGACGACGTATTGGACAGAGTGCGTAGCGATGCCTTTAAAAAGCTCCTTGTGGATTGCAAAAAGGAGCATGAAAAGCTGGATACGGAATTGAAATGCCTACTCAATAAATACGGCGATGAAGGTAAGGACCCCAATAAAATGGCGGAGGCCATGAGTTGGATCAAGACAGAGGTGAAAATGGCCATGGAGGATACGGATAAGACCGTGGCGGATCTGATGACCGACGGCTGTCACATGGGTATCAAAAGCCTCAATCGATATTTGAATCAGTATTCCGCCGCCGACGAGGCGTCCAAGGACTTAACGCGCCGTCTCATCGGACTGGAAGAGAATCTTGCCCAAAACATTCGCGTATATCTGTAAAAAATCTCCCTTCGGATCTTCCGAAGGGAGATGCTTTTTTTCTTATTCGTGAATGTGAACATCCATCTGAGGGAAGGGGATCTGGATCTCCAGCTTGTCAAAAGCGGTCTTGACCTGCTCCAAAAGGTCAAACTTTACGGTCCAGTAGTCATCCTTCTTGCTCCATACGCGCAAGGAAAAGATCAGAGCGGACTGATCGTGCTTGGTCATTCTGGCAAAGGGGGCGGGATCCTTCAGTACCAGCTCGTGCTTGTCAGCCAGAAGCAGAAGCACCTGCTTGACGCGCTCCGCATCGGAATCGTAAGCCACGGCAAATTCCAGATCAACGCGGCGGGTATCCTCAGCGGAGAAGTTGGTAATCACGGCGTTGGTCAGTGCACCGTTGGGCATAATGACGTCCTTATTGTCAATGGTGGTCACAGTGGTGTATAGCAGGGAAATGCTCTTTACGGTGCCCTCCTTGCCGGAGGCTTCGATGTAATCGCCCACGCGGAAGGGGTGGAACACGAGGATCATCAGACCGCCCGCAAAGTTGGCAAGGCTTCCCTGAAGGGCAAGGCCGATGGCCAGACCGCAGGAGCCCAGGATGGCAACGATATTGGTCATGGGAACGCCCAGATTGGCGGCCACGGTCAAAACGAGCACCACCTTCAAAATGATGGAAATACAGCTTAAGAGAAAGCCTCTTGCGCCCTCGTCGATCTTGTTGAATTGACGGTTCTTCTTCAAAAATTTGATCAGCAGGCCAATGAGCTTCCAGCATACCACCAAAAGCACGACGGAGGTGAGAAGCTTGATGCCGCCGGTAGCAAGGAATGCACCGATGCTATTGATAAAATTCTCGATCATAATTGTTCTCCTTTATTTTTTGTAATTTTATTGTAACGAAAAACAAAATAAAAGTCAAGACGTCAGTTGAGCCGCGTTGCCCTTTCGTAGGGGATCAGTTCCTCGGGACCTGCCTCGTTCAAAAAGAGCTCGGCCTCGTTGGAAACGCTCGTCATCTCCTCCATACCCATGCCTACGGACAGAGCCGCCTCAAAGCCGGACTGGCGGGTACCGAAAAAGTCACCGGGACCCCGATGCTCCAGATCAAAGCGTGCCAGCTCAAAGCCGTCATGACAGTCGCAAAGCTTTTTCAGGCGCTCTCTCGCACTTTTGGCGGGATGGGAGGAAACCAGAAAGCACCATGCCTTCTCCTTTCCACGACCTACTCTGCCTCGCAGCTGATGAAGCTGGGAAAGCCCGAAGCGCTCGGCGTTTTGGATCACCATCACCGTGGCGCGTGGCACGTCCACGCCCACTTCGATGACCGTGGTGGAAACAAGAACCTGTGTTTTCCCCTCTATCAGATCGTTCAGTGCCGTCTCCTTTTCCTCACTCTTCATTTTCCCGTGAAGCAGTCCTACGGAAAGAGAAGGAAGGGTCTTCTTGACCTGCTTCCATTCCTCCACGGCACTTTGCAGCGGGCTTTCTCCCTCCTCGTCCTCAATGAGGGGACATACGATAAGGGCCTTTTCTCCTGCCTCACAGCGCCGGCGAATAAAGCCGTAAAGCCTCTCCAACTTTTCCTGCCCGATATAGAAGGTATCCACCGCTTGACGTCCCGGGGGAAGCTCGTCCAGAACGGAAATGTTTTCGCCCGTGTAAAGGAACATGGCAAGACTGCGGGGAATGGGCGTAGCGCTCATGACAAGGGTGTGTACGCCCTCGTTCTTGTCACCGAGCAGAGTGCGATGCCTTACGCCGAAGCGATGCTGCTCGTCGCAAACGGTAAGACCGATGCCGCGGCATACCGCCCCCTCCTCCACCAGCGCGTGGGTGCCGATGAGTATATAGGGCTCGTTTCCTTGGGTAATGCGAAGGATCTTGTCCCTTGCCCTTTTGGGCGTGGAGCCTGTGAGAAGCAAAACGGGAACGTCAAAGGGCTCAAAAAAACGGGCGAAGGAATTGGCATGCTGAGTAGCAAGGATCTCCGTGGGAGCCATCACCAGCGTGCTTTTGCCTCCCATGGCACAAAGATAAGCCGCCGCGGCCGCTACGGCCGTTTTGCCGCTGCCCACGTCCCCCTGCAAAAGGCGGTGCATGGGTGGGATCCTTCCCTTGGAGGTCATATCCCTTGCGATCTCGCCGATGGCGCGTCTTTGCGCTTCCGTTAGGCTAAAGGGCAGGGAGGCGATAAATTCATCAAGGGATCTCTTAGGAATGAGCCCCTGTACCGTTTCCCCGGTGCTTTGACGATGAAAGAGCCTTGCCTGCACACAAAAGCGAAAGATTGCTTCGAAGGAAAAGCGCTTCTTGGCAAGCTGCAGCTCTTCTTCGCTTCGGGGCCTGTGTAGGGTCAAAAGTGCCTTTCCTCTGGCAGGCAGGGAAAGGCGCTTCAGCGTCGATGTGGGAAGAGTCTCGGAAATCTGATCAAAAAGCCCGTCGGGGAGAAGCCCCAGCAGCTTTTCCGTTTTTTCCGAGGAGATACTGTGGGTGGCGGCATAGATGGGGCGGATCCTCACGCCTTCGGGTGCTTCCTTTCTCAGCTTGGGCGAAAAGAGGGAAAAAGCTCCCTTCTTTTCCTGCAGAACGCCGAAGGCAAAAAGCTCCTGTCCCTTTCGGATCTGATTTTTTAAGTAGATCTGGTTGAAAAAGAGTAGGGTCACCCGTGTTCCGTCCTCGTCGGAGCACAGATAACGGAGAAAGCGTCCCCGTCCCTTGGCGTGCACCGTAGAGGCGTCGGAATCCACTGTCAAGCGAAAGCCACTGAATTCTCCCACCCGCTCCGCCGAGAGGGGATAGAGCTTTTCCGTTTGCCAGCGAATGGGGGAAAGAAGCATGAGGTCGCCCACGGTGTGAATGCCGCGCGCCTTCAGCTCTCGTTCCGTCACGGGGCCGACCCCGCGAAGCTCACCCACGGCAGTGGTAAGGGAAAGCATCAAAGGGGAAAGATCTTTGCCGTGTTCTGGCAAAGACGGTAGATGTCGGGAGAGGAGGATGCGATCAAAAATTGACTGCAGTTCTCCCTCAAAATAGCGTATACGGCACCTGCCGCCGCGGGATCCATGGTGGCAAAGGTATCATCAAAGATCATAGGCAGTTCCGTTTTCTTCAAAAACTGCGCCAGCGTCAGACGGAAGGCAAACAGACCCATTTCGGAGATCACACCGCCGCCTGCGCGGATCAGCGGGAGCACCGAGCGCTGGTCGCACCAGCAGAGCTCGAAATGATCGTCGAACAGGAAGGATTCACCCTCGCCCAGCATAAAGCGGAGCTTTTCATTGATGTTCTTTGCCATCTCTTCCTTGAGACGGCCTTCGAAGGCATCCTTCTTTTCCTTGGCGACCTGATAGCGGGCGGTACATTCCGCCTCCTCCGCACTGATGGCCTCGATCCTTTCCGTCAAAAGGGCAAGCCGCTCCTTCAACTGCTCGGGATCGTGTCTCAAAAGCTCCTGCACGGTCTGATAGCGAGACGAGATCAGCGCTTTTTTCTTATAAAGGGAATCGTTCTGTACGGACAGGAAGGCAAGCTCCTTCTGCAACGCTGCAAATTCGGGGCTTACCGCGAGATCCGTGCGGCTTACGTCCACGGAGAGCAGACGATTGTATTCCTTCTTGTCCGCCGCGATCTCCTCCTCCAGATCGTAAAGGGAGTCGTTTGCCTCAATGATATCGTCGCAGATGGCAAGGATCTCGCCGTCCTCCTCGGTGTAGCCCAGTGCGGAAACCTTTTCCGTGATTTGAGCCTGCACCGTGCGGTGCTCCTCCTCGCGCTTTTCCATGCGCGCCCGATCCATCATGACCTGATCTCGATAGACGTGGGTGGTCTTTCCGTGTGCAACCAAACGGTCGTAAAATTCATACAGAGCATGACAGCTTTCTTTTCCGTTTTCTGCCAGCACTCTGCGGATCATGGAGGTGAACAGGATGGATACGCAGATCAGCGCCACGCCCAAAATGCCTGAGGCACCGCCGCAGGCGAGGCTGATGGTGGGGGTGTAGTGAAGGTGTCTGAACAAAAGAAACAGAGGCACGCTTCCCGCCAGCATGAGCCCGCCCAGGATGCGCAGGATCAGTCTGCCGGCCTTGGCACGGCGGATGGAGCGTTTGGCTTCATAATAGTGCTCCTCAGACTCATCGCCCTCAAAAAGCCCCTCGTGGAAGGAGAGGTTTTCCTCGGCCGCACTGAGTGCCATGCGAGATTCGTTCAGTGCCGTTACCGCAAGGCTTAAGCGGTTGTAATCCTCCTTCAGCTCATCCAGCTCTTCACGCTCCAGCTTTCCTACCTTGTTGGCAACGTTGTAGGAAAGAAAGCGCATTTTCTTTTCCTTGGCAAGGATCTGCGCCCTCAGCTCTTCGGCGTTTTCCTTGTTGAGGCTCAATTGCAGATCGTCTGCGTGTCCCGCCATGTCTGCCTTTAACAAAACGCAACGGCGGTCGTTTTCATCCAGATGCTGAGCGATATCGGCCAAGGATCTGGCACAGCTTTCCGCCTCCTCCTCTAAGGAAGGACGATCCTCCAGCTCCTGTGTTAAGGCGTCTCGCTCGGCATAAAGCTTGTCTACGAGGCCCGTGCCTTGGGCGTTGGTGTACTGATTCTTTTTTTCCTCCTCGGAAAGATATTCCTCGTAAAGATTTTTGGTATCCTCTCCAAAGGAGGCAATGTGGTGGAGAAAGGAAAATTTGGGCTTAAAAACGGGGGATTCGTAGCGGGCCTGCTTAAAATAGGCGATCAGGTCGAAATCGTCCTCATCCAGCCCCGTCAGATATTCGCCGGGTGTCAGATCCGTTTCGGGTGCCTCGCCGTCGGTCAGGTTCAAAAAGACGGATTCCTCACAGCCTGCAATGACACTTCTTTCTACGGAAAAAAGCTTGCCGTCCGCCTCAAAGACGATCTTGCCCAGGGCATCTTCGGCGTTGTCTCGTGCCAAAGCGACGGCACGGGAACCGTACAGCACAAATTGAATAAATTCGCAAAGGCTGGTCTTTCCGCTGCGATAGGAGCCGTAGAACAGATTGCCCCCCTCCTGCGGCTCTAAAGTCAATTTTCTTATTTTCTTAAAACGCTCGATCTCAATGGAGCGTATGGATACCTTACTGTAGCTCATTTGACGTCCTTTGTTGCAAAGTGTTATTTTTCATTATACAGGATAGAGTCTTTTTCGTCAATGCTTACAAAAGAAAATGAGGCAGTTAATCTGCCTCATTTTCAAGAAGCTCCGAAACGGTAACGAATTCGTAGCCGTTTCGGATCAGATACGGTAAGATCCGTTCCAGTGCCTTGGGGGTGGGAAGACGCTTGTCCTCCAGATCGTGAAAGAGGATAATATCCCCCTCGCAGGTATCGCTTTCCACCTGAGATGCCACCCGATCCGAGTGGGGCATGCTCCAGTCTCTCGTGTCCAAAGACCACAGGATGCTTCGGTATCCCAATTCCTCCACCAGGGCGATGGAGGCGTCGTCGTAGTAACCGCCTGGCGGTCGGAATACCACGGGCCTTTTTCCGCAGATGCCCTTCAGGATCTCTTCCGTTTTCAGGATCTCCTCCTGCAGAGCAGCAGGTGCGATCTTGGAAATATAAGCGTGGGAGTAGGTGTGATTGCCGATCTCGTGTCCCGCATCGTAGATCTTGCGAATGCGCTCGGGATCCTTTTCCGCATTTTCTCCGATGACGAAAAAGGTGGCTTTTACCTTATATTTTTCAAGAATGCTCAGAATCTTGTCGGTGTTTTCCCGACTGGGTCCGTCGTCGAAGGTCAGGGCGATCTTCTTTTCCGTGCCGACGCCCTTCTTGACCACGGCGGCATTTGCCCGCAGGGGCAGAGCCAAAAGAAAAAGTGCCCCCAGCACGAGGCAGATCACGCGCTTTGCCATAGCGTATCTACCGTCTCAAAGCGGTAGCCCTCCCTGCGGAGCTCATCGATCAGATCGCCCAGAATGGCGGCGTTGGTGGCGCTGGTGGGATGAAGCAGGATCACCGCACCGTTGTGCATCCGCCCCATCAGCTTGTCCATGGCGTATTTGGGACTTTTTTGATCGTTGTTATCCCAGTCTGCCCAGGCAAGGCTCCAGAACACAGTACGGTATCCCAAGGCGTGGATCTCCTTCAGAGAAGCCTCACTCCACGCTCCCTCGGGCGGTCGGAAATAGGGGGCTATGTCGCTTCCCGTCGCTTCCTTCCAGACCTCCTCCATCTCCTTCAATTCCTTTTTTATCTCTTCGGGAGAGAGGGTCGCAACGTTAGGGTGGTTTGCCGTGTGATTTCCTACCAGATGTCCCTCCTCCGCCATGCGTCGACACAGCTCGGGATGCTTTTTTGCCAAATGCTTCAGCACGAAAAAGGTACCCGCAACCCCCTTTTCCTTTAGTACGTTCAGCACTTTTTCCACGTTTCCGTTTTCGTAGCCCGCATCAAAGGTCAGATAGACCACCTTTTCATCCCGTCCGATGCCCTTTGCCAAGGTCCCGTCCACCTGCGGAAGCTCGGGACGGACGTCCTTTCCCTTAGCCTTAAAATACCAGCCCTGCCCGGTCTTTGCCTGCGCCGTTACGGGAAGGAAAAGCAGACACAGAGCGAGGGCAAAACAAATCGTTTTTTTCATCAAATTCCTCCTTTCCGATTTTATTTTTTCCTCGAAAAAAAAGAATATGACTGCCAACAAGTGCCGACAGTCACAAATTTCGTTAAATTTCATTTAAAATGGATTTAAAATCCAAAAGCGCCGCTTCTTTTTTCGTTGGATCCCGCAAAAGTGCCGAGGGATGAAAGGTCGCCATCACTCGCATACCGCCCCGATCAAACCATTTTCCATGCTCGCGGGTAATGCGAAAGTCGGGAGAGATAATACGGCAGGCAGCGATCCTGCCGAGACACACGATTACCTTTGGTGCAAGGAGCTTTACTTGATCCCGCAGTTTCCCAATGCAGGCCTGTTCCTCCTCGGGCAAGGGGTCGCGGTTTCGGGGCGGACGGCATTTTAAAATGTTAGCGATGTAGTAGTCCTCGTCCTCCAGACCGAGATAATCCAGATACAGCTGCAATAGCTGTCCTGCCGCTCCCACAAAGGGAAGACCCTGCAGATCCTCCTGCTCACCCGGCGCTTCTCCGATGAACATGATTCTCGGATGCTCCGAACCTCTTCCGAATACCACGTTTTTTCGCGTTTCGCAAAGGCGACAGGCGCGGCATACCATCGCTTCGTCCCGCAGTGCCGATAACGTTTTTTCCATCCGATTCCTCCAATTTCTCCGATTTTCCTTCTGCTTTTATTTTATCGCATATTTACGCTTTTTCAACGCTTTTTTTCAAAAATCTTTTGTTTTCATCGCAAAATACGTTTTTGTGCGCTTGTTCTTGCGGAGAAGCCTGCCATGTGTTACAATAATAAAAAAGCAGGGGGAATGATTATGAAATTGAATTTGGATCAGCTTCGTGCCGCCGCCTCCGGTGTATCCTATGTGGCGGAGGAGGACGGTGCCGTTGCTTTTCATCGCTTTACCGAAAGGCAGGAGGAGCTTTATCGCAGAGAGCGCAGTAAGTTTGCCAATCGCCCTCTTATGTCCGCGGGCGTCAAGCTTCGCTTCCGTACCGCTTCCGGCCGTCTCGGTATCAAAGCAAGAGTTGATACGGAACTTCGCCGCCGCTATTTTTCGATGGAGGTCTTTGCAAACGGCAAAAAAGTTGGCGAGCTCTGCAATTTTGACGTAAATACCATCCCCTTCAATTATATCTTCGAGCCTTTTGAGACAGGTTCCTTTTCGGATTGTTTTGAGCTGGGTGAGGGAGAGAAGGAGATCTGCATTCACCTTCCTTGGGGCATCAAAATGAACCTGGAGGAAATTACCCTTGACGACGGAGCAAGCTTTGTCCCCGTCCATACCGACAAGCGTCTTTTGTGTCTGGGGGATTCCATCACTCAGGGCTACGATGCCCTCCATCCCTCTCAGCGCTATGCGGCACGTCTTGCCGAGCTTCTATCCGCGGAGGAACACAATAAGGCTATCGCCGGGGAGATCTTTTTCCCTGAGCTTGCGGAGCTTCTGTCTGAGGAGTCCGCACCCGACTACATCAGCGTCGCCTACGGCACCAACGACTGGGACCAAAAAAATGTTGAGGAGCTTGAGGGGAACGCCCGTGCCTTTTTTGCCTCCCTTGCCGCGCAGTTTCCCGAATCCGAGCTCATCGTGATCACCCCCATCTGGCGAGCCGATTGTGAAACGGCCGACCGTCCCGTTTCCTTTACGGAACTGGCGCAGATCATCGAGGAGGCCGCATCCTGCCATCCAAAGGCCCACGTTGTCAACGGCCTTGATATCTACCCCCACGATAAAGCATATTTCCCCGATGGATATCTTCATCCCGGTGACGAGGGCTTTCGCTGCTACAGTGACGGACTTGCCCGTGTGCTGAAGGAGATAGGAATGATCAAAGGAGAATAACGTGAAACAAAGAGAAATCAAAAAGATGATTGAAACGCTGTCCTTCGTCCGAACCTCAGGATCCGAGGAGGAGGAAAGACTTGTCCGCTATTTTGAAAAGGAGCTGAATGCACTTCCCGTGAAAACACGCATCGTCCCCTTTTCCGTGCCGGGCTACCGTACCCGTGCGGCGAGCCTTTCGGTGGAGGGGGAGGAGATTCCATGCCGACCCATATGGGGCTTCGGTACGGGTCTTGCGGAGGGAGAACTCTATTATCTTCGCCGTGCGGATTCTTGCGTGAAGCGTGCCTGCCGTGAAAGGATCGTCCTCATTGACGGTCCTCTTCGTGCCTCCCTTTATGATTTTCTTGCGGAGGCAGGGGCCCTTGCGGTCATCGCCTCCTGCGGAGATGCTTCCGCTGAAGGCTCTGCCATCGATCAGCGTGCCCGTGCCTTTACTCTGAAAGGAAAGAAAAAGCTTCCTTGCGCTATGATCCACGTAAAGGATACCGTCCGCCTGGTGCACCGTGCCGCCTGCAGAGTAAGTCTTCGGGTGGAATACGATTCCTTTATCGCCACCTCTCATAACCTCATTGCGGAGCTTCCCGGTGAAAGTGAGGAGCGTATCGATATCTGCGCTCATTACGATTCCACGTTCCTTTCCCGCGGCTCCTACGATAATCTGTCGGGTGCCCTTGCCCTCCTATATTTGGCGGAGCATTTTGCAAGCCGTCCTCACTACCGCTCTCTCCGCCTGATCTTTTGCGGCAGTGAGGAGGTGGGACTGTGCGGCTCTCTTCAGTACTGTGCGTCGGACGAGCTGAAGGGCGCCGTTCTAAATATCAATCTGGATATGCTGGGAAGCCTCATGGGCGCGGTGGAGGCGATCTCCTGTGCTGATGAAAGGATGGAAAAGTACCTTTCCTCTTTTCTGAAGCATCGACGGATCCCCGCCTCTGTGCGTCTCGGCATCCGCTCCAGTGATTCCACGTCCTTTACCTATTTCGGTGTTCCCGCCGTGTCCTTTGCCCGCTATGCACCGGAGCATATCGTACGGATCCATACGCCTCGGGATCTGCCGGAGCAGGTTGGACCCGCTCAGCTTCTGCAGGATATGAGGCTGGTGGCCGCTTTCACGGAGAAGGCCGCCGCTGTCGATTTTCCCGTGCCCTTTGTTCTTTGTGATAAGGTCAAAAAGGAGTCGCAGGACCACATGAAGCGCTGTCGTATGCCGCCCTTTGCGGATGAATAAAAGAAAGGGATCGAGAATATGTTAAAGCATGAGGATTCCTTGACGGGTCTTTGCGCCGCTCTCTGCGAGCTCCTGGGGATTTCTGCGCCAAGCCACGCCGAGGCGCCCGATCGGACTCTTGCCGAGTACGGCAAAAAAAGATTCGGAGAGGGAAGGGCAGACCGTCTTTTTCTTTATAACCCCGATGCCATCGGTACCCACATTGCCGAGCGCTATCCGGAGCTCCTCTCGCCCGTTACCGAACGGTGTGAGCTTGCCGTTCCGTTTTGCACGGTGATGCCCTCCGTGACCCCCGTATGCTTTGCCAGCTTCTATACCGGCACCTTTCCCGAGGTGCACGGCATTCAAAGCTATACGAAGCCTGTGGTCAGGACCGACAGTCTTTTTGATGCCGCCCTTCGGGCAGGGCTGCGCCCCGCCATGGTCTCCACGGAGGGGGACAGCCTATCCATGATCTTCTTGGAAAGGGAGATGGATTATTTCATTTATCCCACCTTGGAGGAGGTCAACGCCAAGGCGGAGGAGCTGATTCAAAGGGATGAGCACGATATCATTTGCGTCTATAACGGCAATTACGACGCCACCATGCACCGCTTCGGACCGCATAGCCCCGAGGCGCTGGAGGAGCTGAAAAGGAACGTGGCGGCCTTTGCCCGCTTCTCGGATCTTATTGATGAGAATTGGAACCCTCATCGCACCGTACTTGGCTTTGCCATGGATCACGGCTGTCACGATATCGACGGCGGCCTCGGCTCCCATGGCCTTGCCATGGAGGAGGATCTGTTCATCACTCATTTCTATCGGTTCAAAGGATGAAAAAACGCTCTGCGGAGCGTTTTTTCTTTTTTGGGAGGGAAACTATGCTGACGGCCTTGGAGCAAGTAAACCGCTTTCTGTGGAGTATTCTTATGCCTATCCTCTTTGGTGGGGTGGGGCTTGTCTTGACGTTTCGCTTACGCTTTTTTCAGCTGCGCGGCATGGGGCTGTCGTTAAAGCATACCTTCGGTGCCCTTGTTTCCTTCAAAAAGAAGGGGAGAGGGAATGCCTCCCTTGCCGCCGTTTCCACTGCCTTGGCGGGCA
Source organism: Clostridia bacterium (assembly GCA_017414535.1). Taxonomy (GTDB): domain Bacteria; phylum Bacillota; class Clostridia; order Oscillospirales; family SIG627; genus RGIG5579. The sequence continues at coordinate 6,426 of JAFQMA010000055.1, read as the reverse complement.
CCGTGGGCACGGGCAGTATTACGGGTCTTGCCTCTGCCATGGCCTTGGGCGGGGCGGGAGTGCTTTTTTGGATGTGGATCGCCTCCTTTTTCGGCATGATCCTAAAATATGCAGAGATCCTTCTTGCTCACCGTTTTCGAAAAATATTGCCGAGCGGTGCCTTTGCGGGCGGCCCTATGTATTATCTGCAAAGGCTCCCCTTGGGCTCGGTTTTATCCGTGCTCTTTTCCGTCTTTTGCATCCTTGCTACCTTTGGCATCGGCAATACCGTTCAGGCCAATGCCATCGCCTCCGCCCTGCAGGCGCAGGTGGGGCTCTCTCCCGTGATATGCGGGATCGCGCTTTCTCTTCTTTGCGGTATCGTTTGCTTGGGCGGCATCCGCCGCATCGGAAAGGTGAACGAGACGTTGGTGCCCGTCATGACTCTCCTTTACGTTGTAGCCTGTCTGTGTGCTTTACTACCGCGGTTTAATCGTCTGCCTGCTTTGTTTTCACTTATTCTCCGTTCTGCCTTCCGCCCCACGGCTGCCCTTGCGGGACTCGGTGGCTACGGTCTTTTGCGCGTCATGACCCTCGGCCTTTCCCGCGGAGTCTTTGCCTCCGAGGCAGGGCTCGGCAGTGCCGCCATGGCTCACGGGACAAGCAGGGAGGCGGACTCTGCAAGGGAAGGCCTTTGGGGTATCTTTGAGGTGTTTTTTACCACGGTGGTCATGGCGACCTTGACGGGGCTGGTGCTTTTGGAGGCGGATCTTTGGAGCACGGGGCTGAATGCCACAGCCCTCAGTATAGCTTCCTTTGAGGCACTTTTGCCCCGTTTTGGCGGCTTGACCGTCATTTTCTCGACGGTGCTGTTCGCCCTCTCCTCGCTTTTCGGATGGGCCTATTACGGGGAGAGCGCCGTGACATATCTTGGGGGTAAGGAGGGAAGCGCCGTTCTTTGTTACCGTGTTTTTTACCTTGTGGCTGTCTTTTTCGGTGCCGTCTGTGCCATGGAGTCTGTGTGGACTCTGTCAGAGCTTGCCAACGCCCTCATGGCCATTCCCAATCTTTTGGCACTTTTATTCCTTTCCCGTAAGACAGTGGAGCTGACAAAAACGGAATTTCCCGAAAAATTCCGCTGAAAAACTTGAAATCGGCGGTGGTTGTGGTAGAATAAGGATAGATCCACGTGAAAGGAGAACGAACCATGGAACTTGTCCTGGTCACAGCCCTCGGCGTAGGCGGCGCTACCGCCGTAGGCGCTTTGCTTGGCTTTCTTTTTAAAAAGACTACCCATCGCTTTTCCGATATCACCCTTTCCTTTGCCGCAGGCGTCATGCTGGCGGCGGCCGTTCTCGGCTTGATCCTGCCTGCCGTGGAATGCGGCGGTAAATACTGTCTGCCCCTTGCCATTGCGGGCATTTTTGCAGGAGCTCTGTTTCTCAACGTGGTGGATCGGCTCGTGCCGCACCTTCATCAATTGGCGGGAGTGGAGGAGGAGAAGCATCCCCATTCCGCCGTGAGTAAGGTGCTCCTTTTCGTTTTGGCCATCGCCATCCATAATCTTCCCGAGGGTATTGCCGCAGGCGTCGGCTTCGGCACCGGTGATACGGCGGGCGCTTTTGTGATCGCCGGCGGTATTGCGCTTCAAAACATCCCCGAGGGAATGGTGCTGATCGGCCCTATGCTGGCGGCAGGCATTCGCCCCGGCAGAACGCTTCTTCTTGCCATGGCAACGGGTCTATTTGAGGTGGTGGGAACCTTCCTTGGCTATTTTGCCGTCGGCATCTCCTCCGCGATCCTTCCCTTTATGCTGGCTTTTGCGGGTGGCACCATGCTCTACGTCATCAGCGATGAGATGATCCCCGAAACCCACGCTCACGGTCATCAGCGAGGCGCCACCTACGCGCTTCTCGTCGGCTTCTGCTTTATGCTTGTGACCGACGTATTATTGGGCTAAAATCCCCGTATTTTATTGACAAGGATAAAAAAAGTACTTATACTGATTAAAATGTCATCAAAGGAGAAAGAATATGAACGTATTAAAGGCAGGCTACGCCTCTGTCAATATCAACCCGCCCCTCGGAATGGGCATCGAGGGCTATTATGTGCCCCGTTACGGCAAGGGCTTTTTGGATGATATCGAGGCCAGTGCCATTGCCCTTTCCATGGGTGAGGAAAAGATTGTTATGATCAGCATCGACCTTTGCGGTGTGGATACCGATATCCTGCAGAGATATTGCGCCACCATTGAGAAGGAAACGGGCATTTCCAAGGATAAGATCTTCCTTTCCGCCACTCACTCTCACACCTCCGGTATGATCAAGCCCACTCAGTTTTTTGAGGCTCCCGTAGAGCCCGTGGCTCCCTATGCCGATTTTGTGGAGAAGCGCCTTTGCGATCTGGTCACCCTGGCCTTTCAGGACGTAAAGCCCGCTAAAATGGGCTACATCGTGGGATGGGCTCCCGAGCGCGTGGCCTATATCCGCCGCTACAAGATGAAGGACGGCTCCACTATGACCTGTCCCCCTATCGACGACCCCAATATCGATTATCCCATCGGTACCCTTGATCAGCGCGTCAATGTGGTGCGCTTTGACCGTGAGGGCGCTTGCAGCATCGTTCTTGTAAACTACGGTCTCCATGCCGATACCGTCAACGGTGAGCTCTTCTCTGCCGACTGGCCCGGCGTTATGCGCCGCACTGTGGAGAAGGCGCTGGACGGCACCAAGTGTATCTTCCTTAACGGCGCCGAGGGCGACGTGGGAAGCACCAACATCCATCCCAAGGACGGCGATATGAACGATACCGAGATCAGCTTTGATAACGAAATGAAGAGCCCCGGTATGGCTCGCTTCGTTGGCCGCGCGCTTGCAGGCACTGTTCTGCAGGTCTACGATAAGGTAAAATACGTGGACGTGGATAAGATCACCATGCTCCATAAGATCGTTCGCATTCCCGCCAACGTGCCCTCTCCCGAGGATATGCCCCGCGCCCGCCTTTATAAGGAGCTACACGATGCGGGACGTGACGATGAGATCCCCTACACCGCCATGGAGCTGACCACCGTGGTAGCCGAAGCGCTCCGTATGGTGAAGATGGAGCACGGCCCCTACCACTACGATCTGGATCTGGTGGGCGTGGCTCTGGGTCCCGTGGCACTGGTAGGCATCCCCGGCGAGCCCTTCACCGCTATCGGCGAGGGTATCAAGGAGGCGGAGGGCTGGGGCATGATTATGCCTTGTTCTCTCACCAACGGTAACGAGGGCTATTTCCCCGTACAGTCCGCCTATGACGAGGGTGGCTACGAGGCACGCACCTCTCCCTACAAGGCAGGTGTTGCAGAGACCCTCATTGAGGGCGGCAAAGCCATTTTGGGCGAGCTGAAAAAGTAATAAGCAGAAAAAAACGCACTCGATAGAGTGCGTTTTTTTGTAGCGTTTTTAGCTTTTCTTCTTTTTCAGCTGAATGACCACGCCCAAAAGGATCAGTGCCAGACCGCCGATACTGGAAAGACTGAAGGGCTCCTTCAAAATGAAGAAGGACCATACCAAAGCAAGGCAGGGGGTAATGTAGGCAAGGTTTGAGATTTTAGCTGTATCGCCGTATTTCAGCGCCAAGGCCCAGCAGGTGTAGGCAATGGCCTCCACGCAAACACCGCCCCACAACAGGCCGAGCGTTTGGGGAAACGTGACGGTAAAGGAATCCTTGGTCACGATCAGGATCACGGTGGAAACCGCGAAAGAGGCAAAATAGAAGATCATCATGCAAAAGGACGGCTCCCCGTTCTTTTTCTTGTTCAAAACGGAAAACAGACCGTATGCCACGGCGGCGAGGACGCAGCACAGCGCTCCCACCAGCGTGTGTTCATTGAAATTGGCCAGATCATTCCCCGCCACCAGAAAGACACCGCCGAAGGAAAGGAGCAGGGCCAAGCCCTTGCGCACGGTCATTTTTTCCTTTAAAAAGATTACCGCAAACAGAACGATCATCACCGGCCAAAGATAATTGATAATAAAGGCCTGGGATGCCTGCATGCGTTCGATGCCCGCATTGAGCAGACAACGGTACGCGAAAATACCGCAGAGACCCAAAAAAACAAAAGCGGCATAATCCTTGAAGGAATATTCTTTAAAGTATTTTAGCTTTCCCGTAAACAGGTTAATGAGGAACAGCGTGATAAAAGCGAAAAATGAAAGGATCGCCGTGATCTGCATGTTGGAAAAGCTTGCCAAAAGAAGCTTGGTCATGGTGGACATGGTGGACCACATAAAAATGGAAATACCTGCAAATAAATATTCTTTTTTCATATTAACCTCCAAAACATAAGGGATTATATCACCTTTGAATGGAAAAGTCCATAGCCCCAAAAAAATCTTTTTTCGAGGAAAAAAGGCTTGACAAGCCACTTTTTCCTGTGTTATACTAATCGGGCGCAAGAAAGGGCTTTGCCTCTGTAGCTCAGTTGGTAGAGCAGGGGATTGAAAATTCCCGTGTCGTTGGTTCGATTCCGACCGGAGGCACCACCTTTTTTGTAAGCACCACCTGCGGATTTAGCTCATTTGGTAGAGCGCGACCTTGCCAAGGTCGAGGTGGCGGGTTCGAGCCCCGTAATCCGCTCCATCCGGCCTGGTAGTTCAGTTGGTTAGAACGCTAGCCTGTCACGCTAGAGGTCAGGGGTTCGAGCCCCCTTCAGGTCGCCAAAGCAGCACCGCAGCAGCGGTGCTGCTTTTCTTTGATTTTATGAAAGGAGTGGCCTTTAGAAATGAAGATCATTGCCCGCATCCGTACGGATTTTCCCTCCAAATTTGCCATCCCCCGCCAAAGCGGTCTGCTGGAGAGCCTGGAGAGCCGCATCGAATTCGAAAAGGAATTTGAAAACCCCGATTACGTTCGTGGCATCGAGGATTTTTCTCATCTATGGCTTCTCTGGTGCTTTTCCGAAAATGAGAGTAAGGGCTCCTCGCCTACGGTGCGTCCGCCCCGCCTTGGCGGCAATACCCGCGTGGGTGTGTTCGCCACCCGCTCTCCCTTTCGCCCCAATCCCATCGGCCTTTCCTGTGTAAAATTACTTCGCGTGGAGCGGGAAGGGAGCCGAGCCGTGCTTGTCGTGAGCGGTGCCGATCTTATGGACGGGACCCCTATTTACGATATCAAGCCCTATCTTCCCATCAGCGATCTGCGTCCGGATGCCAGGGGCGGATTTTCCGACGAGCATGCCGACGATAGCCTTGCGGTGGAGTTTCCCGCGGAATTGCTGCATCTGCTTCCCGAGGAAAAAAGAAAGGCGGCCGTAGGTATTCTGGCGCAGGACCCCCGTCCCTCCTACCATAACGACCCCGACCGCATCTACGGTTTTTCTTTTGCCGGCTTCGAGATCCGCTTCTCGGTGAAGGAGGGGAGAGCCGTTGTTCAAGCGGTGGAAAAAATATAAAAAAAGCCCGACATTGTCGGGCTTTTTCGTTTAAATCAGCTTTTTCAGTGCGGGAACGAGCTCCGTTTTCTCCCAGGGAGCATCCAGCTCCTCGCGGCCCATGTGACCGTAGGAGGCAAAGGGCTTGTAAATGGGTCTCCTCAGATCCAGCGTGCGAATGATGCCCTGAGGGGTCAGGTCGCACAGCTCGCACAGTGCGTCGGCGATCTTGTCGTCGGAAAGAGTGCCCGTGCCGAAGGTATCCACCAAAACGGAGGTGGGCTTCGCTACGCCGATGGCGTAGGAGATCTGCACCTCGCACTTCCTGGCAAGTCCTGCGGCCACTACGTTCTTGGCAAGGTATCTTGCCATGTAGGATGCACTGCGTTCCACCTTGGTGGGATCCTTGCCGGAGAAGGCACCGCCGCCGTGACGGGAGTAACCGCCGTAGGTGTCAACGATGATCTTTCTGCCGGTCAGACCGCTGTCACCTTGAGGTCCGCCTACCACGAAGCGACCGGTGGGGTTCACGTAGATCTTGGTATCCTTGTCAATGAGCTTTTTGTCGATGGTGGGCTCGATCACGTGGCGGATGATATCCTTGCGGATCGTCTCTTGAGAAACGTCTGCACCGTGTTGGGAGGAGACAACGATGGTCTCGATGCGATGGGGCTTGCCGTCCTCATACTCTACGGTGACCTGAGTCTTTCCGTCGGGACGGAGATAGGGTAGAAGACCGCTCTTTCTGGCACGGGTCAGCGTCTTTGCCAGTGCATGGGAAAGGGCGATGGGCAGAGGCATCAGCTCGGGCGTTTCGTCACAGGCGTAGCCGAACATAAGACCCTGGTCGCCCGCGCCCGTATCGTACGCGTCGGTGATCTGTCCTTCCTTGGCCTCGGCGCACTTGTCAACGCCCAGAGCAATATCGGCAGACTGCTTATGTAAGGAGCTGAGCACGGCGCAGGTGGTGCAGTCGAAGCCGTACTTTGCGCGATCGTAGCCGATCTCGCCGACGGTTTCTCGCACGATCGACT
>JAFQMA010000054.1 GCA_017414535.1 Clostridia bacterium | reverse complement strand
AGGTCAATGCCGTTTTCGGCGCGGAAGGTCTCTGCCATCCAGTCGATGATGCGTGCGTCAAAATCATCGCCGCCCAGACGGTTGTTACCTGCGGTGGCAAGCACCTCAAATACGCCGTCGGAGATCTCAAGGAGGGATACATCAAAGGTACCGCCGCCCAGGTCAAAGATCATGATCTTTTGCTCGGTCTCCTTGTCAATGCCGTAGGCAAGCGCGGCGGCTGTCGGCTCGTTGATGATGCGCTTGACCTCAAGGCCTGCGATCTTACCTGCGTCCTTGGTGGCCTGACGCTGTGCATCGGAAAAGTAAGCGGGGACGGTGATGACCGCCTCGGTGACGGTGGTGCCCAGATAGTTCTCTGCATCGGTCTTCAGCTTCTGCAGGATCATGGCGGAGATCTCCTGGGGGGTGTAGCTCTTGCCGTCGATCTCGACCTTGCGGGCGGTGCCCATGTCTCTCTTGATGGAGGCAATGGTGCGCTCGGGGTTGATGATGGCCTGACGCTTTGCGATCTGGCCTACCATTCTTTCACCGGTCTTGGAGAAGGCCACCACGGAAGGGGTGGTACGTGCTCCTTCGGGGTTGGGGATGACCACAGGCTCGCCGCCTTCGAATACGGCGACGCAGGAGTTGGTCGTTCCTAAATCAATACCAATAATTTTTCCCATTTTTAAAATCCTCCTTTAAGGTAATTTGTAATTTTTATGTGGAAAAAGGTCACGAAGCCGAGACCTTGACCATGGCGTGGCGGATGACCTTGTCACCGATGGCGTAGCCCTTTTGGAGCACCTCGGTGATGTGGTTTTCGGGGATGCCCTCCTTTTCCTCACGGAAGACAGCCTCGTGGAAGACGGGGTCGAACTCGTCGCCCTCAGCGGCGATCTGGCGCACCTCCATGCCCTCCAGGATCTGGAAGAACTGGGAGATGATCATATCGACGCCTGCCTTGAACTGCTCCGGATCGGAAACGGCGGCGGCGCGGTCGAAATTGTCAAAGACGGGAAGAAGCCTGCGGATCACGTCGCTCTTGGCGGCAAAATACAGATCCTCCTTTTCCGTGACGGTGCGCTTTTTGAAGTTATCGTATTCGGCAAGGAGGCGCAGATAGCGGTCCTTTTCCTCGGCCAAGGCCTGTTCGGAGGCCTCCAGCTTTTCGGTCAGCTCCTTCAGCCGGATCTCCGCCTCGCGGTCCTCGGCGGTCTCCTCTACGGGAGTTTCCTTGATCTTTTCTTCTGTTTCTTTTTTCTTTGCCATGTTATTCATCCTTTGTTTCGATCAGCGGCAGGGTGGGCTCAAAGCCGTGAGCCGCGTTGATTTGCTTGGAGAGATATTCCAGCTTTGCCATGGCCGCGGCGTAATTCATACGCTTGGGGCCGATGACGCAGACGGTGCCCGTCAGGGTCTTTCCCAGACGGAAGGGGCAGGAAACGAAGCTGGTGCGGTCCAGTCCCGATTCCTCCTCGGAGCCGATGTGTACGTGCATGCTTCGCCCGTCTCCCTCGCGGAAGCGATCCAGCAGTGCCTTTTCATCCTCTAAGGCACCCAGCAGGTCGGCGAAGACTCCCTCCTCCTGAAATTCGGGGAAGGCCGCCAGGGAGGAAAGCCCTCTGACGGTGAGGCTTTCGCGACCCGATGCCTCCATCATCTCGTAAATGATGCGAATGATGGGACCCGTGATGCCGCGGTAATCGCCCATGTCCCGCTCCATGGCCAGCATACGCTCCAGCGTGACGCCGCCCAGCTCCTTTTTGGTCAGGTGATCGTTGAGGATGCCTACGATGAAGGCTACGCCCTCGGGATCGGTGGGGATCTCCAGCGTCAGCTGGCGGGTGAAGGCCTTGCCGGTGGAGGTGATCATAATAAGAAGGAAGCTTTGGGGGGAGACGTAAACGCCCTCGAAGCGCTCGATGGTGCCTACGCGCTCGCCTGCGATGGCCAGCACCGCATAGCCCGTCATGCGGGAGAGGAGCTTGGTCATATCCGAAAGGACTGCATCCGTATCGGGATTTTCCTCGGACAGAAGGGTCTGAAACAACAGCGTTTCCTCAAAGGAGAGGTGATAATCCTCCATGAGGGTGTCCACGTACAGGCGATAGCCGCGCCCCGTGGGAATGCGTCCCGCGGAGGTGTGGGGCTGCTCCAAAAGCTCCAGCTTTTCCAGGGCGGCCATCTCGTTGCGGATGGTGGCGGAGGAGCAGGGATGGGGCAGGCGCTCCATCACGGCCTTGGAGCCTACGGGCTCACCCGTGGTGATGAAGAGGTCGATGACCGCCTTCAGGATCTCCTTTTTACGACTGCTCAGCTGCACTGTCTCACCGCCTTTTTTCTGTTTTTAGCACTCTCGGCTTTCGAGTGCTAATCCCTTCACCCATACTTTATCACGAACGGGGGGAATTGTCAAGTAAATCACAAAAAATTCACATTTTTTCTTTAGCACTCTCCTTGGAGTATTGCCAAAAGGGTGCACTTATACGCAAAAAGAGGGGTAAAATTTTTCGGCAGGGCGGGGCAGACTCAAGTCTTTTTTTGCCGTGGGGAATGAAAAAATCCCTTAGCTTTAGGCATAGTGCCCAAAAAAAATTAAAAAAAGGGGAAAAATTCTCTTTCAATTTGTCACATTTTGTGCTATAATAAGATATGCTAAAGAAAGAGGAAGACCCATGTTCAAGATCGGAGACGTCATTTGTTACAGTCTGCACGGGATTTGCCGTTTGGACGACGTGCGGGAAATGGCCCACACGGGCGAGCCGCAGGAGTATTACGTGCTGACCCCCCTGGCCAAGGCGGGAAGCACCCTCTACGTGCCCTGCGCTCGGGAGGATCTGAAGGAGCGTATGCGCTATCCCATGACGAGGCCCGCCATGGAGGCTCTTCTTTCTGCCGCCCCTGCCATGGAAACGGTGTGGGAGCGGGATTTCCGCCGCCGCAGTGAATGGTCCAAGGCTGCCTTGCTTTCCGGCGAGGGGGAGCGGCTGCTGCGACTGATCAAGACCATTTACGATCACAAAAAGGAAAACGTTGCCGTGGGGAAGCGCCTTCACACCACCGACGACTATTTCCTCAAGGATGCGGAGGCTCTTTTGTTTTTTGAAATGTCTTACGTTTTGGGCATCTCCGTGGAGGAGGCACGCCCTCGCGTGCGCACCTTACTTGAATTTGCGGGTGAATAACGAAATCCGACCGATATTCGGTCGGATTTTTCTTTTTTTTGAGGCTATCGCAAAAGGGGGGACAGCGCTTTGCCCTCCAAGGCGGCCTCTACGGCATCGGGCACGGTATCCCAGAGGCTCTGGAGGGAATGGGGCTTGCCCTCGGCATCGTCCTGCCGGAGGGGGACGAAAAAATAGCCCTTTTTGTCAAGGAGAACTCCGATGCTCTTAGCGGAGCCCGAAAGGGCGTCGTTGGTGGAGAGGGCAAGGAGCACCTTGCCGCCGTTTCTGCGGTGGGATTTGACCGCCATGGTGACGGTGGTATCGGTAATGCCGTGGGCAAGCTTGGAGAGGGTGTTGCCCGTGCAGGGGCACACCATCAGCAGATCCAGCACCTTTCCCGGGCCCAAGGGCTCCACCTCGCAAAGCCCCGTGAGAGGAGGCGTACCGCAAAGTGCGGTAAGACGGCGGCGGAGAGAGTCCGCCTTCATAAAGCGGGTATCGGTGGTGGCGGCGTTTTCCGATAAAATGGGGATCACGCGGTATTTCTCGCGGAGCTTTTCCACCAGCCCGAGGGCGGTTTCCAGGGTACAGAAGGAGCCCGTGATGGCAAAGCCGAGAACCTGTTTCATAAAAAGCCCTCGCTTTCTTTCATTTTTTGTAATAAGAGGCGAAAAAGGAGCTCGCCCTCGCTTTGGGACACGTGCTTGCCCGGCATGGCGGGCAGGGGCAGGATGCGGGGATCCTTGGCACCTTCCTCGGTAAAGCCTGCCCTCCCGCTTGCTACCTGATAGATCACCGCATCCTCCCGCAGGAGGGAGAGGGTCTCTGCGTCAAAGAGGGGGCTTGTGGCGGTGTTGATGACCAGATCAAACATGGCAAGGCAGGGGTCGGGGAAGGGGCAGGTGTTCCAGCCCTCCTCGGCGGCGCGCCTTTTGGAGCCTTCGTTGGAATGGACCCAGACCTCTGCCCCGCAGAGCCACAGCAGGCGGCAAAGCTCTCTGCCGCAGCGACCAAAGCCCGTGATCAGCACGGTCAGCTCATCCAAAAGGCGATCCGTGCGGCACAGAAGCTCCGTCAGCACCCCCTGGGCGGTCTCGCGGGCGTTGGCGGTAAGGTAGGCCTCCTCCTCCAACAGGGGGAACAGGTGAATCCCGCGGGCACGGCAGGTCTCCCGCAGGCGCTCGCTTCCGTGACCTATGGCCGCAAGGCTCCCTGTGGCGGCATTTTCCAGCCATCGGAGGATCTCCTCCTCCCCCGTTCGAAAGGGAAAGAGATAGAGGGCGGGCACCGCCCCGGCGGTGGGTGGCGGCTGGGTAAAGACGGTAAAGCCTTCCTCGGTGAGAAGGCGGGATAAGACGGTATAGCGGGGATCGCTCCCCAAAAGATAGGCAGTATTCATGGCTCGTCTCCTTTTTCACACTGCCATAATATGAGAAGGGCGAAAAAGGGTGCGCTTCGGGGGAGGAGGATTTTTTGTTTTTTACGGGAAACCCTTTTCGGGGGAGGACCTTTTGCGAAAAGGTCTCTCCCCCGTACCCCCTCCCCAAAAACTTTTGATTTTATCATTGAAGCACAATTGTTACAAAACGAGTCGCTATAGGGCGGGGGCTTGCTCCCGCCGCGTAACGGTGTGCACTTTGCCCCTTTCTATTGTATACCAAAACAAATTTTGACTGTAGGGACCGGCGTCCCCGACGGTCCGCCTGCGGGGTATGGTGAGACAAACTCACACTCACCCATTCGCCTGCGGCGCACCCCAACACCCCGTTCGGGTCTGTTTGTAACAAAAAATATCAACATCCCGGGCGAGCGTCGCCTTCCCGGTCGGGGGAAGGAGGAGGCGTTAGCAGCAAGTCTGCACCCTGACCCCTCCTATAAAAAAACAAGACAAATCTCCACGGTAGGGCGGGGGCTTGCTCCCGCCGCAACGTAACAAATTTTGCTTTGTATCTTCCTGTTTACATACAAAGGGCGATCGAGCAAGCCTCCCTCTGAGAGGGAGGGGGACCACGGATGTGGTGGAAGGAGCCTGCGTGTGTAGCAATATAGCACTACGCTCCTTCGTGCGCGTGCTCCTTTAGTCACCTTCGGTGCCAGCTCCCTCCCGGAGGGAGCCTCTCCACCCAAACTGTTTTATGACAGAAAGATACAAAAAATAAATCTGTCGCTAACGCCTCATCCACCGCAAGCGGTCCCCCTTCCCCCTCCGGGGAAGGCAAAAAAGGAGCCGAAGGGCTCCTTTTTCAGTGAAGCACGGGCGAATGCCCGCGTGATGTGGCGGCACAGCCGCCGTGATGTTTGCCCTTTCGGGCAAGTGATGTGTTTGCTTCGCAAACGTTAAGGAAGCCTTTCCGAATTTCGGAAAGGCCTCTTTTTTTAATAAAAATAGAAAAACACCAAAGGTTTTTGGGGAGGGTTTGGGATCCATGGCGACCTCATCCGTCACGGCTTTGCCGTGCCACCTTCCCCCACCGGGGAAGGCTGCTTTTTGCCGAAAAAGCCTCTCCCAAGAAAAAGGGTTTTCCATGAAAAAAGCGCCTCCCAAGAAAAGCCCCGCAACAGAAAAACAGCCTCCCGTGGGAGGCTGTGGTGCTATTGGGCTTCGGCTTCGGAGGCTTCGTCCTCGCGGGGGCGCGGCGGTGTGGCGCGGAGGCGGAAAAAGAGGGCAAGGGCGTAGGAGAGAAAATAGACCAGCATGGAAATGACCACGTAGGTCACCCGCAGGGTGGAGAGCTTACTGATGGGCAGCAGCTGGGAAAACACAAAGGTGGAGAGCTTGGTGCCGAAGGCAAGGCTCAAAATGACAAGCAACACTTCCATGGCCACGTACGCCAGTGCCGCCCTTTCCGCCAAGTCCCACAGATCGGGGAGAAAGGCCGAGGCCACCGCCAGGGCGGCCACCACCAGGATCAGGCAATAGGTGATCACCAGGGAAAAATGCCCCTCCTTCACGGTGAGAAAGAGGATCAGCTCCATGAGAGCGTACAGGGCGGTGGGCACGCTTTGCAAAACGAGGCAGAAGCGGGCGCCCTTTTTCCCTACCTGAGGGAGAAAGACCAGCGCGATAAGGGAGAACACGGGAGCCAGGGTAAAGACCAGATCGGACAGGGTGGAGAAGAGGCCGTTTTTGGTGCCTACGTTCAGTCCCCACTGCAGGAAGAGACCCCGCTCGTCGGAATACCACGCCACGCCGAGGAAGGTGCAAAGGAGGGCCGGCACCGTCAGCACCAGTGCCAAAATATAGGGTAGCTTTCGTATGGACCTCATGGCGTTCTCCTTTCCGCTTTCCTTTGGTATAACGTTTTCTCCATCATAGTACAATTTCGGGAAAAAGTCAATAAAAGCAAAAGGAGAGGGGGCCTCTCCTTTTTTCGGCGTGGGGAAGGGTGGTCATTGCGTGTCACGGTGGGGGTGTGGTAGGCTTTTGGAAAGAAAAAAGGGAAACAGGAAGGAGGGGGAGAGCATGAGAAAACGGAAAACGCGGGAGGTGGCCTTGTGTATCGAGGGGTATTTTGCCTCGCGCAGACGGGTGAAAAAGGACGGTGAGGGGCGGCCCGTGGTGGGACGGGACGGGGCAGTGCAGTATGAGCGGGTGCCCGCTACGGTGACGGGGCTGGCGCTGGCACTGGGGCTTTCCCGCAGGGAGGAGCTTTACGGCTTTGAGGACGAAAAAATAAAAGCGCTGGTTTCCCGAGCGCTTTTAAGGATCGAAGAGGAGGCGGAGGAGGGGCTTTTTTCCAAGGAGAGCTTCCAAGGGGCCAAGGTGTTTTTGACCGCCAATTTCTCCCATTACCGCGACGGCGGCGATGAGGAGGGGGACAGCGGCGATCTTGGCGTTTGCACCCTTTGGGCGGAGTGATCAGGCATCCAGCACCAAAAAGGCGAAGCCCCGGTGAACGGTGATGCGGGTGGCCTCGTTTCCCTCGTTGCTGACCCCCAAAGCAAAGGTGGGGGAGAGGGTGTGTTCACGAAGCTCGTATTTTGCGCCTTCTACGGAGAGAACGGTGCCTTCGATGGCGGCAAAGAGGGAAAAATAGCCGCCGCTCTTGACGGGGCGGTAGCAGCCCTTGCCAAGGCAGGTGACGGTGCAAAGGGGATCCATGAGACTTCCCTCCAGCCCTTCCTTGCAAAGTCCCAGAAGCAGGGAGAGATTGGCCAGAGAATGGGAGAAGCGACGGCCGCCCAGGGCGCCGTAAAAGAGGAAGCGGCGGTAGCCCCGTTTTTTTCCCTCCTCGGCGGCGGCAAGCAGATCGGTGACGTCCTTTTCCTTGGGGAGGAGGGTGACGTTATCCCCATGGGGCACAAAGCCCAGAGAATCCATATCGCCGAGGATCCGATGGGGCGTGAGCCCCGCGGCGGTCAGCGCCTTCAGGCCGCCGTCGGCGGCGATGAGCAGATCGTTTTCCCGTAAACGGAGAAGGGCGGGGTCAAAATCCCCTGCGCCCACCACGTGGCATACGCCCGAATCGTGCTTTGTCATAAGGCCTTTTTCACCATGGAAAGGCGGCTGACGGCCACGGCCGCCAAGGCGGTAATGACCGTTTCGGGCAGCATATAAAGGCCGTTATACACAAGGGAATACACCGTGGCAAGGCCCGCACCCGAGAAGGTCCTCATGACCCATGCGGAGAGGGCAAGGTCCTTGGCGGCGCTTTCCGTAAAGAACCATTCCGCCCAAGCGCCGTAGAAGATGGCGCCCGACAGCACGTGGAAGAGATAGCACAGGGCACAGCCCAAAATACTGCCCCATACCAGAGCAAAGGCAGGGCGGAGCTTGCCGCGGAATATGCCGCCCAGACCCACGGCGGTGAAGGCGAAAAGATAGTCGATGAGAAGGATGGCAAGGGCGATCCACAGAGAGCCCATATAGGCATCCGAATCGGGCAGAAAGAGACCCGACACGGTACGGAAGCCGATGGCCATCTGAAAGAGGGCATAGACGAAGCCCGCGCCCAGACCCCAGCGCACACCGTAGAGATAGGAGATCAGCACCAAGGGAAGAAGGGAGGCGGGGGTAACGGTGCCGCCGAAGGGCAGATTCAGGAAGGGGATCCATTCCGCAATGAGGGAAAGACCCACACCCAGTGCAATGAGCATGGCCGAGGTGACCAGCTTTTTGGTTTTTGAGATCGTCAAGAAAAGCACTCCTTATAAAAAATTCGCACAGGACGGAGGTCCCGTGCGAACGCGAATCTGTTTTTTAAAACTCCCTACGCCGGTATTATCCATCTCAGGTTGAAGGGTTCGCATGTCTGCGTCTCAGCCGTAGCACCCCTGTTTTTTCCGCTCTTGTGCGTAGCCCTATCATAATCCTATTTGTTTCATTTGTCAAGGAGAAAAAACCATGAATCCAACGGAAAAACTGCTAAACAGCCTCCGTCCCTTTCCCCCGCAGGAGGCTTTTTTTATGGCCCACGCCCGAAGGATCGCCTACGGAGGGGCCCGCGGGGGCGGGAAGAGCTTTGCCATGCGGGCAAAGCTGGTGCTTTTGGCCCTGAATTACCCGGGGATCCAGATATTGCTGCTCCGCCGCACCTTTCCCGAGCTGAGGGAAAATCACATCAATCCCCTGCGCCATTGGCTGAAGGGCATTGCCACCTATCGGGATTCCACCAAGGAATTTACCTTTCCCTCGGGCTCGCGCATCAAGCTGGGCTATCTAAACGAGGAGGCGGACGTTTTGCAGTATCAGGGGCAGTCCTACGAGGTCATCGGCATGGAGGAGGCCACCCAATTTACGGAAAGCCAGTATTACGCCATGACGGAATGCTGTCGCCTTTACGGCCGCCTGAAGAAGCCCTTCGTGCCGCGGATGTACTTTACCTGCAACCCCGGCGGGGTAGGGCACGCGTGGGTGAAGAGGCTTTTTATCGATCGGGATTACCGCGGCGGGGAGCGGGCGGAGGATTACGTTTTCATCCCCTCCACGGTGTACGATAACCGCTATCTCATGAGCGAAAACCCCGAATACGTGCGCACGCTGGAGAATCTGCCGCCTCTGCGCCGCCGCGCCATGCTGGAGGGGGATTGGGATGCCTTTGAGGGGCAGTATTTTACGGAATTTGACCGTGCCCGCCACGTGGCAGAGCCCTTTGAGATCCCAAAAGGCTGGCTCCGCTTCGGCGCCTTGGACTACGGTCTTGACATGACCTGCTGTCTTTTATTTGCCTATCCCCCCGATCGAAGCAGGCTCGTGGTCTATCGGGAGCTGTACGAGTCGGATCTGGTGCTGTCGGAGGCGGCGCGGCGTATTCGCGCCCTCGTGGGGGAGGAGGACGTGCGCTACCTTGCCGCCTCGCCCGATCTGGGAGGGCGCCGTCAGGACGGGGGCAAAACGGGCTTTGATATCCTCCGCGCGGGCGGGGTGAAGGGACTTTGCCCCGCCGATAACGCCCGCATTCCCGGCTGGCGCAGGGTGCGGGAATTTTTACGGGCCGAGGGGGCGGAGGGGGTGCCCTATCTCACCATTTTTCCCAATTGCAAAAACCTCATTCGCACCCTGCCGCGGCTGACCTTTGACAGTCACAGCGCCGAGGATGCCGCGCTGACGCCCCACGAGCTGACCCACGCCCCCGATGCCCTGCGTTACGGACTGTCTTCTCTGCCCTTTTTGCCCACGGCGCCTTTAGCGGAGGAGGAAGCGCCTTGGGATCTGCTCCGTGAATTTTACGGCAGGTCGGGGCGGGAGGAGTATCTTGATTTCATGAAGAAATAATTGACTTTTTCGCCGCGCCTTGCTACACTTGTGGTAGGAGGGCACTATGATCGGAGAATTTTTGCGTGCGGAGGGGATCGACTGCTTCGGGGAGCTGTTGCGGCGGGAGCTGGTCTTTTCCGATGAAAAAAGGCTTTCTCGCTTGGAGGAACGTATGGGCCGCGTGGAAAGCGCGGTGCTTTTTCTCATGCCATATTTTGCGGGGGAGGCGCCCACCAATCTCTCCTACTACGCCCGTCCGCTGGATTATCACGGCTTTGTGAAGGAATTATCCGAAAGGCTGAAGGGGTATCTTGAGGAGAGGGGAGAAGCCCTCGGCTTTGCCCTTTTGGCGGATACCTCGCCCCTGCAGGAGAGGCTTTGTGCCGCCCGTGCGGGGCTCGGCGTTTTGGGGGACAACGGGCTTTTGATCCA
Organism: Clostridia bacterium; assembly: GCA_017414535.1. GTDB lineage: Bacteria > Bacillota > Clostridia > Oscillospirales > SIG627 > RGIG5579. Next base: position 24,781 of record JAFQMA010000054.1, on the reverse strand, counting down.
TCCGAGGTACGGCTCCTACGTGTTTATCGGGGCGATCCTGCTTTCTCGCCCCATCGCACCCGCGCCTGCGGTGAAGGAGGGGGAGTGCCTCCGTTGCGGCGCCTGCGCCCGCGCCTGTCCCACCGCCGCTCTGAGGGAGGGAAAAAGGGAGGAGTGCCTGTCGCACCTGACCCAAAAAAAGAAGCGTACCCCTGAGGAGGACGCTCTGATCCGAAGGGGCCCCTACCGTTGGGGCTGTGACCTTTGTCAGACGGTCTGCCCCATGAATCGGAAGGCCGAGGTGACCCCCATTCCCTATTTTTTGAAGGATCGGCTGGAGTCCCTTTTGCCCGAGCACGCCGCCCTTCCCGAGGAGGAATTTGCCTGCCGCGCCTTTTCCTGGCGGGGTAGGGAGATCATAGAGAAAAATTTAAGCGTAAAAGGAGAAGAAACGTGAAAGAGAGCTTTTTATTGACCGTGACCTATAAGGCAAGGCCCGGCATGGCCGAGGAATTCGTCCGCGCCGTGGCGGAAAGCGGCGTGCAGGCCGCCATCCGTGCCGAGGAGGGCTGCATTCTGTACGACTATTATTTTTCTGCGGAGGATGCCGATACGGTGCTCCTCTTTGAGGAATGGGAAAGCCGCGCCCATCAGGAGGTGCACATGAAGGCACCCCATATCCCCAAGCTCCTGGAGATCGTGGAGAAATATACGGAAGAGCACGCCCTTCGCATTCTGTAAAAAGAGAAAAGAAAAACCGCCCCTCGGGCGGTTTTTTTATGCGGGCTGAGCTTTATTTTTCCCTATAGACGCGCGTCACGCGGGGAAGGACGGCGCAGACGGCCTCGTAATTGAAGCTGTGGCATCGGGCGGCGTATTCCTCTACGGGAAGGGTGGCGTCTCCGTCACGGCCGAAGAGGGTGACCTCGTCGTCCACGGAAATATCGGGAAGGGTCGTGGCATCCACCATGAGCTGATCCATACAGATCTTGCCCACGATGGGAAGGCGACGGCCGCGGATCAGCACCTCGCCCTTGCCCGTCAGATCCCGGCGTACGCCGTCCGCATAGCCGATGGACACGGTGGCAACGACGCTCTCCCTCGGGGCGCGCCAGATCTGCCCGTAGCCCACGGGGAAGCCTTGGGGCACTTTTTTCAGGTGGATCACGTGGCTTTTCAGGGACATGGCGGGGCGGATCCCTTGGGGAAGGGTGACCTCCTCCGAGGGGGTAAGGCCATAGAGGGCGATGCCGAAGCGGCACATATCGTAGGGGGGGAGACCCTCAATGACGCCCGCGCTGTTCAGCAGGTGGCACAGGGCGGGGCGGGCGCCGCGCTCCTCCAAGAGGGCAAGAAAGCCGTCAAACAGGGCGATCTGCTCCCGCGCGGAGGTCTTATCCACCTCGTCGGCGCGGGCCAGATGGGAAAACAGTCCCTCCACCCAAAGGGAGGGGAGAGATTTGATGCGGGCGACCGCATCGGCAGATTCCTTTGTGGGAGAAAAGCCCACTCTGCCCATGCCCGTATCCACCTTCACGTGGCACAGGGCGCATTTTCCCATGCGCTCCGCCGCGTGGGACAGGGCGATGGCATCCTCCTCGGTATAGACCGTGGCACAGATCTCCTTTTCGATGAGCGCGGGGAAGAGAGAGGGGTGGGTATAGGACAGAATGAGGATGGGCTCACGGATCTGAGCCTCCCGCAGGGTGAGGGCCTCCTCAAGACAGGCCACGGCGAAATAGTCCGCACGGCCTTGAAGAGCTCTTGCCACAGGGACGGCACCGTGTCCGTAGCCGTCGGCCTTCACCACGCAGAGCTTTTTCGTCTCGCGGGGAAGAAGGGCGGAAAGGGTGTCAAAATTGCCTTGGATGGCCGTAAGATCGACGGCGGCAAAGGCGCGGTTGTAGGACGTCATACCCTGCCTCAGTCCGCGCGGGTCTCTTCGTGAAATTCTCTGACCACTTCATCCTGCAGGCGGCGCAGAGTCGCGGGATCCTTGCCGCCCACGGGCTTGCCGTCGATCTCATAAGCGGCCAGACAGAAGGTGGAGGCGGAGGAGGTAAGGACCTCGTCGGCATCGAACAGCTCCTCCAGACTGAAGGGCTCCTCACTGACGGGGATCCCCAGTCTTTCGCAGGCCATGATGAGGTGATGGCGGGCAACGCCGGGGAGAATGAGATTATCGGTGGGGGCGGTGCGGAACACGCCGTCCTTTAAAATGTGCACGTTGCTGTGGGCACATTCGGTGACTCTGCCGTTTCGGTGGAACACGGCCTCAAAGCAGCCGGCCTCCTTGGCCTTCTGGGAGGCCATGACGGAGGGGATGAGGTTTAAGGTCTTGATATTGCAGTGGAGAAAGCGGGTATCCTCCACGGTGATGAGGCGGATCTTTTCATAGACGTCGCAGAATACCTTGGGAACGATGGTGACCCAAAGGTTGGCGGGCTTTCCGTCCTCCAAAAAGGCGTGGCCGCGGGGGCCGGTGCCGCGGGTGGCCTGCCAATAAACGAAGTTATCGCCCGTATCCATCTGCTCCGTCAGATCGCAAAGGAGCTTTTTCAGCTCTTCTCTTTCCATGCCGATCTCGATGCGCAGGAGGGAGGCGGAGCTGTAAAAGCGGTCCAGATGCTCCTCCAGGGCGAAAATTTTATAATTGCGGGAGGCGGTGGCATCGTACACACCGTCACCGAAAAAGCAAACTCTGTCGTTCATGGGGATCTTCATTTCATCCAGCTCGCCCCAGGTGCCGTTATAGTAACCGATCTGTTTCATGTTTCTTTCCTTTCTCGGTAAAAATGCAGACTTACATACTCATTGTATTCCATTATACTCCCCTTTTTTACGAAATTCAAGGAGGGAACGAAAAAATCCGCCCGAAGGCGGATTTTTATTGCTTTTTGATTACAGAAGGCTTGCGGCTTCCTGATCCAGCAGAAACACGGTGTTGGGGTGGAACTGCAGGATGCTGGCCTGGCAGGCGGGGGTGGCGGAGGCGGTAAGGGCGTCCTTCACGGCCTGAGCCTTGTTCTTGCCGGTGGCGATGAACAGGCACTGTTTTGCGCGCATGATGGCGCCGATGCCCATGGTGATGGCACGGGTGGGAACCTCGGAGATATCGTTGAAGAAGCGGGAGTTATCCACGATGGTCTGCTGGGTCAGATCCGTTGCGTGGGTCTCGTAGATGTAGGCGTCACCGGGCTCGTTGAAGCCGATGTGACCGTCGGAGCCGATGCCCAGCACCTGAATGTCCACGCCGCCTGCAGCGAAAAGCTCCTTCTCGTATCTTGCGGCCTCTACGTCTGCATCGGCGGCCTCACCGTTGGGGATGTGGATGGCCCCATCGGGCAGATCGATGTGGTCGAAAAGATTCTCTCTCATAAAGCCCAGAAAGCTCAGGGGGCTCTTGGTATCGATGGGGAAATACTCGTCCAGATTGTAGGTGCGCACGTTCTTGAAGCTTACCTTGCCCTCCTTGCAGGCCTTTACCAGCTCGCGGTACAGGGGAACGGGGGTGGAGCCGGTGGCGAGGCCAAGGAGCATGTCGGGCTTCTCGCAGAGCTTCTTGGTGACGATCTCGGCGGCGTAGCGGCCGATCTCCTCCTCGGTATCAAAAACCAGTGCGGAATAGGGTTTTCCTTCAAACTTGATCTCTTTCATAGCATACCTCTTTCTTTTTTTTCGTCGGTAGAAACCGTGTATTTTTATTTTATGACGGGTTGCGGTACTTTGCAAGCAACGAAACCTTGAAATATTTGCAACCGCAGGTTGCTGATCCTATTTTAGACTTCGCTCCTGCCTTTGTCAACTTCCTTTTTGGTAAAAGGTTTGCAGGAAAGCCCATTGTTTTCCCCTCAAGGGGTGATTTTGTCTTTTACTGTTGTAAAAGACAAAAAATTGTGTTAGGATAAAATCGGAATCGTGTATGATTTGTTAAAGTCAAAGGAAAGGAAGAACGGTATGCTGTATCGCCTGATCGACCCCTCCCCGAGAGGAAAGCGGGAGGAGCTTCTACGGATCGCGGGGGAATTTTTCGAAAAAGGGGAAAAGATCCTTTTTCTGGTGCCCGAGCAGATCACGGCGGATTACGAGAGGGCTATTTTAAAGGCACTGGGACCAAAAAGCAATCTTCTGGCGGAGGTGGCCAATTTCAGCCGCCTTGCCAATATCGTCCTGCGCGCCAGGGGTGGGCTGGCTCACCGCGTGGCTGGGGATGCGGAGAAAAGGCTGATCTTTTCGCACCTGCTTCGCACAGCGCCCTCCCTGTTTCCCGAAGCGGACGGGGCCGATCCCGATCGGGTGGTGGCTCTGTATGAGGAGATGGAGGAGCTGAGGCTGGCGGGCATTCTGGACAGTGCCGAGGCGCTGTGTGAGGGGGCCCCCGAGGGGCTGCAGGAAAAGCTGGAAAATTTCAGCGGACTTTGCCGCGCCTTCTTTCTGGCACTGGAGGAGACGGGGGGCAAATGCGGCGACGAGCTGGAATATCTCATGAGTGAGCCCGAACGGCTGGACTTCTTTTCCGACACTCATATTTTGGTGGACGGCTTCTGGGATTTTACCTTTCCCCAGGAGAAGCTTTTGTGCCGTCTGATGCAGGTCTGCCCCAGCCTCCACGTGAGCATTACCGCCGAAAAGGGAGAGGAAGGGCTGTTTGCCGCGCCTCTTGCGGCCGCCCGCCGCTTGTACTGCGCCGCCCGCGAGGCGGGGGTGGAGGTGAGGGATCTTACGTTGCCCGACCGGGAGGAGGAAAACGACCGTCTCTTTGCCGCAAGGCACCTTCTTTCCTACGCGCCGCCCCGCAAGGAGGTGCCGCGGGGCATTCGTTTGGTGTCTTGCGCCTCGCCGGAGGAGGAGAGCCTTTTTATTGCAAGCCGCATCGGCCGCCTTTTGGCCGAGGGAAAACGGCGAAGCGACATTGCCGTGCTGTCCCGCGACGGGGCGATCTCATCTACCCTTGCGCTGACGCTGGAGGAGCGGGGCATTCCCGCCTTTTGTGAGGAAAAAAAGCCCCTTGCCTCCTGCTCGGCTGCCCGCACGGTGCTTTTGGCCTGCCGTATCGCCGCGGGGGATGCGCGGGAGAGCGCGGTGCGTGCCTTTTTGAAGCACGCCCTTTTATCCCACGACGAAGAGGAGCTTTTCCTGCTGGAAAAATACGCCGCTACCTGGTCTCTGTCGGGCTCCCAATGGATCGACGGGCTGGATTTCGTTTACAATCCTTCGGGCTACGGTGTATTTTACAAGACCGACTACGAGGAGCTGGAGAAGGTGAACCGTGCCAAGCACGCCGTGTTCACGCCCCTTTCTCAACTTGCCATGGCCCTCAGCGTGGGAACCGTGGCGGAGAAGGTGGCCTCTCTTGTGGGGGTGCTGACTCGCTTGGGCTCCGAGCGTGTGCTGAAGGACTTGGCTGAGGAGGCCAAGGCGCGTGGTGATTACGACCGTGCCGGTGACATCCTTCGCAGCTGGAATGCCACTCTTGCGGCACTGGACGAGCTGTCCGCCGCCTTGGGCGGGGTCAGCTGCGGCGCCAAGGAATTTGTTTCTTATCTTGAATTGGCCTTTCGTCGGGACCTGCCCGGCGCCATCCCGCCCGGGCGGGATCGGGTGCAGATCGGTCTTTTGGGACTGCACCGTGCCGAGCCGAAGGTTCTGTTTTTACCCGATCTCAATGCGGGTGTATTCCCTCAGAACGGGGAAAGAATGGGTCGGATCACCCGTGCGGAGCGTGCCTTCCTGGAGGAGAAGGGCTTTGCTACCATGGGCAGTGAGACCGACCGCGCCCGTGAGACCTTTCTCTTTTACCTTGCCCTGACGACCCCCTCGGAGGAGATCTGCCTGTCCTTTGTGACGGAGGCGCCCGAGGAGGGAGATAAGGGCTCCATGAGCGTATTTGCGGGCAGGCTTTGCGCCCTGTTTCCCGCGCTTACCGCGGAGCGCTTCGACAGTGCCTCCTCGCCCCCCGTTTTCCGTGAGGATGCCCTGCGCTATTGGGCAAGGCGCAAGGATAAGGAGGCGCCTTTTTTGCGGGAGCTGGAGGAAGCGCTGGCCCGTGAGGAGCGCTTTGCACGCCGTTTGGCGGAGACCGCGGCGGCCAAGGCTCATTTGAAGAAAAAATTCAGCCTGGAGAGCGAGCTTCCCTTCGTAGACTCCGACGTGAGAATGAGCTATTCCAAGTTTGATACCTACAGTAACTGCCGCTTCAGCTTCTACGCCAAATATCTTTTGGATGCAAAGGAAACGGGCAAGGCAAGCTTTGGCTCCAACCATGCGGGTACCTTCGTGCATCGGGTGCTGGAAAAGGTGCTGGGTGCTGTGACCGCCGAGGGGCGCCGTTTGTGCGAGCTTTCTCCCGAGGAGCTGGAGGAGAGAGGCAAGGGCGCCTGCCGCGAGGCCATGGAGGAGCTGGCGTGCTCGGTAAAGGGGGAGCGGATCGCCTATCTTGCAGCCCTTCTGGAAAAAAGCTGCTTTTTGCTTTTGCGCTATCTTGCCGAGGAATCGGCAGAGACGGGCTTTACGCCTATTTTCTTTGAAAAGGATCTGGAGGATCTGGCATCGTGCTACAGCCTGCCTCTGCCGGACGGCAGAAGCCTGCTTTTGACCGGTGATATCGACCGCGTGGATCTTTATAAAAAGAAGGACGGCACCCCCTTTGTGCGGGTGGTGGACTACAAAACGGGCGGAAAGGAATTTTCCCTGAACAACGTAGCCAACGGACTGAGCATGCAGATGCTTCTGTATCTTTTCGCTCTGTGGCAGGTGGGCTTTCGGCAGGGGGACGAGACGGTCCATCCCTTGCCTGCGGGTATTTTGTATCTGAACGGGCTGGATGATTCTATCTCGGTAAAGAGCCGCAGGGAGCTGGAGGAAAAAAAGGAAAAGCCCTACGCCGCGCTGTCTGTAAACGGTCTGTTCTTGGACGACGAGGAGCTTTTGGCCGCGCAGGATCCCACGGGCAAGGGAAAATACATTCCCCGCGGCGTCAAGGGCCTGATCACGCTGGAGCGGCTCGGCAAATTAAAGGAAAAGGTGGAGCGGGACTTCATCCGTCTGACCCAAGAGCTGAAGGAGGGCCGCATCGAGGCGGAGCCCCTGAAGGACGGACGAAAGCTGGATCCCTGCAGGTACTGCGAGATGAAGGCCCTTTGTAAAAACGGACGGTGTACGGAGCGGCCCTATCGCTTCGGCGTACCCGCCGAAGAGATCTTCGGAGAGGAGGAATGAGCCATGGCCAAGATCTGGAGTGAAAACCAAAAAAAGGCCCTGCAGGCAAAGGGAATGAACCTTGTGGTCAGTGCGGCGGCAGGCAGCGGTAAGACCAGCGTTCTGACGGCCAGACTCATCGGTCTTCTGTCCGAGCCGGACGGCGTGGACGTGGAGCGGCTGGCGGTGGTGACCTTTACCCGTGCCGCCGCGGCGGAGCTTTCCTCCCGTCTGTACGACGGGCTCAGTGAGGCCCTGGCGAAGGATCCCGAAAACCGGCATCTGGCGCGCCAGCTGTTCCGCTTGCCCGGGGCGCAGATCTCTACCATTCATTCCTTTGCTTTTCAGCTGATCCGTCGCTTTCGCAAGGAGCTGGGATTGCCGGAAAAGCTTCGCATTGCCGACCCCGCCGAGACTGCACCTTTGGCTACGGCCGCCGCCGAGGAGGCGCTGGAGGAATTTTTGGCGGACCCCGATAAAAGAGGGCCTCGATACACCCTTTGCCGTCTGCTGGGCAGTGCCCGTAACAACGACGGCGTGCTGGAGCACGCTTTGGCTCTGCTGGAAAAATGCGGCGCCTATCCCAAGGGCATCGATGCCTTGCGGGAGGAGGCCGCTCGCCTGCGGCGGGAGGGAGAAGGTGCAACCGATTTCCTCGATACCCGTGCGGGACAGATCCTGTCCGAGCGGCTTCAGAAGAAATTGCGCTATCACGGAGCCCTGCTTTCCTATTTGGGACGGGGGCTGGAGGAGTATCCCTTCGTGGGACTCTACTGCACCGTTTTCTCCGCGCGCGGAGAGGCCCTGCGGCAGTGTGCCGAGGCCCTGGGCAGGCGTGCTCTTTCCGAGGCGCAGGAGATCTTTGACCGCGCCTTTGAGAAGAATCTTCCCCAGATCAGGGGATTGACGGATGAGGAAGAGGCCGCCCTGAAAAAGAGCCTGCAGGATCTGCACAACAGAAAGATCAAGACGCCTCTGAAGGAGGAGCTTCATTATCTTGCCCGATGCGGGGAGAGCTTTGCCGAGGAGGCATTGGAAAGTGCCGCCCTTTGCGAGGAGCTTTTTGTGCTGATGGAGGGGATCGACCGACGCTTTACCCAAGCCAAGAGGGAAAGGGGCCTTGTGGATTATAAGGATCTGGAGCGGCTCACCTTAAGGCTGGTGGCCGAGGAGAGGGACGGAGAATTCGTGCCCACGGCGCTTGCCCGTTCTCTTTCCGAGGAGCTTCAGGCTGTTTTTGTGGATGAATATCAGGATACCAACCGCGTGCAGGACCTGATCTTCCGCTGTCTTTCCTCGGGGAGCAATCTGTTCTTCGTGGGGGATCCCAAGCAGAGCATCTACCGCTTCCGCGGTGCGGAGCCCTCTATTTTCAGTCGTTATAAGAATCAGCTGGGGGACTACGACCCTGCCTGCACCGACGGGAAGCCGAAGAAGATCTTCCTTTCGGAGAATTATCGCAGTGACAAAAGTGTGATCGACCTGGTCAACCGTGTGTTCCGCATCATGATGGACGGCAGAAGGGACGATTCCCTTTATCAGAAAAACGACGAGCTGCGCCATGCCAAGGTGTCGTCTCTCCCCGTGACGGAGCAGGAGGCGGAGCTGATCTTTGCCGTGCCCGAGGAGGGGAGCTGCACCGTTTGGGCGGACGAGCCCGAGGAGGCGGCGGAGGCCATGGAGGAAAACGGCGAGGCCGCGGTCATAGCCGAGCGCATTCGCTCGATCCTGCTGGGAGAGATCCTGCGGGATGACGGAACACGCTTTGAGCCGAAGGATATTGCGGTGATCTGTCGGAAAAACAGTCAGCTTGCGCCGGTGCGCGCCGCCTTGCGCCACCGCGGCATCCCCTGCACCGTAGGACCTGAGGAGGACGTGAAGGAAAGCCGCGAATATCTTTTTGTGACCTCCTTCCTGAGGGCGCTGGACAATCCCGATCGGGACGTGCCTCTGCTTGCCACTCTGTCCTCGCCTCTGTTCCGCTTTTCCTCCGACGAGCTTTACCGTATCCGTAAGCTCAAACGGAAGGTGCCCTTCTATACGGCGCTGCGCCTTGCCGCCGAGGGGGAGGGAGAATACGCCGGTCGTTGCCGTGACTTTTTGGAGATCTTTACTCAGTGGCGCAAGAAGAGCCGCGAAATGAGCTTTTCCGCCTTTCTTTTTCATTTATACCACAGCCTTGGCATCGGGGAGATCTACGCCGCCGCAGGCGGTGCGGAGCTGTTTCCCGCTCTGATCGCCGCGGCCCGCCGCGCCGAGGCGGCGGATGCCGTGACCTTGTCCGATTTTCTCGGTTTTTTGGAGCGGCAGGATATGGAATCTGCCGATACGGCAAGAGTGGGCGTTTCTCTGATGACCATTCACGGATCCAAGGGACTGCAGTTTCCCATCGTATTCGTTTCCTTCCTGTCGGGGCGCTTTAACCGTGAGGATGAATCGAAGCCTCTGGTTCTGTCCACGCGGCTTGGCGTGGTGCCTCTGCTCCCTCGGGAGGAGGGCAGACTGCGCTACCGCTCGCCCTACGTTCGTGCCGCCGCGGTAGATCTTAGGTGGGAGTCGCTGGAGGAGGATAAGCGCGTTTTGTACGTGGCCATGACCCGCGCCGAGAAAAAGCTGATCCTGACGGGCTCCCTGCGGGATCCCAAAAGCCTTGCCACGGCGCTGTTTACCTTCTGCCGCGAAAGGCCGGATCTTGACTTTGCCGTGCAGTCGGTGAATGAGGCGAGCTGTCCCATGGAGCTGATCCTCCCCTGCCTGTCGGACGATCCTGCTTTGCAGCAATGCGCCGTTACCATGAAGGAGGGCAGGCGAGAGGGCCTTCGGGTGATTATGATGACCCCCTCCGAGGCAAGTGCCGTGCCTACGGAGCTTCCTGCGGCGACGGATGAAAAGGGGGCGGAGGAGAGCTTTTCCGTGGAGGAGCTTTTGCCTTATCTGAATTTTCGCTACGAGGAGCAGGAGGACGAGCTTTTACCCAAGAAGCTTTCCGTTTCCGAGATCCTCAGCCAAGCCCGTGAGGAGGACGAGGAGCCTGCTTTGTTCCTGACCCCCCTGCGGGAGCTGAAGGACGGCCGCTTGCGCCCCTCTGCCGCCGCCCGCGGCACTGCCATGCACGAGGCTGTGCAGTTTATGGATCTGGCCCGCGGTGAGGCAGACCTTGAGGGAGAGCTTTCCCGCCTTGTGGCGGAGGGCTATCTTGCCCCCGATACGGCAGAGCTGGTGGATCGGGAGACCCTGGCCTCCTTTTTCCGCTCGCCCTTGTACGCCGAGGTGAAAAAGAGCCCTTACGTGGTGCATGAAAAGCGCTTCAACGTGCTTCTGCCTGCCCGCACCTTCCTTGATCGGGAGGGTGAGGTCATGGTGCAGGGCGTGGTGGACCTGTATTTCGAAAATGCCGACGGCACCCTGACGCTGGTGGACTTCAAGACCGATCGGGTCAAAGAGAAGGACGGAGAAGCGATCCTGCGGGAGCGCCACGGCGCTCAGCTTCGCCTGTACCGTCCCTGCGTAGAGGCCTTTGAGGGCAAGCGCGTCACAAGGCTCTGCCTTTACTCCTTTGCCCTGCGCCGCACCGTGGAGCTGCCTTTGGAATAGAGCCCATAGCAAATAAAAAGCCCAAGTAACGCTTTGTTACTTGGGCTGATCTTTTATTCTCATGCCTGAGGCGGGGTGACGGGGGTCTGGTCGTAGGCGGGCTGGTAGGGGATGCGCTCGGCGGGGCTCTGCGCCGCCATGCGGAAGGCGGGCGTCACTTCCTCGCGGAAGGTGAAGACCCACGCGGCCAGCGCGGTGGATTTTTCAAAGGTGAAGCAGTTCATCTTATCCCGATAGAAATCTGCGGGGAGATAGAGCACGTTGTCCTTGACGAAGCTCTCGCCCTCCAGAGACACGCGCACACCGCAGATCAGGGCATCGCAGCTGTTGAGATAGAAGGTGGCGTAGCCGCCGTCGGAAAGGGAAAAGGAGCGGGTGCTGTGATCGCCGAATTCGGTTACGGCAACGTAAGGCTCCAGCACCGTCAGGGGCAGGTAATAATTCCCCTTGAAATAGACCTCCTCTACCTCCAGACGGGCTTCCTCCTTGGAGGCGGTGCCGCGGTAGATCACCACGGGGAGGGCGTCCTCCCTGCCGTCGGGGCGGGTGGCAATGCTGACACCCACGAAAACGTAATAGAGGACCACGAACACCAGCGCGGTGGCAAGGCTTGCGATAAAGAGGGCACGGCGACGTGCGCGGCGAAGGAGCTTTTCCTGCGCGCGGCGTTCCTTCTCCAGCCTTGCCGCTTCGGCGCGGCGCTTTTTTTCCTCGGGGGAAAGAGGCTTCCTTTTGGGTGCGGGACGGGCCTTGGCACGGCTTTCGCCGTTTCTTTCGGGCGCGGGTCTTGGCATGGCGGATCCTCCTTCCTTTTATTCTTTTTTCAGTATAACAAAAAAATCGCTTTTCGTCTATCCCTTTGGGAAAGAAAAAAGCAACGAAAAAATCGTTCCTGCCTTGTGCAAATTTTTTGCTTGGCGGAAAAACAATGATTTGTTTTGTGACGGGCGAACGAAGCTTGCCCCTACAACGGTATGTTGTAACGGTATGTAACAGAGAAATAAAAAATAAAAACCAAAAGTTTTTGGGGTGGGTTTGGGAGGGGCTTTTTGCCGAAAAAGCCTCTCCCAAGAAAAAGGTTTCCCCCGCAAAAAAACTCTTTTTACTTTTCTGCGTAGGCCTTGAGGATCTGCTCCGCCACCCAGAGGTTGACCTCGGGGGTGAAGTGCACCACGTCCTCCATGAAAATGCCGTTGCCGCGCACGCCCGGAACAAAATAGGGGCAATTGCGCACGTCGAAGGCGGAAACGTTTTCCCGCTTGTGGGAAAGAAGCTCGAAAACGGAGTTGATATAGAGCATATTCTTCAGGCTGTAGCCCGTGGGATCGCAGTCCAGGGTGCGGTCGGGGCAGGCCAAAAGATGGAACACGAAGGGGGGAGTGTCAAGTAATGCGTCAAAATCCGTGATCATGCGGGTGTAAAGCCCCTCCAGATGCTCCTCCAGATACTCGCGCTTTGTCTCGGCGTACATATCGTTCTCGCCCCCGCGCCAATGGATGCCCATGACCTCAAAATCCATACCCCGCGCGGCAAAGCTTTCTCTGAGAAGGGAGAAGATATGGCAGGTGAAGGGATAAAGGGAAATATCCACCGTGCCCAGCTTTCCGGGAATCAGCCTTTTTTCACGGTCGGGGTGCCACATATAGCCCTCCGTAATGCCCTGGGCGCCGATGGCGATCTGGACGATATAGAGGTCGGGCAGGCCGAGGGCGTTGCCCTCGTTAATATGCTTCTGCCATAGGGTGGCCAAAAGGTTCGGTACGGAATAGGTGTTGTCCTGCTCCTCCGCAAGATTCATGCCAAAGCTTCGGTAGCCCTCCCAGAAAAGGGCGGTGTGATCAAAGGATTGATTTTTCTCGCGGCTGAGGCCGAAAACGTTTTTCATGGGGGTGAGGAGCTTGTCCTTCTCCTCCATGGGAACGCCGTGTCCCACGGCGTTGGATTGGCCCAGCATCACGAATACGGCGGCTTTTTTCTGTGTCATGGTATGATCCTCCAAGGGTCAGAGCTCGTTCCAGATGGGGTTTCCTGCGGCAATGAGGTAGCCGCCGTTTGCGCTGTCCCGCAGCTCCACGCGGACGTAGGGGGCATCGGCCTTCAGGTCAAAGGCGAAATACTTTGTCTCACCCAGCGGGACAGGGGCCTTGTAAATGCGCTTTTCTCCTGCGTATAGCTCCAGACGGAGGGTGGGGGCCTGCTTCAGAACGGAGCGGTGGAAATCGCCCACGCGCACGATGAGGCGCTGACCCTCAAAGGAGGTCTTGCCGCCCATGGTGGTCTCACCCACGCACATCTGAATGCCCACGGCGCCCGTATTGAAATCGCCCGATTTCAGCACGTCCAGATAGCATTTACTGCTGCGGCGGGTGGCGTAGAGGGTATTGAGATTGCGGTCGGAGGGGACATCGTGCTCGTCACAGCCGAAGGTGGCAAACACCCGCTTGCCCGCCTTTAAAAGATTGGTCCAGACCTCGTAGTCCTTCTGTCTCTGCCACTCGAAGCGGTCGTGCTGATAGGTGTTGCGGATCTCGATGCCCATGCCGTCGATGAACCAGTAATCGGTGGGATCGTCGGACTTCATTTTGCTGGAGGGGTGAGGGTGCACGAGAAAGCCCCCCAGCTCGTAAAGGCGATCCACGATCATCTTGAAGCGCTCACGGGTGAAGCGGGGATAGGGGTAGCAGGCCTTATCCTTGATGCCGCCTGCGTATTTGTATTCCTCAAATTCCTTGTAAATGGTGCGGATGGCCTCGGGATCGTGATGGATCATGTTGTAGTGCATCTTACCGTCAAAGGCGATCTCGCCGGGCATATCCAGAATGCGGGTGGCGGGCTCGGTGCCGCCCAGGAACAGGCCGTCGATAAAATCGTGGTGGTACATGTGCTCCACGATGCGGTGATCCACAATGGTGGCAAAGTCGATGCCCTTTTCCTCCATGCCCTGCCTCCACTGGGCCAGGGTGCACTTTCCGTCACCGATGACGGAATGGTCGTGCAGCTCGCCGAAGAAGGGCTGGCGCTCGCCGTAAAGGCGGTCGATCCGGGAGATCTCTTGTTTGGTGGCTTTCATGGGAGGCCTTCTTTCAATATTTGGTAATGAGTTTGGCCCGTTGCAGGGCCAGCACTAAGGGAGGGATGAGAACGATCTGGATGAGGATGCCGTAGAGGGAGCTTGTGACCGTTTGGGTCACCACCAGCTCGGGATAGAAGGGCTGTGTCTTGTCCAGCACGCTGAGGATGAACTGCGCCAGCGCCCAGGAAAGTCTTCCAAAGAACATGGCGCACAAAAGGGAAACGTAAACACCCAAGGGCTTTTTGGGCAGATACCGATAGAAGAGCCCTGCCGCCGCGCCGTAAACGCACAGCTCGAAGGCCATGCGGATGGCCTGCGGATACAGAACGGGCGCACCGAAGAGCAGATTGCGCATGAAGGGGGCGACAACGCCCACTACACCGCCCCACAGGGGGCCTGCCAGATACCCGCAGAGAAGCACGGGAAAATGCATGGGGGCGAACTGCTGACCGATGGCGGGAATATTGCCCGTCAAAAAGGGGAGCACCAGACACAGTGCCAAGGAAACCGCCGCGTAGATGATACTGCGCAGCTCGGTGGATTTTTGTGAAGCCATAGCACCCTCCGAATGAGAAATTTTACGGATTTATCATAGCATTTCGCGCTCCTTTTGTCAATTCGGCGTGGAGCAAAAACCATTTTTTTGAACCAAAACCCCATTTTTTCATAAAATGGAGAGAAAGCATTGCTTGAAAGGAGATTTTTATGCCACAAGGTAGTTTGTTTTTTACCGTTCGTTCCGCCAGCTCCGCCTTTCCCGTAGGCAACGCGCGGGTGGAGGTCTTTACCCCTGCGGGGGAGAGCTTGGGAGAGGCGGAGACGAGCACGGCCACGTCGGGCGTTTCACGCGAATTTCTCATTGATGCCCCTGCCCGCAGTCTGTCCCTTGCCCCCGGGGAGGCGCTGCCCTATTCCACGGTGGATGCCCGCATCACCGCCGAGGGCTTTTACAGCTTTTTCATTCGCGGTATTCAGATCTTTGCGGGGGAAACGAGCCGTCTGCCCGTGGAGATGATCCCGCGGGGGCAGAGCCTTGACGACGTCATTGAATACGACATCGGCCCCCACGGCCTGCGCAGCGACGTGGCCCCCGAGCGGGAGGCTCCAACGGGGACGGAGCGGGTGCTGACGGGCGTTTTTATTCCCGAGCGAATCACCGTGCATCTGGGCGCGCCGAACAGTGCCGCCTCCAACGTGACGGTCAATTTCGTGGATTATATCAAAAACGTTGCCTCCAGCGAGATCTATCCTACCTGGCCCGCGGCCAGCCTGAGGGCCAATATCCTCTGCCAGATCAGCCTTGCCCTCAACCGCATCTTCACGGAATGGTATCCCTCCCGCGGGTACAATTTCAATATTACCAATTCCACCGCATACGATCAGTACTACGTTTACGGACGCAATATCTACGAGAGCATCGAGCGGATCGTGGATGAGATCTTCAACGAATATATCCGCCGCCCCGGCAGGATCGATCCCTATTTTGCAGAATACTGCAACGGCAGTACCGTCACCTGTGCGGGCCTTTCCCAATGGGGCACGGTGAGCCTGGCGCAGGAGGGGCTCTCTCCCTTGGAGATCCTGCAGTTCTATTACGGCAACGTGGAATTGGCCTCCACCGATCAGATCCGTTCCATTCCCGAAAGCTACCCCGGCTCTCCCCTGCGGGTGGGCTCCTCGGGGCAGGCGGTGCGTACCATCCAGCAGCAGCTGAATCGCATTCGGGTCAATTATCCCGCCATTCCCGCCATCACCCGTGTGGACGGGGTCTTCGGTGCGGAAACGCGGGCGGCCGTGCTTGCCTTTCAGCGCATTTTCGATCTGACGGCGGACGGGGTGGTGGGAAAGAGCACCTGGTATCGCATTTCCTATATCTACGTGGCGGTAAAGAAGCTGGCGGAGCTGAACAGTGAGGGGGAGCGGCCTCAGTACGACGATACCTCCTTCCCCGGCATTCTTTCCTTCGGCGATACGGGCACGGCGGTGCAGACCCTGCAGTTTTATTTAAAGACCGTGGCTGCCTTCAACCCCTTTTTGCGGGACGTGGCGGTGGACGGCAGATTCGGCAATTCCACTCAAAACGCCGTGCGGGCCTTTCAGGAGTACTACGGCCTCTTTGTGGATGGGGTGGTGGGGGAGAATACCTGGAACCGTATTATCGCGGTGTATCTGGATGTGACCGAGGGCGGCACCATTACCATTCGCCCTTACCCCGGCTCTCCCGTGCGGCGGGGCTCCTCGGGGGAGGACGTTTTGTACGTGCAGCGGCTCCTTAACCGTGTTCGCCCCGTGTTTCCCACTGTCCCGCGGGTGGAGGAGGATTCCGTTTTCGGTACGGTCACGAGAAATTCCGTGCGGGAATTTCAGCGGATCTTCGGTCTTGATACGGACGGCATCGTGGGTCGGCAGACCTGGACGGCGCTGGGGCGGGTGTTCGGCTCTGTGGCCTCGGATTGCCTGGAGGACGGCAGTGCCGTGACGGGACGGGTCCTGCGCTACGGCTCCTCGGGCGCGGACGTTCTGGCTCTGCAAAATTCCCTCAATACGGTGCGTCGTGCCTTGGCGCCCCTGCCGCGCCTTGTGGCGGACGGAGATTTCGGCAGGGCTACGGAAAACGCCGTGACGGTATTTCAGCGGCTGACGGGGCTTGCCGCCGACGGCATTGCGGGAAGGAACACCCGCACCCGCATCGCCACCTTCCGTCGGGCTGTGGAAAACGGATGCCTGCCTACCCTGACGGGCAGAGCCGAGATCTCTGCCGCGGCCGAGCCCGAGGCACGGGAAGCAGTGGTCATGCCTTGGGAGAGGGGGGCCCCGGGTCGGGAGAGCCGATCCGATTGGCCCGAGGACTGCCCTTGGCGGGACGCCGAGGCTTGGGCAAAGCGCGATCGGTAAAAAAAGAGAGGCATCAGGGAGACACTTCGTAAAGAAGTGTTCTCCCTAATTTCTTTTTGCATAAAAAATGACACTTTCAGACTGAAAGTGTCATAGTGGGTTACGCACTTCCAAAAGGTGCGTAACGAAAATGGATGTTTTAAATTTAACCTATCTCAAAGATAATAACAAGTGATATTGTGAGACAGGCCTCACAGTGTTATTTTGCCTATCGGCAAAGTGATATTAAAACCTGCGGTTTTAGTTATATTATATTCGCCATAGAACTCGCAAAGCGAATATAACTTGGGCGAAGCCCAAATATAACTGCGAAGCAATATAACTCGCCGTAAGGCGAATATAACTGAGGCGCACTTCCTTATAGAGTGCGCCTCCAGCCTCTCTTTTTTATGAAACGGACGGAAAGGAGCCCGTTTTCCTCGACGGTCAGGCGGGCTACGGGGCGGAAAGCGCGCTCCTCAAAGGGACAGAAGGCGGCGGAGAGGAGGATACCCTCCTCGGTGACCTCACCCTCCAGCCCACCGAACCACACGTTTCGCGTTCCCTTGCGGCTTTCCTTCTCTAAATAGGAAAGATAGGCAGTGGCAAGCCTTGGGGCAAGGGCGTTCCATTGACCCAGCCCCTCCCCCTCGGGGAGACGGATGGAATAGGCCACGGGGGCAGTTTCTCCGAGCTTTCCGCCGTAGCGCCGGAAGCGTACCGTGCCGAAGGGGGTCTCTGCCGAGCCTGCCACGGTGGACGGAGGAAGGGGCGGAGTGTTTTTTTCTTTTTTCATGCCATCACCTCGGAAAAAGTGTATGCGGAAAAGAAAAATTTAAGAAGGGGAAACCTTTTCTCCTTTTCTGCATACAATGAAAGCAAAGAGACAAGGGAGACGAGGACATGGTTTCAAAATCAAAGAGCATGGGTATGAGCGTGGTGGCCTTCGGACTGGGTATTCTGGTGGCTTGCTTTCTTCCCGATGCCGCACTGATCGTGCTGGAGGCGGCGGTGATCGTCACCGCGGGAGTCTTGTTTTCAAAGTGCTAAAAGGAGGCGCAGTATGAAGATCTACGTATGGAAAAGCCCCGGCTTTCTGCGGGGCCTTTTGAAAAAGCTGTTTCGCATGAAATGAAAAAGGAGCCCGAGGGCTCCTTTTTTAATGATGTCGGCCATGCGGCCTAATGAGGAATGATGTCGGGCTTTTGCCCTAATGATGTATTTGCTTCGCAAATATTGAGGTAGGCTTTTGCAGGAGCAAAAGCCAATTTTTTAAGGCGACCTCATCCACCGCAAGCGGTCTTCTACGGGGCATTGCCCCTTCGCATAAGTTCCACCGAGCCGCTCGGGCGGAGCAAAGCTTGCCCTTGCGGGGTGTCACTTACCCCAAACCCCCTCCGGGGAAGGCAAACGGAAAATGTGAAAAATCATTGACATTCACAAGCAGATCTGCTATAATATGGGTAAGGAAGCTTTTTCGGCTCGGGGGATCGTTCATCCGCCGCCGAACAAACGTCTTTTTTGGATGAACGCCCGTAGCGGATCGCTGCGGGCTTTTTCTTTTTGAAAGGAGGACACGGAATGAAACGAATGTTTGCCTTATTTTTAGTGGGGATTTTGCTGCTGCCCTCCCTTTTTGCCTGCGCTGCAGAGCCGCAGGCTACCGCCACCGTCCCCGAAACCACCCCCGCCGCGCCCGAAGTCCCGACCATCGAGATCGGGGAGAGCGGATCAAGCGTGGAAGGTGTTATACTTCAAATCACCGACCACCGTTGGACTGCAGAAGAAGCGTGGTTTTCCTTCACCTACCAAAGCTCAGTCTTTCATCAAGGGTTTTTTCCCGTTTTTTTGGTACAACAGCAAAGAGGTGAAGAATGGGAAGATTTTATAAAATACAATGTTCCTGATCAATACTCGCATACGTATGTGTGTAACGGAGACGGACACCACTTCATTGGTATCACAGATGCTTTTAATCTTTTTGAAAATGGAACTTACCGTCTCGTTGCAGTAGATCTTTTAGAAGGTGATCCTGATACACCAAAAGAGTCTGCAGAAACGTGGACAGAGTTTACCGTGACGGGTATGCCGGCAGCCAAAGGAAAACCAACGGAACTGCTTTTTTCATCCACGAAGCATGAAAAAAGTTTTATAAAATCACCCGGTCGTTCCCCGTCGGTCAAGGTGATCCACTCAGCAGAAGAGCTACAACAGTATTGTTCTGCTCTTGATAAAGATTCCGAGCTGATTGAGCCCTATGATTCGTCTTATTTTGAAGAGCATACCCTAATCTTGGTAACGCTTTTTGCCAGTAGCGGTAGCTATCGGTTTTCCACGGATTTTGTCAGGCAAGAAACGAACGGTTCTCTTTCCATTGGTATTCATACTCTTTCACCCGGTGGATTAACCGCCGACATTAATCACTGGACTGTTCTGATCGAGACCGCGGCGGGAATCTCAGTGGAAAACGAAGCGGACGTTACGCTTTACCTTGACGGTTTTATTAACGGAAAATTTCCCGAAGAAGCTCTGAACTTTTAAAATTCAATTTTATATTCCCTTGTATCAAAAGCAAAGGAGGCTTACTCTGTTTCAATACAAGAAATGAATTGCAATGGTTCTACTTTTGGCCATAATTATTTCCACCTCAGCAATGGCAATTTCCGGCGTTACTGAAGATTTAAAAATCAAAGCATAAACAATTCTCCAGAACACGCGTTCCGATGAACGGATTGCGAGGGCTCGCCCCGCGCCACCTACTACGCTTTGGCTTGGTGGTAGAGCAAAAAAGGAGCCCTCGGGCTCCTTTTTTAATGATGCACGGGCGAATGCCCGCGTGATGTGGAGGCTGTACCGCCGTGATGTTTGCCCTGCGGGCAAGTGATGCGTTTGCTACGCAAACGTGAAGGAAGCCTTTGCTCCGCAAAGCCGATTATTTGAGGCGACCTCATCCACCGCAAGCGGTCTTCTACGGGGCATTGCCCCTTCGCATAAGTTCCACCGAGCCGCTCGGGCGGCGCAAAGCTTTCCCTTGCGGGGTGTCACTTACCCCAAACCCCCACCGGGGAAGGCGGGAAAAGGAGCCCGAGGGCTCCTTTTTTAATGATGTCGGCCATGCGGCCTAATGAGGAATGATGTCGGGCTTTTGCCCTAATGATGTGTTTGCTTCGCAAACGTTAAGGAAGCCTTTCCGAAATTCGGAAAGGCCTCTTTTTTTATATAAATATAAAAACTAAAGGATTTTGGGGTGGGGGTACGGGGGAGAGACCTTTTGCAAAAGGTCCTCCCCCGCAAAAAAGGGTTTTCCAAGAAAAGTCTTAAAACTCGAATTTCAGGCTGATGTCCAGGGCCTTGACGGAGTGGGTGAGGGCACCGATGGAAATGATGTCAACGCCTGTTTCGGCAACCTCGCGCAGGTCACGCTCGCCCATGTTGCCGCTGGCCTCGGTGAGGGCGCGGCCTGCCACCAGAGAAACGGCCTTTTTCATATCGGCACAGCTCATGTTATCCAGCATGATAATATCGGCGCCTGCGGCCAAGGCCTCCTCCAGCTCGGGGAAGGACTCCACCTCCACCTCGATCTTCAGGGTGTGGGGGATGTTGGCACGGGCCATGGTCACGGCGGCGGTAATACTGCCGGCGGCACGGATGTGGTTATCCTTGATGAGAACGCCGTCTGCCAAATTGAAGCGGTGATTGGAGCCGCCTCCGCACTTTACTGCGTATTTTTCCAGCACGCGCAGACCGGGGGTGGTCTTACGGGTATCGGCGATCCTCGCCTTGGTGCCCGCCACCTTCTCCACCGCCTCGGCGGTGCGGGTGGCAATGCCCGACATATGCTGCAGGAGATTGAGGCTCAGCCGCTCGCCCGTGAGGATGCTGCGGGCATTGCCTGAGATCTCCGCCAGAACGTCGCCCTTTTTGACGGCGGCGCCGTCGGTGGCGTGGGCGATAAAGACGACGGTGGGATCCACAAAGTCAAAGACGGCGCGGCACACGTCCATGCCGCAGAGAACGCCGTTTTCCTTGGCAAGAAAGCGGCCCTTGGCTTTTTTATCGGCGGGAATGGTGGATAGGGTGGTAATATCGCCCGTACCCACATCCTCCTTCAGGCTTTTTTCGATCAGCTCGTAAAGGGCAAGATCACGCATGGCTCTCTCCTTTTATTCTTCAACGTAATGGGCGCCGACGCTTTCTTTTCTGGCCTCGGCGGCACGGGCGATCTCAAAGGCCACCCGCGTCATATTACAAAGCTCGGCACAGCTCTCGTCCTCGCAGGACACGCTTTCATACTTTTCCATGAGGGTGCAAAGCTCCTTCAGACCGTACTGCATCTCGCCCCTGCGGCGCACGGGCCCGAAGGCATGGTTCATGATGCGGCGCAGCTTTTTGCGATCGGAGCGCTTTTCCTCCTGCGACAGGCGAACGGGCGCGCGGCGCTCGGGCAGGGCGGGGGTAGCTCCGCTCTGCTTGCGGGCGTCCTTTGCGACGGCACGGGCACAGCGTCTGCCGAACACGAGACATTCCAGCATGGAATTGGAGGCTAAGCGGTTGGCACCGTGCACGCCCGTGCAGCTGACCTCACCGCAGGCGTAAAGGCCGGGCACGCCGGCTCTGCCGTCCAGATCCGTTTTGATACCGCCCATGAAATAATGCTGGGCGGGGTGGATGGGAATGAAATCCCCCGTCAGCTCAATGCCCAGCTCCAGGCAGCGGCGGGAAATGTTGGGGAAGCGGTGGCTGAAAAATTCCGCCGTCATGTGGGAGCAGTCCAGATAGGCCCGATCCTCCCCCGTGCGGCGCAATTCCTTTAAGATATTGCGGGTCACGATGTCGCGGGGGGCCAGATCCGCCATGGGATGCTTGCCCTGCATAAAGGCCTCGCCCCGTCCGTTGCGGAGCACGGCGCCCTCTCCGCGCACGGCCTCGGAAATGAGGAACAGCCGTCCCTCCGTTTCTCCTGCCATGAGGGTGGTGGGGTGGAACTGTACCATTTCCATGTTTTCCACCTCGGCACCTGCACGGATGGCGCAGGCCATGCCGTCGCCCACGGCGCCGCGGGGATTGGTGGTGTGGGTGTAAAGCTGACCGATGCCGCCTGTGGCCACAATGACGTTGGGAGCGGCAAAATAGAGGTAACGGCGCGCCGCCTCGTCGTAGACGATGACGCCGCAAACACCGCTTTCATTCGTTACGATATCCATCATCAGATGACGGAAATAGGGGGTGACGTTGGGCTTTGCGGTGATGAGCTGGCCCAGCCTTTTGGTGGTCTCCCGTCCCGTGGCATCGCCGTCGCAATGGGCAATGCGCCGCAGGCGGTGTCCGCCCTCGCGCCCCAAGATCAGGCGGCCGGATTCGTTATAGTCGAAGGGCACGCTCCACTCCTCTAAGGTGTGGATGTTTTCGGGGCCCTCCTCCACCAGCACCCGCACGGCCTCCTCCTTACAGAGACCCGCGCCTGCGGTCATGGTGTCCTCCATGTGGAGGCGGAAATCGTCCTCCTCCGTCAGTACGGCGGCAATACCGCCCTGTGCCTGCCAGGAGCTGGAGGTCTGCAGGTCGGATTTGGTCAGAACGGCCACCTTGTACGTTTCGTCCAGCTGCAGGGCGGCGTAAAGGCCTGCCACGCCGCTGCCTACCACCACCACGTCAAATTGCTCGGTGGGGAGGTCTTCCAAGGGGGTGGGATCGGAATATAAGTATCTTCTCATGGAACTATGCCTTCTTTTTATAAACGGATCATGGCCTCGAGGGCGCGGGCGGCGGCTGTGACGGTGTCCTCATCCAAAAGGATCTCGTTTTCCTCCGTTTCCAGTGCGCGGTACAGCGCCTCGGGGGTGTTTTTCTTCATATCGGCGCAAAGGAAGCCGTCCTTGGCGGGATGGAAGATCTTATCGGGGCAAGCCTTGGTCAGGGCCCAAACGATCTCCTCCTCCGTACCGATGATAAATTCCTTTGCCTTGCTTTTTTTGCAGTAATCGAGAATGCCGGAGGTGGAGCCCACGAAATCGCTGAGCTCCGACACGCCCTCGCCGCATTCGGGATGGGCGGCCACCAGGGCCGCGGGATGAAGCTCCTTGGCGCGGCGGATATCCGCGGCGGAGCAGGCGTTGTGAATGGGGCAGTGCCCGTCAATGAGGTGGAAGGTCTTTTCGGGGAAGTGGGAGGCCACGAAGGCACCCAGGTTGCGGTCGGGCACGAAGATGATCTCCTTCTCGGGGCGGCTTGCCGCCACCTTCAGCGCTCCTGCGGAGGTACAGCAGATATCGCTGAGGGCCTTCACGGCGGCGGAGGAATTGACGTAGCAGATGACGGCGGCCTCGGGATGCTCGGCCTTCAGACGGGCCAGCTCCTTCTCCTCGATCATGTCCGCCATGGGACAGCCCGCGTCAGCCACGGGCAGGATGACCTTCTTTTTTGGGTTTAAGATCTTGGCGGATTCCGCCATGAAGCGCACGCCGCAGAAAACGATCAGCTCCTCCTCGGCCGCGGCGGCGGCGCGGGAGAGCTCCAGGCTGTCGCCCACTCTGTCCGCCACCTGCCAGATGGCAAGGGGCGCGTAGTAGTGCGCCAGGATCAGGGCGTTCTTTTCTTTCTTTAAGCGAAGGATCTCTTGAATCATATCAGTATGCGATACCCCACAGCACGCGGTGCTTGGCGGGCTTGCCGCAGCAAACGCAGGTCTCGGTGATATTTTCCTGATCGTCCAGAGGCATACAGCGGCTGCCGACACCCGTCAGCTCCTTCACCTTTGCCTCACACTCCTCGTCACCGCACCAGGCGGCACGGATAAAGCCGGGGCCGTTCTCCTCCAGCGCACGGGTGATCTCGTCGGTGGTGGTGCAGGTGAAGCTGTGCTTCTCACGGTTTTCCAGCGCCTTTTCGTAGAGGATACGGGTCACGTCCTCCAGCGCCTTCAGCAGCTCCTCCTCCACGTTTTCAAGGGATACCACGCGCTTTTCGCCGTTGGGACGGAGCACCAGCACGCAATTGCCGCTTTCGATATCGCGGGGGCCAAGCTCCACGCGCACGGGCACGCCCTTCATTTCGTATTCGGCAAATTTCCATCCGGGGGAATTGTCGCTGTCGTCAAGCCTTACTCTGGCCACGGCGGAAAGACGGTTCTTCAGTGCCTCGGCGGCGTCCAGGACCCCTGCCTTGTGCTGAGCGATGGGAATGATGACGGCCTGGGTGGGG
Source organism: Clostridia bacterium (assembly GCA_017414535.1). Lineage (GTDB taxonomy): Bacteria > Bacillota > Clostridia > Oscillospirales > SIG627 > RGIG5579. Next base: position 864 of record JAFQMA010000054.1, on the reverse strand, counting down.
GCTACTCTGGGGGGAAGGTTGAGACCCTTGTTGTCACCGTGGGTCATGATGATGGCACCGATGAGACGGGTGGTCACGCCCCAGGAGGTCTGGAAGGGATGGACCTTCTTGTTCTCGCGGGAGGTGTACTCGATATCGAAGGCGCGGGCAAAGCCGTCGCCGAAATAGTGGGAGGTGCCTGCCTGCAGGGCCTTACCGTCGTGCATGAGAGCCTCAATGGCGTAGGTGGCCTCGGCACCGGCGAACTTGTCGCTTTCGGTCTTTCTGCCCTTCACCACGGGGATGGCCAGATCCTTTTCACAGAAATCGGCATAGACGTTCAGCATCTGCTCGGTCTCTGCAATGGCCTCCTCGGCAGTCTCGTGAATGGTATGACCCTCCTGCCAGAGAAATTCGCGGCTTCTCAGGAAGGGGCGGGTGGTCTTTTCCCAGCGCACCACGCTGACCCACTGGTTGTAGAGCTTGGGCAGGTCGCGGTAGGAATGGATGATGTTGGCGTAATGCTCGCAGAACAGGGTCTCGCTGGTGGGGCGCACGCACAGTCTGTCCTCCAGCTTCTCGCTGCCGCCGTGGGTGACCCAAGCTACCTCGGGAGCAAATCCCTTGACGTGATCCTTCTCCTTCTGCAGGAGGGATTCGGGTATGAACATGGGCATGCACACGTTCTCGTGGCCCAAGGCCTTAAAATAGCCGTCCAGCAGGGACTGGATGTTCTCCCAGATGGCGTAGCCGTAGGGGCGAATGACCATACAGCCCTTAACGCTGGAATAATCTATTAAATCAGCTTTCTTAACTATGTCGGTGTACCATTTCGCAAAGTCCTCGTCCATAGAGGTGATTTGCTCCACTAGCTTCTTGTCCTGT